>CAZLHQ010000041.1:0-22026 GCA_964559355.1 uncultured Hyphomicrobiaceae bacterium
CGTTGACCTGCGACTTCTTCTTGACGTCGGCCTTGATCTTCTCGTTGCCGCCGTGCGTGTTGAGATAGCAGGCAGCGCAGCCGGTGATGACGTCCTGCGTGCCGCGTTCGCGCGCCTTGGCGAGATTGCGACCGGTGAGCGACAGGTTGGGCAGTGCGCCGCCGCCGATGTGGCCGACGGAGGCGCCGCAGCAGTTCCAGTCGTCGATGTCGTCGATCTCGACGCCAACCTCCGGCAGCACCGCGCGCAGCGATTCATCCAGATGGCGGCCGGAGCCCTGCGAGGAGCAACCGGGGTAGTAAGTCATTCGCGTCTTCTTGGAATTGCTCATGGCGTGTCCTCCTACTGGCGCTGCTCGATCTCTTGCGCCTTGGCGAGAATGGCCTTGAGGCCCTTGCGATCCTTGATTCTGTGCGGCAGGCCGATGTGCATGCGGCCCTTCTTGATGAAGCCCAACGCGATCTTCATGTTGTCCATCGACTTCTTCCAGAAGTCGCCCGGGCCGAACGACCAGTAATACTTGGCCGTCACCAGCCGCTCGTCGGTGCGGCCGAAGGCGCGCGCGCTCCACCAGAACGACTTGGCGAAGTTGACGTTCTCATGGTTGTCCTTGGCCTTGAAGCCGAGTTCAGCCTGTTTGGCGAGCAGATCCTGCAGAATATAGGTCACCGGCACCGAGCGCGGGCAGCGCACGACACAGCGATAGCAGCTCGTGCAATTGGCAGGCGTGTTGGAGGTCATCACCTCCTCCTGCATGCCGGCGCGGATCATCATGAACAATTTGCGCGGGCCATAGTCCATGTTGGTGCCGATCGGGCATGAGCCCGAGCACACGCCACACTGCATGCACAAGGCGAGCTTGTCGCCGCCGTTGACATTTTCATAGACCCAGCGGGCGAACTCGAGATCGTACTTCTTGGTCGGATTTGGAAGCGGTGCGGTCATGGATCAAAAGCCCTTCATCGGGTTGGGCGGCATGGCTGCGATCGCGTCGGCGAACGTATTCAAGACGGTGGCGACGGAGTGGCTGTCGGCAATCGACACCTCGGCCATGGTCACACGTTCCTTCTCGAGCGCGAGGCTCTTCAAGGTTTCGCCGACCTTGGACATGCGCTCCTTGGCAATCGCCGACCCCTTGATGAAGTGGCACTGATAGTCGTCACCCGACTTGCAGCCCATCAGCATGATGCCGTCATAGCCCTTCTGCAGCGCGGTCGAGACCCACTGCAACGTGACCGAGCCGAGGCAGCGTACGGGAATGGCGCGCACAAACGGCGACCACTGCTGGCGGTTGATGCCGGCCATGTCGAGCGCGGGATAGGCGTCGTTCTCGCAGGCGAGCACAAGGATACGCGGCTTTTCCGAGAACTCGTCGGGAATCTCGTTGGCCTCGATCATCGCGTTGACCATCTGCGGATTGTAGTTGTCGAACGTGATGGTCTGGACCGGGCAGGCGCCCATGCAGGTGCCGCAACGCCGGCAGCGCGCCGCGTTGATGATCGGGCGGCCCTGTGCGTCCTCGTCGATGGCGCCGAACGGGCATTCCACCGTGCAGCGCCGACACTTGGTGCATTTCTCATGGCCCACCTTTGGGAACGACAGGTCGCCGACGCGCGGGTGCAACGCCGCGCCCATCTTGGAGCCCTCGATCGCCTGAATGGCCTTCAGCACGGCGCCGGTGGCGTCCTCGGCACTTTCCGCCATGTCCATCGGGCGGCGGACGGGGCCGGCGGTGTAGATGCCGGAACGCCGCGTCTCATAGGGGAAGCAGATGTAATGGCTGTCGGAGAAACCGTCGGCAAGGATCGGGATGTGCGGACCCTGGCGGTATTGCAGATTGAGCACCGGGCCGCCCTTCGGGATACGGTCGAGGTGCGGCATCACTGGCGGTGTCGGACCCTTGGCATCGCCGTTGGCATAGCCGGCGACCTTGATCGGCGACATCGGGTTGATGTCGTTGGCGAGCTGGATGGCGCTCTTCTCAGGCTCCACCTCGGCGGCGCCGGGGACAGTCGAATTCGGCACCATGCCGGTGGCCAGCACGATCATGTCGAGTCCGGAAAGCGGCACGTCGATGCCGAGCAGATCGTCTTTGTAGGTGACGGTCATCGAGCCGCCGTCGACCTTGGCGGACTTGCCCTTCATGAAGATGACGCCAGCCTGCTGTGCCTGCCGATAGAATTCCTCGGCGGTGCCGGGCGTGCGCAGTTCGTCGAAGACGATGTAAGCGGATGCCTTGGCGTCGGCGTTTACAACCTGAAGCGCCTGCTTGATGGAGACGCCGCAGCACACGCTCGAGCAATAGGGCAGGTGGTCGGGATCGCGCGAGCCCGCGCACTGAATGAAGGCGATGTGCTTGACGGGCTGACCGTTCGATTTGCGCTTCAAGCCGCCGCCAGCCTTGAGCATGGCCTCGAATTCGACGCCGGTGACGATGTCGGGAGTTGCGCCATATCCCAAATGAGTGAGCTTGGTGGCGTCGTAGGGCCTGAAGCCGGTGGCAACGAGGATGGCGCCGACGGTCTCGGTGATCTCGGTGCCGCCTTGCGCCAACTTGACGGTGAACGCGCCCGGCTGACCCGACGTCATGGCGACGGTGGCGTTGAGCTTGACGGTGATCTGCTTGTCGGCCTCGACTGCAGCGATGAGCTTGCCGATGTCGATGTCCTGGACGTCGCGATAAGGCGGACGGTGAGGCATGCGGCCGGCCCAGGCATTGGCCCAGCCGCCGAGCCGGTCGGAGCGCTCCACCAGCAGCACCGGGTGGCCGGCAAGCGACGCCTCGCGCGCAGCCGTGAGGCCGGTGATACCGCCGCCGACGACCATCAGCGCGCGCGAGTAGTCCTGCACCATCGACGGCAGCAGCGGCAGCGTCGCCTTGGTCTGCGTGATGGCCATGCGCAGCTGGTCGTTGGCGAGCATCTGCGTGTTTTCCTCGCCCGCCGGCTGGCTCCACGCGACTTGCTCGCGCAGATTGGCGCGGATCACGGGCGTGCCGCCAAAGCGGAAACGGTCAGCCATCACGCGATGCGAACAGGCGGCGACGACGACGCCATCGACCTTGCCGGCATCGACATCGCCACGGATCGCCGCCACGCCCTCCTCGGAGCACCACGCATCACCTTTGACGCAATGGCTGACGCGAAACTCACTCTTGGCGACGGTGGCGAGCTCGTCGACGTTCATGGCCTCGCCAATACCACAGCCTTGGCAAAGGTAGACGCCCGGATTCTTGGGTGGCGTGGTCGGGGCCGGCTTGTCGGCCTGCACTTGGTTGGTCACGTCGGATACCTCATAATCGTGTCATGGTCTTCGCGTTCCGTCGCCGCGCTATTGCGAGCTGCAGCGCCGCTGCGAAATCATCGAGCCCTGCCGGTCGAGCGGTTACCGGAAGGGCGATCCGTCAGGATCAGCTGCGCACGGCCTGCACGGCCTTCAGCGCAGCCGCCGTCGCCGACTGTACCGACAGCGAGACATCGAGCGGTCCTGCGGCGACACCACAGGAGAAGATGCCGTCGTTGCTGTCGACGTTGCCGGGAACGAGGAATCCATATTCGTCGCTCATCAGGCCGACCGTCGGCTTGTAGCCGGCCACCGCGGACGGCTGCATGCCGGTTGCCAGCACGACGAGATCGTAGGGTTCGGAATAGATCTGGCGGTCGATCGTCAATTCGCCGTGCAGGACCGGGCGGCCGTCCTCTCCGACGCGGATGTGGCCGGGCTTGGACTTGATGAAGCGGACCTGCGGATCGGACTTCACCTTCTGATAGAAGGACTCGAGCTTATCGTGGGCGCGGATGTCGATGTAGTAGATGTCGACTTGCGCATCCGCGTATTGCTCGCGCACGTAGGCGGCGTGCTTCAATGAGCCGAGGCAACAGATGCGCGAGCAATAGGCCAAATGGTTGTTGTCGCGGCTGCCCGCGCATTGAATGAGCGCAACCTTTTTGGCCGGAGCGCCGTTGGACGGGCGCACGATCTTGCCGTGGGTGGGACCGTCGTGTGCCGCCAGTCGCTCCATCTCGACGTTGTTGATGATGTCGGCGGAGTGGCCATAGCTGTAGACGTCGAGCTTCTTGGCATCATAGGGCTGCCAGCCCGTCGCCCAGACGATGGCGCCGGCGCTCAACTCGAACGTCGTCTCCTTCTCGTCGGCATCAACTGCACCATACTTGCAAGCAGCCTTCAGCTTGTCGCCTTCGCCTGCAGCGATCGCCTCGGGCGCGATGACGTAGCGCATCGGCATGGCATGCTCATGGGGAAGGTAAGCGGCCTTCACTTTGTCGAGGCCGTAGTTGTGGGGGTTGGGAACCATCGTCTCGGTCGCCTTGGCGCAGTCTCCGCACGACGTGCAGCGCTCGTTGACGAAGCGAGGATGGCGCTTGACGGTGATGGTGAAGGCACCGCGGTGGCCATCGACCTTTACCGGCTCACACATGGTGAGCACCTTGAGACGCGGATTCTTACGAATTCTCTGATAGTTGATCTCGAGACCGCAGGTCGGATGGCACAACTTGGGGAAGTAGCGATTGAACTTGCCGACGCGGCCTCCCAGGCTTGCGCTCTTCTCCAGCAGCACGACGTCATGGCCGGTCTCGGCCGCCTCAAGAGCTGCTGAAATTCCGGCGATTCCCCCGCCGACCACGACGATGGTCTGGCTGACCGCACCGGCGGCATGCCCGTCTAGCGCCATTCACGTTTCTCCCGTTCTTACGGCTACCATCCCCGGGCAGGCTATCGCGATGCTCCAGGGAGGCGTCAATTAGGATGCGTCAATTCTTATATTCGACTTTCCGAATAAAACAGACTCTAAATGACCTGAGGCATGCTGTCTCGCTTGCTGCCACGCTCTGCTGCGTGCGCCACCCTGCGAGCCTGCCACGCCCAATAGCTGATGCAAACCATTTCGGGAGGGAGACAGCCAAGCATGACAAAAATTATTGCGCCGCACGGTGCCGACGAACTGAAACCGCTGTTCGTTTATGACGCCCGTGAGAATGAGCGCCTGCAGCATGAAGCACGCAGCCTGCCATCGATCGTCGTCAGCTCTGCTGCAGCTGCGAACGCCGTCATGATGGGTGCTGGCTACTTCACCCCGCTGACCGGATATATGGGTAAGGCCGACGCACTCTCGGTCGGCGACAAGATGGTGATGAAGAACGGCCTGTTCTGGCCGGTCCCCATTCTCAACCTGGTGAAGAGCGCAGGCACGATCAAGCAAGGCGACCGCATCGCGCTGAAAGACCCCAACGTCGAGGGGAATCCCGTGCTCGCCATCATGGACGTGCAGGCGGTCGAGACCTTCAGCGACGACGAGCTGAAAAAGCTTTCCGAACAGATCTTCCGCACCAACGATCCCAAACATCCCGGCGTCGCGACCTTTGTCGCGCAGGGCAACGTGGCGCTGTCCGGCCCCATCAAGGTGCTGAACTTCAGCTACTTCCAGACTGAATTTCCCGACACGTTCCGCACTGCGGTCGAGATCCGCAACGAGATCGCCGAGCGGGGCTGGAAGAAGGTCGTGGCGTTCCAAACCCGCAACCCGATGCACCGTGCGCACGAAGAGCTGTGCCGCATGGCCATGGAGCGGCTGGGCGCCGACGGTCTCGTCATCCACATGCTGCTTGGCAAGCTGAAGGAAGGCGATATCCCGGCCCCTGTGCGCGATGCCGCGATCCGCAAGATGGTCGAGGTCTATTTCCCGCCCAACTCGGTGATGATCACCGGCTACGGCTTCGACATGCTCTATGCGGGCCCGCGCGAAGCCTTGTTGCACGCCGTGTTCCGCCAGAACATGGGGGCGTCCTGGTTGATCCTGGGCCGCGATCATGCCGGTGTCGGCGACTACTATGGGCCCTTCGACGCGCAGGACATCTTCGACGAGGTGCCCAAGGGCGCGCTTTTGATCGACACTTTCCGCGCCGACAACACCGCCTACTCCAAGAAGCTCAACAAGGTGGTGATGATGCGCGAGGCGCCCGGCCACTCCAAGGAAGACTTCGTGGCGCTGTCGGGCACCAAGGTTCGCGAGATGCTGGGCCAGGGCATTCCGCCGCCGCCTGAATTCTCACGGCCTGAAGTGGCCAGGATCCTGATCGACTATTATCAGGTTCTCGACGCCGGCAAGTCGTGACGCCACATCTTTGAGCGAGAAGGCATCGGACAGGGCCCGGCCGGGTTCCTGTCCGATTCCGTTTCATGTGCCGATATAGCGCGTTAGCTGCCCGAGCAAATAGGAGCGTGTGTGATGGCCGAACACAAGACCTACCGCTATTACGTGCGCTCGCCCGACGGCCGCGCCATCTTCGGTCTCGACATCATCGAGGCGGCGCGCACGGTCGCGCTCGAATATGGCGAGGGCGCCGCCCTGGTCGATACGCTGGCGCAGGCTTATCACCCGATGCTGCAGACGGTGACGCGCGAGGCCGCTGGTCTGGCGCTTGCGTATTCACCGATAGGTGGTTGGGATACGGGACGTTTCTCACTCGACCGCGATCTGATCGAGGCGGTCAAGAAAGGCAGCGCGCCGATCGTTCACGCCTTCATCGAAAAAGGCGCCAGCGCCAATGCGCGCGATGTCAAAGGCGGCCCGGCCTTGCATTGGGCGGTCGGACGCGGCAGCTTGGACGTCGTCGCGCTGCTGATTGCAAAAGGCGCTGACGTCAATGCACGTGACGGTGAAGGACAGACCGCGCTTGGCGTTGCGATCAAAAAGGATCGCGAAGCAATCGCAGAACGCCTCAAGGCCGCAGGTGCGACATAACGTCGGCAATTACTGCGAGGCCCTTGTCAGCCAGCATTCTCCGCATTTTGCGCACTGCAATATGCCCGAAAATGTCGAGACATTGGTCTGGACATTGGAACATTCAAGAGTATTGATATCTGCCGACGACGAGAGGGTGGGCTCCGGGTACCTGTGCATCCCGTCTGTTCGTCCGTTGAAATCTCAAGACGCATGACGCGCGACCTCGTGCGGCCAACATCCGATACCGAAACGGGAGGAGTAATAATGCCGACATTCGTACACACCGATAAGTGCGATGGCTGCAAGGGCGGTGAAGTGACCGCCTGCATGTACATTTGCCCCAATGACCTGATGAAGCTCGACGTTGCGCGCATGAAGGCGTTCAACCAGGAGCCTGACCAGTGCTGGGAGTGCCAGTGCTGCGTGAAGGCTTGCCCGCAGCAGGCCATCGAAGTCCGCTCCTTCGCCGACTGGGTGCCGATGGGCGGCGCCGCAATTCCGCTGCGCACCGACAACGCCATCATGTGGACCATCAAGTTCCGCGACGGCGAGATCAAGCGCTTCAAGTTCCCGGTTCGCACCACCGCTGTCGGTTCGATCGATCCTTACGGCAACAAGCCGCAGCCCGGCGACATCAACAGCCCGCTGTTCTTCACCGAAGCCGGCAAGACTCTGCCGACACCTTCGGCCTGACGACGCCAGCCTGCTGACGTTGAAATAATCGATCTATCGTTTCAGGGGGTTGGACTGAGCCGACCGGCTGCCCGGCGGCGCCGACCCCATCTGCGAGGAGCTTCAAGTAATGGCTGGTACATTCGAGAATCCAGAAGTCGTACAATACGAAACTGACATCCTGCTCGTGGGCGGCGGCATGGCCGCTTGCGGCGCGGCCTTCGAGGCCAAGCGCTGGGCTGGCGACGACGTCAAGATCACGCTGGTCGACAAGGCCGCGATGGATCGCTCGGGCGCGGTCGCCATGGGTCTGTCGGCGATCAATACCTACCTCGGCCACAACACGCCGGAAGACTATTGCCGGTACGTTTCGGCCGACCTGATGGGCATCACCCGCGACGACCTCGTCTATGACGTCGGCCGCCACGTCGACGACTCGGTCCACCTGTTCGAGGAGTGGGGCCTTCCGGTGTGGAAGGAAATGGACGGCGGCAGCCGCGTCGACGGCGCCAGCTGGCAGAAGGCCGGTGGTCAGCTCCTGAAGGACGGCGGCAAGCCGGTCCGCTCGGGCCGCTGGCAGATCATGATCAACGGCGAAGGTTACAAGACCATCGTCGCCGAGGCTGCCAAGAAGGCGCTCGGCATGGAGAACATCTTCGAGCGCGTCTTCATCGTGAAGTATCTTCGCGATGCCAACGAGCCCAATCGCGTCGCCGGCGCCGTCGGCTTCTCGGTGCGCGAGAACAAGATCTACGTGTTCAAAGCCAAGGCGATCCTCAACGTCGCCGGCGGCGCGGTCAACGTGTTCCGTCCGCGCACCACGGGTGAGGGCATGGGCCGCGTCTGGTATCCGGTGTGGAACGCCGGCTCGACCTACGCCATGGCGGCGGAAGTCGGCGCTGAGCTGACCATGATGGAGAACCGCTTCGTCCCGACCCGCTTCAAGGACGGCTACGGCCCGGTCGGCGCCTGGTTCCTGCTCTTCAAGTCGAAGGCCACCAACGCGTTCGGCGAGGACTATGTCGTCAAGAACAAGGACATGCTGACCCAGTATGCGCCTTACGACAAGGCGATGGTGGTTCCCTCCTGCCTGCGCAACCACGCCATGCTGAAGGAAATGAAGGACGGCCGCGGCCCGATCTTCATGGACACGCCGACCGCGATGAAGGCGCTTGGCGAGAAGATGACGCCCAAGGAGGTCAAGCACCTCGAGGCCGAGGCCTGGGAAGACTTCCTCGACATGTGCATCGGCCAAGCCGGTGTGTGGGCGGGTCTCAACATCCGTCCCGAGCAGTCGGTCTCCGAGCTGATGCCGACCGAGCCTTACCTGCTCGGCTCGCACTCGGGCTGTTGCGGCATCTGGGTGTCGGGTCCGGAAGACATCGCTCCGCCGGAGTGGCAGTGGGGCTACAACCGCATGACGACGGTGAAGGGTCTGTTCACCGCCGGTGACGGTGTCGGCGCTTCGGGTCACAAGTTCTCGTCGGGCAGCCATGCCGAAGGCCGCATCGCCGGCAAGGCCATGGTCAAGTTCGTTCGCGACAACAAGGACTACAAGCCGGCTTTCAAGGAAGAGATCGCGGCCATCACCGAGGAGATCTATCGTCCGGTGCGCACCTACTACGCTCACAAGGACAAGACGACGGCCGAGGACATCAACCCGCACTACATCACGCCGCGCATGCTGCAGATGCGTCTGCAGAAGATCATGGACGAGTACGTGGCGGGCGTCGCCACCTACTACCAGACCAACGGCAAGATGCTCGAGCGTGGCCTGCACTATCTCTCCATGCTGAAGGAGGACAGCCTCCACATGCGCGCCAAGGACCTGCACGAGCTGATGCGCGCCTGGGAGAACTATCACCGCATCTGGACGGGTGAGGCGCATCTCCGCCACATCCTGTTCCGCGAGGAGAGCCGTTATCCGGGCTTCTACTATCGCGCGGACTTCCTCGACCTCGACGACGCCAACTGGAAGGTGTTCGTGAACTCGCGCTTCAATCCCGACACCAAAGAGTGGGAGATGAAGAAGGTTCCGCACAAGGATCTGGTGCCGAAGTCCTACGGCGGTCAGGCCAAGCACTGATCGGCTGGCAGGCGGTCGAATTTTGCCGCCAACGCCAATCGATGACTATTGGGGGGGAGCGCCGATTTCCGGCGCTCCCTTTCGCTTTTTGCGTGTCGTGGCGGCGCCTTATCGTCGGATCGCACGACCGCAGAAAAACAGGAAAAATATTCCTATTTTTCTCGTTATTTCAAGGTGTTGCAGCGTCGTCAATTTGTTCCGGAATGGCTTTTCTGCTATATTTCAAAGCATTCTTGATTTTCTTCTCGAGGGTGCCACCCCCACATCTACGGCCATTCCTGCGGCCGGTGATCCGCGAGGGTGCTCATAGCCACGCATCGGGAGGACGCATGACCGCACAAACACCGGAACGATTGATCATCGACGGCAAAATGCATTTGCTCCACCAGGAACCGCTCTACAGACTACTCACATCGCGTCGCATGGACCTGCGCAATCCAAAAATCTATTCCACTGGCAATTACCGCGGCTATATCGGCACCTGGACGCTGGAACAGGGCAGACTATTGTTGCTCCACGTCAACTGGGACGGCCTTCCCGTTGCCGAACTTTCACTGCCGCCCGACGTTCTGTCGAAATTGCTGCGTGCCATCCCGTGCAAGGCGCTGCCCGCCGAAGCCTATTGGTTCAGCGGCCGGCTCAAGGTGCCGCTCGGCAGGCGCATGGTGTACAGTCACCAGGGCTGGTCGAGCTGGTACGAACGACTGCGCGTCGTGCGGATCGTGAAGGGCAAGGTGGTGCGCGACCGCGTGGTCGACACTGCTGGAATACTTCAGTGGTACGCCCGCAGAAATCCGAATGCGGCATGGCTGCTCGGCGAGGAGACCGAGGAGTCCGCTGAAATGTCGCCTAACGCGCTGCCCTCGCCGTTATTCTGGCCGGATAATAGCGACGACGACTGGGCTGCCGATTGGTGGCCACCGGACTACCCGAGGCCTGGACAGACGCACGCTGCCGTGTGAGAGGCATTGGTGAAAGATCGACCGGCTCCAACCGAGCCTGCACGGCCGCACCGGACAGCCGGTGCGGTCATGACCCATCAAGAGAGCAAGTCCCATGTCCGACCCCAAGACCCCTTATGATCCCGAGAACGAAGATGCCCCGCGCGTGCCCGAGGACGAGGTCTATGCCGAGCAGGAGCGCCAGCGTCGTGCCGCAGAGGCCGATCTCGAGATCGAGATCATCGATGCGGTGCGCGGCGACAAGGCCAATCCGGTGCAACCCATCCGATTGACCAACGACAACTCGTTCTGCTTCTCCTGCCACAAGGGCGTGTCGTGCTGGAACGAGTGTTGCCACAACACCGACATCATGCTGACGCCCTACGATCTGCTGCGTCTGGCGCGACACTTCGAGTCTCGTCCCGGCACCGTATCGCGCATGTTCACCACGCCTTCCGTTCATGACGGCTCGGGTATGCCGATCGTCAAGCTCAAGATGGTCGACAAGGAGGGCAACAAGAAGCCGTGCGTATTCCTCGACGAGGTCGAGGGCTGCACCGTCTACAAGGATCGTCCGGCCGCCTGCCGTTATTATCCGCTGGGCCTTGCCGCGGTGAAAATGAAGGGCCACGAGGCGCCCGAGGATTTCTACTTCCTAGTGAAAGAGCCGCACTGCAAGGGGCACGACGAGCCGCACGAGCAGTCGGTGAAGCAGTTTCGCGCCGAGCAGGGTGTGGAGGAGTACGACGAGAAGAACCGCGACTGGATTCACATTCTGATGAAGCTCGCGTCGTGGAAATTCCTTGGCGGTCCGTGGGGCAAGGAGCCCGATGAGCGCACCAAGAAGATGTTCTTCATGGCGACCACCGACATCGATCAGTTCCGCATGTTCGTGTTCAACTCGAGCTTCCTCGACAAGTACGCGATCGAGCCGGCTATGCGCGAGGAATTGGCGATGAACGACGAGACGCTGCTGAAGCTGGCGCTCGACTGGCTGCGCCATGTGCTGTTCAACGAGCCGACCATCTCGCTCAGACCCGACGTGTTGCAGCAGGCGATCGCCAAGGCGCGCAGCGGCTGAATAGGGCCTTGTATGCAACGCTGAGTCACAACTTCGTACGCATTTGGAGCCGCGCGATCATCATCGCGCGGCACTTTGCGTGACCATGTGCGCTTCCACCAAGTCGGCGTCATTTGAGGAAACGGCGAGTAACGACAAGATCGAAGTCTACGCGAAGCGACATCGCGTTCGACGGTCACTCACAGCCGCTGGTTGCCTGGGTTTGAATCGGCGGCGGCCTTGTAATGCGCGGCCAGCCGCTCCGAGATCTGCCCTTGACCGGTGGTGATGACGCCGTTGCGGTCCGCCTCGATCGCCCATTTCAGCAGTGCCAGCGCCTTGCGCTTACGGTTGGCGACATATTCGAGCATGACGAGGAAGCTTGGCCCGTTCTTGCGCGGGCGCATGTCGGGAATGCCCTTTTCGCGGTTGGTCGCCACTTCGACCTGCAGGGCCACCCAGTCGATCAGCTCCAGCTCGCCCAACGGCCTCACCCGGTCGAGAACTGAGCGCCATTGATCGGAGCGTTTGAGGATGGCGCGGTCACGGTAGGGCGTGTCGTGCATGAAGCGATGAATCGCGCGCCACTTGGCGAGTTGCCAATGATAACGATCGCGGTCGGTCGCTTCTGGCGATCTCTTGATGGCTGCATCCTGGCCGACGGCCTCGCGCACGTCGTCGATCAGCGCGGCAAGCTCAGAAGGGGCGGGTCGGCGCTTCTTTTCCAGTCGCGCCAGCAGCCGTTCGCCGGAATCGCACGTCTGGTCGTCATCACACGTCGTCATCGGACCTCGCAACAGGTCTGCGACCCGCGCAGGATGGGCCGCGATGGTTATAGTTTAGCGCCTCTCGCATCTCGGGAGAAAGCGCTAAATCCACATCCGCCGCGTCGGTTAAAGAACGACGCGGGTTGTCGTCACCCCGCCGGGCGCCAATTCGTGCAGATGATAGATCGGCCGGCGGATATAGGCGCCGTCGGCATCCTTTTCTCGCGTCAGATCGGTAGCGATGGCGGGAACCGTAGTCAGGCGCACGTTGCCGAAGGCCACATCCTTGGCGCGGTGCACATGGCCCGCAATGATGCCGACCAGCTGCCGCGTCTCAGCGATGCACGATGCCAATGTGGCCGCGCTCTCGGAATCGCGAAATTGCAGCGGCTGTCCGGGAATGCCTTCGAGCTCGACCGGGGGGTGGTGCAGAAACACCAAGGTCGGCTTGTCCGCGCCACCCAACAGGCGACGCAACGAGCGCTCGCGCCCGGCGCAGAAATCGCCAAGGTTGCTGTGCGCGTCCAGCGTATCGGCGGCGACGAGGCGATAGCCGCCGGCATCGACCGCATACTGCATGAACTCCGGATCGGGATCGATCATGTCTTCGCGCATGAAGACGTCGCGCAGCGGCCCGCGGCGATCGCGGTTGCCGACGGTGGCGTAGAGCGGGGCGGAGAGCTGCGACAGGACCTGGCTGGCGGCGCTATAATCGGCCGCGGATGCCTCTTGCGCGATATCACCGGTATGGACGACGAGGGTCGGTGCGGGATCGAGCGCATTGATGGATTGGATGGTGCGCGCGAGATCATCAAGGCGCGCCTGCGGGTTGTCGCCAGCGGTATGGATGTGACAGTCCGAAATCTGAGCAATGAGCATGGGTGTCGCCTGGAACTCCTTGTCGCGGCTGGCACAATCCGCGCGCTTAACATGCCTGCACTAGATAGCGGTACGCGCATTTGACGCAATCTATATATTCGTGGCCACGTATATAAGCGTGGAAAATGGTAGGACAATGCCACCTGCAGGCGATCGTTCCTGGTTTGGTGTCCCGCAATTGCCGGCCAACGCCGTGGTTGAGCCTGCCGTGGTTCAGGCTGGCGTTGGCACTTGGAGTGGGCAATCGCGAGATGAGCGCTACACTCAGAACCGCTATGACCAGGAGGAGGCGGCGGCAATGGTGCCGGGTACTTGCGGTTCAAAACACGAAGCGCCGCGGCAGGGCGGATGAGGAGAACGGCTCGATGCGAGGTGGGCGCCGGCTCGGCAATTCCATCATCGAATTTGACGCGGCTCGCAATGAGCGCATGCCGGCGTGCGAGGGTGCGCGATGACGACGCTGCCGGCCACGACCGGAAAAAAGCTGGGTCTCGTCATCGACCTCGACACCTGCGTCGGCTGCCATGCCTGTGCGACGAGCTGCAAGGAATGGAACACGGGCGGCTATTCGGCGCCGCTGTCGGACCAGAACCCCTATGGCGCCGACCCCCATGGCGTCTGGCTCAATCGCATCCATTCCTATGAGGTCGGCGACGGCAAATCCTCACACATGGTGCACTTTCCGCGCTCGTGCCTGCATTGCGAGACGCCGGCGTGTGTGACCGTGTGCCCAACCGGGGCCTCCTACAAGCGCGCCGAGGATGGTATCGTCCTGGTCAATCCCGACATGTGCATCGGCTGCAAGCTGTGCTCGTGGGCGTGTGCTTATGGCGCGCGCGAGTATGACGAGTCGCATGGCGTGATGAAGAAGTGCACGCTGTGCATCGATCGGATCTACAATCCGCACATCGAGGAGGAGGATCGCATTCCTGCGTGCGTGCGCGCCTGCCCGACGGGCTCGCGGCACTTCGGTGATCTTGGCGATCCCGACAGCGCGGTATCGCGTCTCGTCAAGGAGCGCGAGGGCTACGATCTGTTGCCGGGCATCGGCTACAAGCCGGTCAACAAGTACCTGCCGCCACGCCCGCGGCGCGACGCGACGACCAATAACGATGCCGCACGGGCATTCGAAACGGCTCCACCCGCTGGCAGCGACGGCTCCAAGCTCGAGCGTTTGTTTGCCTGGGCCGACAAGATGCTGGCCCGCTGAGGAGACGAGAGCATGCATCCCGCCTACTCGGTGATTTTCTTCACGACCGCATCGGGCACCGGCCTGGGCTTCCTGGTCTGGCTTGGCCTTGGCAATGCGCTCGGTCTGCTGCCGCAGGAGCAATGGTTCGGCTTCTTCGGCATCGGTTTTGCCGTCGTACTGCTGACCGCGGGGCTGATGTCCTCGACCTTCCATCTGGGCCGGCCCGAGCGTGCCTGGCGCGCATTCTCGCAGTGGCGCTCTTCATGGCTTTCGCGCGAAGGCGTGGCGGCCATGGCGACCTATGTGCCGACCGGCATCATGGGCATTGGCTGGGGGCTGATGGGCGAGACCGGCGGCATCGTCGCCGCAGCCGGTGTGGTGGGTGCGATGCTGGCCATCGTCACCATGTACACGACCGGCATGATCTACGCTTCGCTGCCCACCATCCGCGCCTGGAACCAGCCGCTGACGGCGCCCATCTACGTCGTGCTCGGACTTGCCTCGGGCGCGCTGGTGCTCACGGCGCTGCTGGCGCTATTTGGCGGTGTGCCGGTGTGGGCGGTATGGCTGTCGATCATCGGCCTTATCGCATCGTGGGCGATGAAGTCTCTGTACTGGATGGCGGTCGCCGAGGACAAGAAGTCCTACACCGTCGGCGCGGCGACGGGCCTTGGCCGTTTCGGCGCCGTGCGGCCTCTAGATCCGCCTCATACGCGGGCAAATTTCGTCATGCGCGAGATGGGCTATCAGGTCGGCCGCCGCCACGCCGAGAAACTGCGCCGGCTGTCGGTGCTGCTCGCCTTCATCATTCCGGCGGTTCTGAGCGTCGCCATCCTGGTGGCGGGGCCTGCCGTCGATGCGGTGTTTGCGGTGCTGGCGGTCATCAGCGCTGCTGTCGGCCTGGTCATGGAACGCTGGTTGTTCTTCGCTGAGGCCGAGCATGTATCGATGCTGTTCTACGGCCGCGAGACGGCCTGAGCCTGCGCGCTTCAACGCTCACAGCAACGTTCACAACGTCGGATCGGCGCACACATCTCGGTAGGCGTGGCGCTCGCCATTGGGATCGATGACCGTATAGCTACCATCATCGATGGCGCTCTTGCTGACGAAGCTGGAATCTACCGGCACCTTGCCGTAGCCGCCGGGAATGTCGAGCACATAGACCGGCAGCGCAAGGCCAGACAGGCGGCCGCGCAGGGCCCGCATCAACGCCTGACCACTGGCGATGGTGGTGCGAAAATGCGCGGTGCCCGGCGCAAGGTCGCCGTGGTGAAGATAGTAGGGCTTCACACGGGCAGCGAGCAGGGCGCGCATCAGCACTTCGAGTGTGTCGGCGTCATTGTTGATGCCAGCCAGCAGCACGCTCTGACTGACAAGGCCGATTCCGGCATCCGCGAGACGGCCGAGCGCGGTGCGCGCCTCAGTCGTCAATTCGCGAGGATGATTGCAATGCAGCGCCACGTAGACCGCCTTGCTGTGGCTGCGCAATGCGGCGACCAGCTCGGCACTGACACGCTCGGGGGCGACCACGGGCACGCGCGTATGCCAGCGGATAACGGCGACGTGCGCGATCGCCGACAATGCAGTGGTCACCTCGGCGATGCGGCGCGACGACAGGATCAGCGGGTCGCCGCCGGTGACGATCACCTCGAAGATTTGCGGCTTGCTGCGGATGTAATCGAGTGCCGCGGCGAATTCATCGCTCGTGAGCGTGGCATCCTCGCCCTTGCCGACGCTCTCGCGGCGAAAGCAGAAGCGGCAATAGACCGGGCAGACGGTGGCGAGCTTCAGCAGCACGCGGTCCGGGTAGCGGTGAACAATGCCCTTCACCGGGGCGTGCACGAAATCGCCAATCGGATCGGGCCGTTCATCGTCCGTGACATGCAACTCGGCAGCGCTCGGGACGAATTGGCGGGCGATGGGGTCGCTGGAATCGCTGGTATCGACAAGTGCGGCAACGGTCGGCGTAATCGCGATCGCATAGCGCTGTGCGACGGCTTCGATTGTCGACCGCTCGCTTGGCGCAATCAATCCTGCCGTGGCCAACTCGCTTGCCGTGCGCAACGTCGTGAGCGCCTTGTTCATCCGTGCCGAAACCCTAATCCCTAATCCCTAATCCCTAAAACCTAATCCATCGGCGTCCATATCACATCGTCGATGCGGCGCGCGCCGGTTGCCAGCATGACGAGACGATCAAAGCCCAGCGCGCATCCGCACGCCGGCGGCATGACATCGAGTGCGGCGAGAAAATCTTCATCGACAGGGTATCGCTCGCCATAGATGCGCTCCTTCTCCGCCATCTCCGCCTCGAAGCGGGCGCGTTGTTCGCGCGCGTCGGTGAGTTCGCCGAAGCCATTGGCCAACTCGATGCCGCATGCGTAGAGCTCGAAGCGCTCGGCGATGCGCGGGTCGAGTGGATCGGGACGCGCCAATGCCGCCTCGCTGATCGGGTAGCCATGCAGGATCGTGGCTGGCCCAACAGTGCTGCTGCCTGCTGCACCATGGCCGAGCTGCGGCTCTATCTGAGCTGCCAGCACGCGACTGAAGATGTCCGACCAGCTATCGGCAGGCGCCACCTTCACGCCGCTGGCTTCCGCGGCGCGGGCGAAGGCATCGCGATCTGGCCGACCGGCGGGCATGGCTACTTCGAGCAGGCGAATGCCGGCATGCGTGGCGAAGGCCTGATCGAGACTGACCGGCTCGGGGGCGACCAGTGGTGCGCAAACGCGGTTCTGCCAATCCCAATGTTCCCGACCAGTCACCCGAACGGCAATTCTGAGGAGTTCAGCGCAATCATCCCACAGCCGCCGATAGGGCGCGGCCGTCCGGTACCACTCGAGCATGGTGAATTCTGGATGATGAAGCCGCCCCCGTTCGCGGTTCCTGAACACGGGAGCAAAGGTGAAAATCCGCTCCTCGCCCGCGGCCAGCAGCTTTTTGGCTGCAAATTCGGGGCTGGTGTGGAGGTAGAGATCGCGGCGGCCAAGGTCGGTGCCGACGAGCGTCGTCTTGAAGGCGTGCAGATGCGCCTCGTTACCCGGCGAGACCTGCAAGCAGCCGGGCTCCACCTCGATGAAGCCCTGAGCCTCGAACCAGGCGCGGATTGCGGCCTTGATCTGCCCGCGCGCCAACAGGAACGGCCGCCGGTCGGCATGGCGGCCTTTTTCCCACCAGGGCGTGGGGGGTGGCGTTTTGGGCATGGGGTGTGCGGCAGCCTTGTTGGAGGGGCGGGGGCGGGAGATTCGGGCGGCGCGGCCGCACTTGGCCTTTGGCCATATAAAGAGTATGAACGCGGCCGAATCTGTCCGAACCGGGCGATGAGCGCAAGCCGCGCCGTGACCGGGGGACCCCAGCCTATCCCATTTGGAGATCAAGTCCCGTGGTCAAGATCATCGCCAGCTCGGTTCGCAAGGGTAACGTGCTCGATCTCGACGGCCGTCTCGCCGTCGTCATTCACGCCGAGAACATCCACCCCGGCAAGGGCACGCCCGTGACGCATCTGGAGCTTCGCCGCATCGCCGATGGCGTCAAGGTCACGGAGCGCTATCGCACCACCGATCAGGTCGAGCGCGCGCACGTCGAGGAGGTCGACTACAACTACCTGTACGAAGACGAGATGGGCTACACCTTCATGCACCCCGAGACCTTCGACCAGATCGTGGTGTCGAAGGACGTGTGCGGGGATCAGGCCCAGTGGCTGCAGGAGGGCATGACCTGCACGCTGTCGCTGCATGAAGGAAACCCGATCGCCATCGAGCTGCCGCAGCGGGTGACGCTGGAGATCGTCGAGGCCGATCCGGTGGTGAAGGGACAGACGGCGTCGTCGTCCTACAAGCCGGCGGTGCTGTCGAACGGTGCGCGCATCATGGTGCCGCCGCACATCGGCTCGGGCACCCGCGTCGTCGTCATGACGGCGACGGGCGAGTATGTGGAGAGGGCGAAGGATTGATGGCCCCGTGGTTTTGGCCACGGCGGCACCTCTGCTCGTTCAAAGGTTCTATTGCAAGTCCCATGTAGGCTGGCGAACAACGTTCGCCGGCCCATTATTATTTGCGTCGCCGAAGCGTCGATGTTGTCGGATCACGAAGAGTAATGAACCGCTAACCACGGCGGTTTACCGGCTGTGAAATCGTCACCACCATAATCTGACCGCACAGGCTGGGCGGCTCGTCATGTACGTGAGATTTCAAGGGCAAGTGCCGAACAAGGGCACAAACACCATGCTGGGAATTTTCCAGCTCGCGTTTTATCTGCGCGATCACTTCGAAACGCCGGTTTGGGCCAGCAGCGAGTTGACGCGTCATCTCAATTGGCTGAAAGCCAACCTCAAGGAACCCGACGTACTTTCCGATGATGCCAATTTTCGTGCCATAAGCTGGTTCAAGACCGACTCCAAGGAGCCCATGCAACACATCTGGGCGATGAAAGCACTGCTGGAGGAGTTCGGCTACTTTATCGACGTCATCACCAGCATGGCACCGGGCATCGTCATCTATGAGGACGATTGGCAGGTCGTCGCCAAGCCGTTTCGCAAGTAGCATCGCAAATCAACGAGCAAAGCAAACTATTGCGAGCCGAGGGAAGTGTGAGGCCTACACCTCCAGATCGCGCTTGACCTCGAACACCTCCATGATGCGGCAGCCGCGATGGGGGCCATCACACACGAACGTCCAGCGGCCTTCGGTGAAGGTGTCGCACATCTTCACGCCCTTGACCAAAATCCAATGCCCTTCCTTGCCCTTGTGGATGGCGAGAATGTAATGCGCCCAGGCGTTGCGGGGCTTCTGCATCCAGCTCCACAGGGTGGGGCGCTCCTTGCGCGGCAGATGCATGAAGGTCGCAACCGGCTTCATGGCATAGCCGAAGCGGTCGAGCGCCTGCGCAACCTCCTCGGTGTAGGTGCCCTTGACGACAGGCCGTCGCCCGGGTGGCACCTCGCGCAGATCGCGGATGGCGTCTTCCACCTTGGAGATCGCAAAGCCGGTGATGGCGGACAGCACATAGGGCCCGCAGAATGCAACCCGCCCGGTATCGTTGACGGCCTCGTTGAGGCTGGAGTTCAATCGCGGTGCGGGGGCGAGTTCGGCCATCGGTCAATCCATACGTGCAAGCTGGCGACATCGAATCGTCGCCTGCGCCGGTTAATGAGGCGTTAACCTGCCCCTGGAGGGCGTGTGCTGCGGTTGCAATCCCTTGACGCTGCGCCGATATTTAAAAATCTCCGATCCGACTCGGGGCGCAGCCCCTAACCCTTGAGCGAAATGCGATGAGCCCGCCCATCAATCCCATGAACGTCTCGTTCCTGCAGGAGCTGATGACGACGGTTGCCGAGCAGGGCCGCGCTATGCTGCCCAAGAGCCTGCTATGGGGCGATGACGAGAACATCGAAGACCTCGCCCGGCATCTGGTATCGAGCCGGGGCGAGGCCGCCGGTGTGGCGATCGCGCGCCAGATCCTCAATCGCTACAAAACGCTGACCGACGATGAAAAGCGCACGTTTCTCACCTTCCTTGGAACCGAGCTGCAGCCTGACGCCGGCATCGTCGCAGATGCGGCCAAGAGCTATCTCGGCGCGCCCGACGCGCAGTCGCTGGCTCGATTGCAGCACGCCGTGGAAAGCCCCCGCCAGGAGTTCTTTCGCCGCTTGAACCTGGCGCCCGGCGCCACCTCCGGAATCGTCGCCATGCGCCACGACCTGCTGGTGATGGGGCGGGGAGACGCCACCTTGAAGCTGGTCGACGATGACCTGATGCACCTGCTCGCGTCGTGGTTCAACCGCGGCTTCCTGGTGCTGCGTCGCATCGACTGGCAGACGCCTGCGGCGATCCTGGAAAAGATCATCGCTTACGAGGCTGTCCACGCCATGGCGAGCTGGGACGACCTGCGCCGCCGCCTCGACCATCGCGACCGGCGCTGTTTTGCCTACTTCCACCCATCGCTGATCGACGAGCCGCTTATTTTCGTCGAGGTGGCGCTGACGCACGAGGTTTCCGACGCCATTGGCCCATTGCTCAACGAGCCGCCCAAGCCAACCGTGATCGAGGCTCCGACGACGGCGGTGTTCTACTCGATATCCAATTGTCAGAATGGCCTGAAGGGCATTTCCTTCGGCAACTTTCTGATCAAGCAGGTTGTCGAAGATCTGGTGCGCGAGCTGCCGAGCCTGAAGACGTTCGTCACGCTGTCGCCGGTGCCAGGCTTCGCGCGCTGGATGGCGTCGGCGCAGGGACAGGCCGTGGTCGCGGCAATGCCACAGGAGGAGCGCGACGCGCTGGGTTTCTTGTCACGCCGTCGCTGGCACTCCAAGGAGCGTGCGGCGCAGGCCGTCAAGGAGCCATTGATGGCGCTTGCCGCCCACTATTTCCTGGCCGGCAAAGCAGCCGACGGTAAGCCGTTCGATCCGGTGGCACGGTTCCATCTGGGCAACGGCGCGCGCCTGGACCGGATCAACTACCTCGGCGATGTTTCGCCCAAGGGTCTGGCGCAATCGCATGGCGTCATGGTCAATTACCGCTACGACCTCAAAGAGATCGAGAAAAACCACGAGGCGTTTGCCAACCAGGGAACCGTGGCCGCATCGCGCGCCGTGCGCAGCCTCCATCGCGCCATCGACACGACGGCGAAAGACGCTGCCATCGCGCCCGCTCGCGCATTGACCAAGCTCAGCAAGCAACAGCCCGCGGCTCCCGGTCAGCGTAGATGAGCTGTACGTGACGTCAGAACATCGCTCTCTTGCAGGCGATGAACTTCAGTTTTGCGCACGCGCTGCACTTCACGCGCCATTTTCCGCCCCATATGAGTGCCTGTCAGGCCAGAAAACCGGCCCCGGCACGGTCTTGTTTTGGACCGTCCGGCATGCACATATGAGGCAAATCCCATGGCGGCAGCAGACGTCGCCGGGGCGATGCTATCGGCGAGGGACACTAAAAGATGCGTTACGACGATCAAGACCGCGAAAGCAGCAATGTTGAGGACCGGCGTGGTCAGCGCAGCGGCTTCCCGTTCCCCGGTGGCGGCATCCAGATCCCGATTGGCGGCAAGGGCGGCTTCAGCTTCACAACGCTGCTGATCCTCGGAGCCATCATGCTGTTCTTCGGCATCAATCCTCTCGATATCCTACGCGGCGGCGGCGGCGGTGGCTTTCCCGATGTGCCGCAAATGCCGCGCATGGAGCCCGGCACGCGACCGACCGCAAACCGCAATCCGTTCGAAATTCCCGGTCTGCCCGGCGCCAACCGCCAGACGCAGCCGGCGCCCATGCCGGGCCAGAGCGACGAGATGGGCAAATTCGTCAAGCGGGTTCTGGCCGATACCGAGGACGTCTGGAACCAGGTGTTCAAGTCTTTCGGCAAGACTTATCGCGAGCCCAACCTCGTGTTGTTCTCTGGCGCGACGCAAACCGCGTGTGGCACCGGCATGTCGGCAATGGGGCCCTTCTATTGCCCGATCGACCAGAAGATCTACGTCGATCTCGCTTTCTATGAGCAGTTGAAGCGCCGCTTCCAGGCGCCGGGTGATTTCGCCCAGGCCTACGTCATTGCGCACGAGGTCGGCCACCATGTGCAGGCGCTGCTTGGCATCGCCGACAAGGTGCAAAGCCTGAAATCCCGCATGTCGGAGCGCCAATCGAATGCGCTGCAGGTGCGCATGGAGCTGCAGGCCGACTGCCTTGCAGGCGTCTGGG
>CAZLHQ010000042.1:0-21947 GCA_964559355.1 uncultured Hyphomicrobiaceae bacterium
AGAAGGAGCGCCACCAGGGCGGCAACAAGTGGATCGGCACTGGCGGCACCTCGCCCTTTGGCGCCTATGGCTACAATCCGGCCGGCATCCGCATCGGCCAGAAGGAGAGCCGGCATCGCCGCGCCGTCAAGGTGTGGGACAAGCGCGAGTTTCGCGATCTCGATTCCGATGTCGAGATCGGCACGCGCAACATCAAAGTGGCGCTGCGCAAGCTGAGGCGCTTCGCGCGCTCTGGTGCTGCCGAGGAGCTCGATCTCGACGGCACCATCCGCCAGACCGCGCACAAGGGCTATCTCGACCTGAAGCTGAGGCCCGAGCGGCGCAACGCGGTCAAGGTTTTGATGTTCTTCGACGTCGGCGGCTCGATGGACTGGCACATCAAAGGCGTCGAGGAGCTGTTCTCGGCGGCCCGCACCGAGTTCAAACATCTCGAGTATTACTATTTCCACAACTGCATCTATGAAGGCGTGTGGCGCGACAACGAACGTCGCTGGACCGATAAGACGCCGACCATGGAGGTGCTGCACACCTACCCGTCCGACTACAAAGTGATCTTCGTCGGTGACGCCTCGATGAGCCCTTACGAAATCTCCCATCCGGGCGGCGCCGTCGAGCATATGAACCCGGAGGCCGGAGCGGTGTGGCTGCAGCGTGTCCTCGACGTCTACCCGCACGCGGTCTGGCTCAACCCAGTCGCGCAAGATCATTGGGGCTGGACGCATACGATCGGCATGATCGAGCGGCTGATGAGCGGGCGGATGTATCCACTGACGCTGGATGGCCTGGACCGAGCGATTCGCGAGTTGATGCGCTGAAATCGGCGTCCACGCCTTCCAGCTGGCCTCGTAGCGCACACCGATCCGAGCCGGATTCATGTTGCAGATCTGCCCTCTGCCGCCGCCTTCCACATGCCGTTCTCGTGTGCAATTGACTAGGGCACTGGCGCGCGCGATGTTGCGAGCGGGCACTTGGGACAACTTGAGATACCGTCATGAAAACCTCGACCGCCACACTCTTGTCGGCTGTTGCCGCCATGGCGCTTTCAGGCTGCTCGGGTGGACCGAGCTTGCCGTCGCTGTCGACAGGCTCGGTGACGCCGCAACAAGGCGCGGCCGCCGCACCGGCTGCAACCGAACAACCGGGCACCAAGAACGACCCGACCCAGCGCGCCTTCCAGGTCGGCTCGACGTCCGCACGCGCGGTCAAGTGCGGATTCTATTTCGATCCCGTCAGGCTGAAGCAGCAATTCCTGGCGTCCGAAGCGACGCTGGGTGCGGCGGGCGAAGCGATCACCAAGATCGAAAAGATCTACGATGTCAGCTTCAACGGCATCACGCGCGCCATCACCCCGCGCGAGGACTATTGCACGGACGCCAAGTCCAAAGAGATCAAAACCGATCTGACGCGCCATCTCGCCGGTGACTATACGCCTGTGCAACGCAAGGTCGCGGCCAAGGAGGATGGCTTCTTCTCCGGTCTGTTCGACGGCGCCGACAACGTCGACAGCGGTCCCAAAATCGGCACCGATGAGTGGTGGGAGAAGCAGAAGGAAAAGATGGGCAAGTAGCTCATCGCCGTTTTCACCTTCGTCATCGACACCATCCCTGCCGGTCTGCCGCCGTGACCGAGTTGTTGTTGCTGGAAACCTCGATCAAGCTCGCGGCCGGGCTGCTGCTCGTTGCGGCGCCGCTTGCAATGCTGCGGCTGCTCGGGTTGGCGCGGCCGCCAAGCGGATTCTGGCCGCGATTGACCGGCGCACTGCTGCTGGGGCTTGCCGCCGCGACCTTCATCGAGATCCGACTGCCCGGCTCCAAGGGGCTCGGCCTTTACGGCACGATCGCCATCAACCTGATTGCAGTGGGCGCCATCATGGGCGCGTTGATCATGGATGCCGGCGCACCGACACGACGCGGCCGCATCATGCTGTGGCTGGCCGTCGGGTTGCTGATGACGCTCTCCCTGGCTGAAATCGCGCAAGGCTGACAACCCGCGCAAGACAACCGCCACCCCGAGCGGCCGCGAAACTGCGAGATGCTGCGGCAGCAACGCACTCGCCAGTAACAGCGCAGCAATCGTTAACGGCATCCTGAACACAGGCCTCGCCGCGGCTGCGATCTGCCGATGCCGCCAGCGGCGCGCATGGCATGTGGCTTGCTGCTTGGGATGGCGTTGTCTTAACCCTGTTCCGGAACTGTACAGATGCTTGCCCAGGCACACGAAATTTCCCACAGCAGCGCTGTTCGACGCCAGCAGACAGCGCCCATGCCTGCGCCGCTTGTGGCCGAGATTGACACACTTCCTTCGATCGCCGGCATCGAGCCGAAGCATGTGGATGCGGGAATCGAGTTCTCGTTCGTCACCACCCGCGCCGGGTTCGACGCGCTGGAGGAGGAATGGAACGCCCTTTTCGAACGCGCCGCCCGTTCCATCCATGTGTTCCAATCGTTCAACTGGTGCTGGCACTGGTGCAATGCGTTTCTGCCGAAGTCCGCACAAACCTCCGCCAGATCACCGCTCTTCATCCTGACTGGTCGCCGCGATGGCCGCCTCGTGCTGGTATGGCCGATGGTGCGGCAGCGCCACGCGGGGCTGGTGCAAGTGTCCTTTCTCGGCGATCCGGTCAGCCAATATGGCGATCTCATCATCGACCAGCTTGCCGATAAAGACGCCGTGCTGGATCGGGCGTTCGCTCGCGTGCGCAATGAAGTGCGGGCCGATGTGATGTCGTTTCGCCGCGTGCGCGCCGATTCCAACATCGCCCCGCTGCTCGAGCGTTGCGGCGGTCTTGTGACAGAGCGTCTTGTCGCGCCCTACCTCGATCTCGCCTCCGCCCCCGACTTCGCGACATACGAACAGCGCTATTCGTCCAAGGCGCGCAGGAACCGCCGCCGCCTGCAGCGCCGCTTCGATGAGCGCGCTCCCACCGCACATCAATCGATTACGTCAGGGGAACGTGCGGGCGAACTCGCCGATCTCGCAATATCGCTGAAGCGCGTCTGGCTCAAGGATCGCGGGCTGATCTCGAACGCGCTGGCAGATCCCGCGACGCGGCAGTTCTTCGTTGCCGTTGCGCGTGCGGACGAGCGCCCTGTCGGCGCCGTCGTCACCAGTCTGGAAACGCGCGGAGAGCCGGCCGCAATCGAGATCGGGTTCGACTGCAAGGGCCGACGTGCCGTCCACATCATCGTCTATGCGCTGAAATATGAGCGCGCCAGCGCCGGGCAACTGCTGATCGAACGGTCCATTCGCAACTGCTACGAGCGCGGTCTTGCAACTTACGATCTGCTGGCGCCGGGCGCCGACTACAAGCTCGATTGGGCAGATGGTACGGTCGAGGTGTGCGATTGGGCCATCGGCACAACGGCCGCCGGGCGCACCTTTGCCAAGCTCTACCTTGCCCATGGCCGCAAGGCGCTCAAAGCCGCTCTGACCGGCACCATGCAGGCCATGCGCTGCCTGACCTTGAGCAAGCGCCCGTCACAGACAGACGCCCAATAAGGCGGAACGCTTCGATCGCCGGGGTTACTTGACGCCAAGCTTGCGCTGCAGGTTCGACGACGACGTGGTGTACTGGAACAGAACCTTCTTGCCCGGATAAACGTACTGGTGCGCCTTTTGCGCCATCAGCGCGGCCTCATGGAAGCCCGACAAGATCAGCTTCAGTTTGCCCGGATAATGGTTGATGTCGCCGATGGCGAAAATGCCGGGCTCACTGGTCTCGAACTTCTCGGTATCGACGGGAATGAGGTTTTCCTCGAGGTGCAGGCCCCAGTCGGCAATCGGACCGAGCTTCATCGTCAGACCGAAGAACGGCAGCATCGCCGTCACCGGGATCTTCTCTTCCCCATCCTTGGTCTTCACTGTGACGGCGTCGAGCCAGCCGTCCGCGCCATGCAGCGCCGTCACCTGGCCGATCATCAGCCGCATCTTCCCATCGGCCACCAGCTGGCGCATCTTCTCAACCGAGTGAGGTGCGCCGCGGAAGTCGTCACGACGATGCAGCAGCGTCACCGACTTGGCGACGGGCTGCAAGTTGAGCGTCCAGTCGAGCGCACTGTCACCGCCGCCGACGATCAGCACATCCTTGTCCATGAACTCGGCCATCTTGCGGACCGAATAGAACACCGATTTTCCCTCAAAGCCCTCGATGCCGTCGAGCGGCGGGCGCTTTGGAGTGAACGAACCGCCACCGGCAGCGACGACGACGACCTTGGTCAGGAACACGCTGCCGCGATCGGTGACGAGGCGAAAGCGTTCACCCTCGCGCTTGAGCTCATCGATGCGCTCGCCCAGGTGAAACACCGGCCCGAAAGGCTTGATCTGTTCCATCAACTGGTCGGTGAGTTGTTGCCCGGTGACGATGGGCAGTCCCGGAATATCGTAAATCGGCTTTTCGGGATAAAGCTCGGCGCATTGGCCGCCGACCTTGTCGAGAATGTCGATGACATGTGTCTTGACGTCGAGCAACCCGAGCTCGAACACGGCAAACAAGCCAACGGGGCCAGCGCCGATGATGACGACATCGGTTTCGATTGGACCAGATGAATATTCACCCGAAGAGTGTGGAGGCTGGCTCGTCATTTCCAATCATCCTCAAGTCGCGGCTGCGAGCAAGTTCGCAGCACCATGAGACGAAACGCACAGGCATGGGCAGTCCATGTATGCGGGTATGCGTTCGCGCGGGCCGTTGAGCGCACGGCGCAGTCGAGCCGATCACATGGTCCGGGCGGATCCGAAAGACACAGCGTCAAAACTGCTTGGCCGGCACGCGCAGCACCAAGCCGTCGAGGGCATCCGTCACCTTGATCTGGCACGAAAGCCGGCTTTCGTCACGAACGTCGAAGGCGAAGTCGAGCATATCCTCTTCCATCTCCGAGGGCTTGCCCGTCGTATCACGCCAAGCCGCATCGACGTAGACGTGGCAAGTCGCGCAGGCGCACGCTCCGCCACATTCGGCTTCGATGCCCGGAACTTCGTGTAACTTGGCGGCTTCCATGACGGTAACGCCGGCCTTTGCCTCGACGACCTGGCTGGCGCCGTCGGGCTGAATGAACGTGATCTTGGCCATGGGAAGTTGGGCTGCTCCTGTGGGGCGGACTGTCGGATCGCGGCAGGGGTACTTGTGCGGATGAATCGCCGGATTTGGGGATTCCTCCGCGGAGCGCACAATTAGTCGCCCAGGCCCAGAAATTCAAGACAACGCAAGGCCGCAGCCAAAGGTAGGAGACAGGTTGGAGGCAGGTTGCCGGCGGCTCATCCCTGCCGGCCGTGATCGGGGCGGGCAGCACGCGGGCAGCCGGGCACCGGCACAAAAGCCGCGATGCCCGTCGATACCGGTTATCGATGCAGGCTATTGCAGGCCGTCGATATAGGCGCACACCTCGGTCACTGCGGCCTCCAGGGCAGCGATATGGGCAGGAAGGGACGAAGCAGTTGCCACCGTTTCCTTTTCGGCGGCCTCTGCAACAGCAGCCAAACGATGCGCGCCAACCGCTCGCGCCGATCCTTTCAGCGTATGGCAGGCGTTGCGCCAGTCCTGCGTCACCACATGCGAAACGTCGGCGGCGGCGCGGGCGCGGGCCAGTGTAACCGGAGCCTCCCCGGCGAACAGACCGAGAACTTCAAGCTCCAGCGACCGATCGCCAAGCGTATAGCGCCGCAGGTGACTGAAATCGATCGGAGCCCCGGCCTCGCCCGCGTGCATGGACGTTTGCTTTGGGCGAATCCGAGCATAGCCACGGCCATTGCCGTGAGTATCGCTCTCGGATTGACCTGTCTCCGGAGCACCACAATCGATTACGACCGCCATCGGTTCCACCTGGCTTGGGCATCGACACTACCGGCATGAACCACCGATCCTTGAGGCGGCGGCTGTCACCGGCACTGCATCCCGTTCTTCACCCTGCTGTCGCGCTCACGACATCCGTCACAGTTCTCGGCTTGCACCACATTGATTTCGCAGTCTGAACAACACTTGCAATTTCAATGCTCTAGTGTGACGTCGCGCGTTGGTTGACCTTCGTTGCGGCTCGCGTGGCGTCAACCAGGACGCGACACAACCCAGCCGAATGGGCAATCTGCGGACTACTCGATCATCACTTTAGCGATGCCCAGATAAAGTCCGGTAAAGCCGGCCGCTGGCATTGCCACCATCTTCTCAATCAAATGATAAGGCGCAAGAAAGCAGGGGATAGCTGCAGGAACTTGGCGACAGGGTCCTTGGTTTCGCCCCAAAGCGTCGATAGCGCAGTATGTTGGGGACATGACGAAGCTGGCTGGACGCGGCTGCAGGAGTAGCCGCCTCACTGGCCGACATGACACGGCAGACACGACAAAAAAGATTACACCGGAAAGTTGCATAGATCGGCCAAGGGTCCGAAAATACTGGTTTCCGGCCGTCACACTGCATGCTTTAAGGTTGATGTTACGGGGGAGCGCCGTTCTTCACGACCGGCGCGGGATCAGGCGTAATAATGGCTCATGACCACGTCAAACCGGCGCCAGACCACGTCAAGCTGACGGGGCAACCGGCTGGCGAGTCCCAGCACGCTGAGGGTTCGGCACAGCCCACCGCAGCGCCGAAATCGGCCGAACCAGCAATCCCGCCATTGCCCTCTGCGTCCGCCAAGCGCACCGGACCGCCGTCACTGCCTCCGCCAATTCCGACAGCAAACGGGCCCGTAGCAAACGGGGCATCTGCAAGCGCGCTTGCAGCCGGCACACGGTCAAATCCAGCGCCGCTGCCTGGCTGGCCCTCGCCCGCCGCCTCAAACACCTCGACCGGGCCTGCGGCTGCAGGTTCATCGGCCAATCAGCCCGCACGTCTGGCATCTGCTCCCGCAGCCATCGGAGCCGCGACGGCCACGAGCCCGGCCACATCGCTTGCCGCCATGGGCCTTCCCGCATCGCCGCCGCCCAAGCCCGGATTAGCCCAGCCCAATTCTCCCCCTGCCCCCGCCATACCCGTTGCGAGTGGGGCCCAGCCCAATTCAACGCGTAGCGCTCCAGCGGCCGCGACGGCTGCCGCCAACGCCACCAAATCGATGACGACAGCGAGCTCGGCGACCCACGGCCCGGGAGCCGCAGCCCTGCCACCCATCGCGGCAAGCATCGCCAGCTCAACCATCGCCAGTTCAGCGGCTCATTCGAGCGGCAACGCCGCCCTGGCCATGCCGCCGCCGGCGCCGGCCAACGATCCCGTGCTCATGGCCGTCGAGGACGAAGAGCCGCTCGATGGCGAGTCCGATCAGGACGCTGACACAACGGCCAGCAACCAGGACCGGCGCGTTGCCCGCCGCCGGCCGGCTGGCCCCGTGCGCGGCAAGGTGGCGGCCAACGACGACGCCCCTTCCATCGGCGGCCTCATCTTTGCGTTGGAGCAGAAGCCGTCCAACGCCATTTACAAGCACGCCGCAATCGCCAGCGCGGTATGGGCCGCGCTCGGCATCTTCTTCGCCGTCTGGTCGCTATCGTCGGAAGCAGCTCTTGGCAGTTGGTCGGCCGTGCTGGCGCGGCCCTCCACATTCCTCACCGGTGCGGCGATCGTCGTGCCGATCGCGGTGATCTGGTTCCTGGCCATGCTCGGCTGGCGTGCGGAAGAGCTGCGGCTGCGCTCATCGACCATGACCGAGGTCGCCATACGCCTTGCCGAGCCTGACCGCATGGCGGAGGAGTCGATTGCGTCTCTCGGCCAAGCCGTGCGCCGGCAGGTGAGCTTCATGAACGAGGCCGTCGGCCGCGCGCTCGGCCGCGCCGGCGAACTCGAAGCGCTGGTGCACAACGAGGTGGCCGCACTCGAACGCTCGTATGAAGAAAATGAGCGGCGCGTGCGCGGTCTCATCAACGAGCTCGCCAACGAGCGCCACGCGCTGACCTCGACCTCGACGAGTTTCAACGACACACTGCGCACGCTCGGCCGCGAAGTGCCGACCCTGATCGAGCGCCTTTCCAATCAGCAATCCAATCTGGCGCACATCATCCAGGGCGCGGGTGAGAATCTGGCGGCTCTGGAGACGACCCTGGCCAAAAGCGTTGGCTCGCTGCAATCGGAGCTGGGCGGCCGCACCAACGAGCTGCAGGGCGTGCTTGAGAATTACACAGGCGCGCTCGGACAGGCGCTCGGCTCACGCACGCAATCCATGCAGCAGATGCTCGAGTCCTACACCGGCGCCTTGGCCACCGCGCTCGGATCGCGCACGACGCAGATGCAGGCTGCCTTCAACCAGCATATGTCGGTGCTCGATTCAGCGATTGCCAACCGCACCAGCAACTTGCAGACGGTGTTCGAGGAATACGCTCGCGCACTTGATTCAACGCTCGCCAATCGCGCCAGCACGCTCGACTCCCAGCTGGTCGAGCGCACGCGCGCACTCGATTCGGCTTTCACCGAGCGCCTGCGCCTGTTCGACCAGACCATGCAGAACTCGACCCGCGCCATGGATCAGGCGGTCGACGACCGCGCCAAGGCACTCTCGGGAGCACTGGAAAACCACGCGCGCGTCTTCTCCGACACGATCTCACGCCAGTCGCTGGAGCTGGACGAGTCGCTGAACCAGGGCATCACCGCGGTACGCCGCACCAGCGAGAACATCACGCGCCAGTCGTTGAAGGCGATCGAAACGCTCGCTGGCCAGTCCGACATGCTGAAATCGGTATCGGAGAACCTGCTGTCGCAAATCAGCTCCGTAACCAACCGCTTCGAGGCGCAGGGCCAGACCATCCTGAAAGCCGCCAATGCTCTCGAAAGCGCCAACTTCAAGATAGATCACACGCTCCAGTCGCGCCACGCGGAGCTGACCCACACCCTCGATCGCATGGCCGGCAAGGCCGACGAGTTCACCCGCAACGTGCTCGACTATTCGACGACCATCGAAGGCACACTCTCGGATGCGGAAGCGCGCGCCCTGGCGGCAGCCGAGCAATTGCGGCAGGGCGCCCATTCGACACGCCAGCTCGCCCTGGGCGAGATCGAGCGTTTGCGCGCCGATACCGAAGCCGAAAGCGATCGCGCGCTGGCAGAACTGAAGTCCCGCCTTTCGAGCGTCTCGGACGAAGTGTCGACCCAGCTCGGCTCGCTCACCAGCCGTTTGTCGGAAACCTCCGAGGATGTGAAATCGCGCGCCCGCCGCATCGCGGATGATCTTGCCCGCGAGCAGGCGCGCATGCGGGAGGAAGCCGAACGGCTGCCGCAGACGACGCGCGAGTCGGCAGAAGCCATGCGGCGCGCCCTGCAAGATCAACTGCGCGCACTCGACCAGCTTTCCACGCTGACGCGGCGCGAGGCCTACAATCGCGACGTTGGCTTGCCGGTGGCGAACGGAGGCGCATTGACGCCGGCCGCCGAGCCGCCCATCCCGGCAGCGCCGATCGCCAGCGCGCCGCCGCAAGGCCAGCCCATGCGCTATAACTCGCTCAGCGAAACACTCGCCAACGAGTTGCAGTCGCGCGTCGTGCAGGCGCCACGCACGGGACCGACGCACCAGCCGTCATCGAACCCACATGGTTCATCGCAGCGCCCAGGCGAGGCGGCCCAAGACGCCCATTCGCACTGGTCGCTCGGCGATCTGTTGAAGCGCGCCTCTCATGAGGATGAGCGCCAGGCTGCCATGCCCGCTCCACCAGTCGCAGCCCAGAACGCGCATGCCCCCTACCCTGCCCCCGTTGGTGTTGCGGCACCCTCGCCGGCCAACCTGCAGCCGTTCACCCTCAACCTCGATGCGCTGGCGCGCGCGCTCGATGCCGGCACGGCGTCGGCGATCTGGACGCGCCTCAAGGCCGGCCAGCGCGGTATCATGGTGCGTTCCATCTATTCGGCTGAAGGGCGCTATGCATTCGACGAAGTGGCGCGCCGTTATCCCGGCGATCCGAGCCTGCAGAGCACCATCAATCGCTACCTGATGGACTTCGAGCGCATCCTGCACGACACCGAGATCAAGGATCCTTCGGGCCGGCTCTCCCAATCGCAACGCACGTCGACCATGGGCCGCGTCTACCTACTGCTCGCCCACGCCAGCGGCCGCATCAGTTGACACGTCGCCCCGCCCGCGCGCGGTCGGGGTAGCGTCGACTTGGTCAGCGTCCCTGTGTCCTCAATAGAAACCTGCCGCCATGACCACGCGCCCCTTCACGTGCCGCCACGAGCGCTTCGAGCTGAAGGCGCCGTTCGTCATCTCGCGTGGAATGAAGACGCACGCCGACGTGGTGGTCACCGAGATTCGCGATCGTGAGGGCCACATCGGCCGTGGCGAGGCGGTGCCCTATGCGCGCTATGGTGAGACGGTCGAAGCGACGCTCGCGGCGATCGCGGGATATGATGGTCCACCCCATCGACAGGCGCTGCACGAGCTGATGCCGCCGGGCGCTGCGCGTAATGCGATGGACTGCGCAATCACGGACCTCGAAGCCAAGCAGATGCGCCGTCCGGCCGCTCGGCTTTTCACTTCACATGATCTCGTGCCCGTCGAAACCGCATTCACGATCTCGCTGGCATCACCCGACGAGATGGCGACGGCAGCGCGCGCGGTTCCACATCTGCGATTGCTGAAGCTCAAGCTCGGCGGCCAAGGTGATGACGAGCGCCTCGCCGCCGTCCACGCCGCCCGCCCCGACGCGCGCCTCATCGCCGACGCCAACGAGGCCTGGACCGATGCGCTGCTGAAGCCGTTGATGGCCGCCGCCGCGGCAACGGGTGTCGAAGTCGTCGAGCAGCCGTTGCCGGCCGGCGCCGATGCCGCGCTTCTCGACATCGAGCGGCTTGTGCCCGTATGCGCCGACGAGAGTGCCCACACAAGCGCCGATCTCGCGGGCCTCGTCGGCCGCTACGACGCCGTCAACATCAAGCTCGACAAGACCGGTGGCTTGACCGAAGCGCTCGCCATGCTGCGCGAGGTTCGCCGCCTGCAACTGCACGTCATGGTCGGCTCGATGGTCTCGACGTCGCTGGCCGTGGCGCCCGCGCTGATCCTCGCCCAACAGGCGCGATGGGTGGACCTCGATGGCCCCTTGCTGCTGAAACAGGACCGTCCGCACGGGCTAAAGATCCACGATGGCTGGATTTCGCCACCTGATCCCGCGCTGTGGGGCTGAGCGCGGCGCGGCTGCGCCTGTCAGCGGTGCGATGCCTACGCCTCACTACCGGCTTCGGCGGACCCGTCCTCGCCGTCCCACAACGCATGCCCGTCCCACGATCGCGCCAGCGCCACTGCCGCCACGACACCGACGAGTGAAATCACCGACATCGCCAGATAGGCGCCGCCGCCGTAGCGCGCATAGAGCAGCCCCGACAGCAACGTCGCGGCACCCTGGAACACGCCCGACGCGGTCGAAACATAGATCGCCTGCGCCGTGCCGCCCGCCACTTCCGGCACGGCCTTGCCCATGAAATGAATAGCGCCCAGATGCGATGCGCCGTAGGTCAATCCGTGCAGTACCTGCAGCGGAATCAGCACACCAAGCGGCGGGTCGAGGCTCATCACTGTCCACCGCACGACCGCAGCGACCGCTCCGGCAGTCATCAACGTAACCGCACCAAACCGCCGCACGACCGCGTTCGAGACGGCAAACACCGACACTTCGGCGAGCACGCCAATGGCCCACAGTGCACCGACCCACGACGACGTGAGCCCGCCGGCGCGCCAATGAATGGCGCCGAACGTGTAGAACGTCGCGTGCGCGGCCTGCACGGTTCCGATGGCCACGAGAAACAGAATGAACAACGGATGGCTCGCCAGCCGCAACACCATCGCGCAGTCGATGCCACGTCGCGGGCGAACAGTCTGTAGCGGCGGTTCGAGTGCTGCTATCGGCTCGATGGCCTCGCGGTCGATTGTTCGACTGTCGCGGTTGAGAGACCGCGGCAGCACATACGCCGCCGCAACGGTCGCAGCACAGCCGCCGACGATGAGCCAGATGCCAGCGCCTCCACCAGCGAAATCGACCGCCGCACCACCCGCGAAGCTCGCGGCGATAAACGTCAGCGACCCCCACAGCCGCATGCGCCCATAGTCGAGACCGCGGCGCACGCCACCGATGGCGATCGTTTCGGCCAGCGGCATCACCGTGTAGGTGGAGAGCGCCAACGCCAGTGCGGCAGGCAGTATCGGCCAGAACCCGGACATCTGCGACAGCACCAGCGCCGATGCCAACCCGATCCAGGACAATATCAAGATCATGTGCGCGTGACGGCCCGAGCGATCGGCGAGAAAGGCGATCGAGGGCGTCGCGAACAATCTCAGAAAGTAGGGCAGCGAGGTGATGAGACCGATATCGAAGGCGGTCAGCCCGCGCCATTCGAGCCACACCGGCAGATACGGCAGATGCACGCCATAGATCAGGAACAGCGCGGCGTAAAAGACGCTGACCCGTGCCGCGTAGCCTGCCATTGCCATCCGCCCCGTTGCCCCGCCGCATCGAGGCGGCGAACTGCCGGCCCGCAAAGCGGCAACAGCGCCCGCATATCATGTCCCGCATCAGCGGAAAAACGTTTCCTGATCGCTTGATTCTCTTCCGCTTTATTGGTGCCGGCCAGCCGCAGCACTTGCGATGACGCGGCCACTTCGGCCGGGGATTGAGAGGGTTGCGTGCCCCCCAAGCCACGACGAATCACCTATCACTCGGGGAGGGACATTCACGCGGGTACCAGACCATGGCTGAGGCAAGCGCCGTCGCAATCGAAGACGCAGAGATGGAATACCGGGCGATCGAGCAGACCTTGCTCGAGACCGCGCGCGGCCGCTGGTTTCTGGCCGAGCATGGCCGCCGCGCCCGCCGCCTCGACACGGTGCTGCTGGAAGATGCCATCGGCCGGCTTTCGACGTCGCTGAAGCAGCCGCCGGCGGTGCTCGGCCTGATGCGGCTGGAGCTGGAAAAGCTGTCAGGTTATGTCGGCCAGTCGCGCGCCATGCTGGTGGCGAAGACGACGCAACGCCCCGCGGACGCGACGGCGGGTGATACTGCTGGAGCAGCCGACCCGCCCCCTGTGGCACGCATGCTGCGCATGGCCGAGGACATCCACGAGCTGACCTGGACGCTGCAGGCCGACGAGTTGTCGCCACAAAGCTGCGAGGCGATCGCACGACATGCCTCCATGCTCTATGCCGTCAGCCGCCAGCAGGCGATGGAGTCGGAGCGTGCCTTGAAGTTCGCCGAGGCGCTCGACGATACGACCAACCGCCTGTCGATCCTGCTCGACACGCTGGTGCACGAGTTGCAGGCCTACGATGGCGACATGGCCGCTCCGCCGGCCGAGCCGCAACGGTTGCGCAACGCCGGCTGAACGGCAGCATTCGCACCTTGCCTTACCTTGCAACCCCGCCCGACACTCAATCGTGCGTGATGATGCGCGCGAAGGTTTGCGCATCGACGTTGCCGCCCGATAACACGACGCCGATGTTGCGGCCCTTGGCGGCAATCTTGCCAGCGAGCAGCGCGGCAAGGGCAGCGGCGCCACCCGGTTCGACCACCAGCTTCAGTTCTGTGAAGGCGAAGCGCACGGCTTCGGCAAGCTCGTCGTCGCCGACCGTCACCGCATCTGAAAGCAGCTTCTGCCCGATGGCGAACGTCAGTTGCCCGGGCGTGGCCGCCATCAACGCATCGGCAAGCGAGCCGGAGGTGTGCGCGTTCGACTGACGCACGCCGCTTGAGAGCGAGCGCGCGAAATCGTCGAACCCGCGCGGTTCGACGATGGTGATGCGCAAAGCCGGCGAAGCGTGTTTCATGGCGAGTGCGATGCCTGACGCAAGCCCGCCACCCGAGCACGGCACCACCACTTCGTCCAGCACAACACCTGCAGTGTTGGCCGCTTCGGCGAGTTCCAGGCCGATGGTGCCCTGCCCGGCAATCACCGCCGCGTCGTCGAACGGGTGCACGAAATCGGCTTGCAACCGGCTCGCCAGATCACGCGCGATGGCCTCGCGGTCCTCGCTATCGCGGTCATACGGCACGACCTTGGCCCCATAGCCACGCGTGCGGGCAAGTTTGATGCTGGGCGCATCCGCCGGCATGACGATTGCCGCGGCATATCCCAGCAGAGCGGCGGCTGCGGCAACTCCCTGAGCGTGGTTACCCGACGAGCAGGCGACGACACCGCCAGGGTAGCGCGCGCGGTTAACCTGAGCGACGCGATTATAGGCGCCGCGAAACTTGAACGAGCCGGTGTGCTGCAAACATTCCGCCTTGAGCAGAACGCGAGCGCCGCTCACCGCGTCGAGCGCCGGGCTGGTGAGCACGGGCGTGCGTAGCGCGACACCGGCCAGACGCTGGGCGGCAGCCGCTACATCCGCGAAGGTCGGCAGGTCGCGCGGCAACCAAGTCACCCTGTCTTGACCTTGAAAAGCACGAAGGCCGATCGCGTGCGACCGGCCTTCGAAAACATCAGAGCGCGTGAGCCAAGCTCACTTCATCGGCTCCAGCGGCCGCTCGCCACCCCAGGTGGTCTTCAAGCTTGCGGCGAAGATATCGACTTGAGCTTCGGTGTGGCCCGTGATCGGCACTCCGCTCAGCGAATGACGCTCAAAATCACCATTCTCGACGAAGATGTGCGTGTAAGCGAAGTCCGCCGACATGTTTTCAGTGAGCTTGATCGTGCCACCCGCAGACAACCAAACGCGGTCATTGTCGGGGATCGACGTAAAGCGCTTCTCTGGGCTATCGACCGGCGAGATTTCGTAAGCGATGCCGGCGCGAATCGTCAGTCCTGGGTTGATGTCATGCTCGCCGCCGATTGAGAAGAACCAGCCGTCGCTCCAGTTGGCCGGGATCGAGGCCAGCTCAACACCAGCAGGCAGCCCAATGACAGCCGGCCCCGGCACAAGCACCGTTCCTGAATCGGTCGATGTCAGCGTCAAATCCTTAAAGCGGCTCCAGTTGGACCACTCGACCGTGCCGAGCAGGCGGGTCGTCGGGCTGATGGACTGACGGAGCGATAAGGTGACGATATCGGGCAGATCGACTCCCGCATCCGCTTCGATCGACGCGCCAACGGCACCCGTGCGGAACTTGCCCTCCAGGTCGTGCGAAAGTTGCGAGCGATAGCCAAGACCGATGCTGGTCCCCGCAACCGGCTCGATCAGGATGCCAGCCGTAAAGCCAAATGCGAAATCGTCGCCCTTGTATTGTGACGTGGGCCCTGGCGGGCCACCGGCTGCTACCTGCAGCTTGCCCTTCGCGTATTCCATTTGCACGCCAGCGGCCACCGTGATGCCCGGCGCGATCTTGTAAGCCATGGTCGGCGCGGCGTTGAGCGTGAACAACTTCGTCGTGCGGCCGAGCTCGGCGCCTAGATAGTTGAGATCGCGCGGCTTGGTGGTGAGACCGAAGCCCGAGTTCAACGACAGGCCGAGCGTCAAGCGTTCCGACATTTTGTAGGAATAGTAGCTGGCCCCGACGAGGGCGGGATTGGCTATGTTGCCGCTTTCATCACCAAACGGGATATATTGAGCAGGGGTGCCGTTGTAGGTCTCCACCGTGTTGTTCGCCTGACCCCAGATGCCGGCGAAATGGCTCTCCGACGTCAGCCCCGCTCCGGCTTGACCAAGCGCGGCCGGGTTCCAGAACATTGACGACAACCCGCCGCCCGCCGCGTTACCGGCAAACGAGGAGCCCTGGAATTGGGCCGACTGTTCGCGGATGGCGAAGCCACCGGCGTTGGCCACATCGCTAGCGACGCCGCACAGCGCAACTGCGGTTGAAGCCGCAAGCCCGAGTTTCAGCGCATCAAGTGTCGATCGCATCCCGTCCCCCATGAGCCCTGCCGGTCGCCGGTTCCCGCCGGCGTTCCACAGCAAATGACCAAGCCAATTCCCCGTGAATTCCCCCCGGCAGCATGTCTCGCGCTTCAGCCGTACACAGACTCGAAAGCGTAGTGCCGTTGCCCTGGACCGTAGCTGGCCACAGGGCTCACGCATAGATTTACCTGATTGCGAATTGGGCAGCCTGACGCGTTTCCCGACATACAGTGTCGAAATCATCACGGATTTGCTGTGCCTGGATGCAGGTGTCGTGCGCGAATGAAAAAACCGGCCCGGCAAAGCCGGACCGGTTTTCAGCCGAGCCAAGCAGCAAACCCGATCGCGCTTGGCCTTCCCCCCGGAAGATCATTGCCGGCCTCAACCGGCGACGACAAAACTATGCCCAGAACAGGCTCAGGTTGGCAAGTTTATTGTTGTATCAACGGCCCCACCCGAAAGTCGCAGATGCGCTCTGAACACAGTTGGCTGCGGCTGTGACGCACCTACAGGCAACAGCGCGCGCTGCCGCTTCCTCAACACTTGTCGAGGCCGATGGCGATGCGGCGGATGTCGGTGCCCTGCGGCGCGATGTTGATCGACTGCTTGCACGGCGAGGTGCTCACCGCCATCACCGCAGTAAAGTTATCGCCTTGAATCGACAGATTGAAACCGCTGCCTGTAACACGTCCCGACACCGAGCCCGCGGCAGAGTTGGTGCGTTCCTCCCAATGGCCGCGCACCTGATCGCTGGCAACCTCGAGCATCGCTCTCGAATCGATTTTGTAGCTGGCGCTGGCGCAGCGCAGGTTCTGCTCAAGCTGGCGCGCATTGCTGACAAAATAGGTGGCGATGCACTTCACCTGCTCGGATTGGCCCGAAGATAGCGTGATCGCCCCCCAGCCGGACCACCGCCCCGGCAGATGCTCGAGCGGGCCGGGATCGGCCGCGGCGGCCGCGATCGACACGCCAAGCAGGCCCCCGGCCAGCCCCAGGCAGCCCGCCACTGCACCGTTGCGCAGGAGTCGCCGCAAAGCGAAGCTGCGTGTCCGATAATGCGTGCCGGTCCCAAAATGCCAGCTGGAATGTACGCGCTTCCGCATCAGCTCCCTGCTCCATCCACCAGACTGCCATGCCGGGCACGCCGAGACGATCGGGTCGTTGGTTGATTCCTCTCAGCCACCATGGTTTGTGCGCGCGGCCCCAAACATCAACGATCAATTGGGGCGTCGGCCCCTTTGGCTGGGGACGTGTTGCCGAGCTGCCTGCCCGCGCAATGCAGCCGCCGGCAAATCGTGCCGCTAATTCGCAGATTTTCCGCGGATGGCATGGAGATGGTCGACGGGGCCGTGACCGTGCCCGATGGCGTAGTCGCGCCCTGCGGCAAGGGCGGCGGAGAGAAACACCTTGGCGGCGCCGACGGCCTGCTCCAGCCGCTGCCCCAACGCCAGATGCGCCGTGATTGCAGCCGCCAGCGTGCAGCCGGTGCCATGCGTGTTGCGGGTGGCGATGCGCGGTGCTGAAAAATGCACAGGCTCGTCAGGGGCATCGCTTTTCACCAGAACGTCGGTCGCCTCCTCTGCGCCAGCATGATGCCCCCCTTTGACCAGCACGGCAGCTGGACCCAGCGCCAGCAATTGTCGTGCTTGCGTTTCCATTTCGTGGAGCGAACGCGCTGATGCAGTCCCGAGCAGGGCCGCCGCCTCGGCGAGGTTCGGCGTAACGAGGGCCGCCCGTGGGATCAGCTCCCGGCGTACCGCATCGATGGCATCGGCAGAAAGCAACACATCGCCACTGGTCGCTACCATCACGGGATCGACGACCAAGGGCGCAAGGCGATGACGCTCGATCGCCTCGCACACGGTCATGACGGCTGCGGTCTCACCCAGCATTCCCGTCTTTACGGCGGCAATGTCGAGATCATCCGCAACGGCATCGATCTGCGCGGCGATGAAGGCCGGCGGCACGGCGTGAATGGCGCGCACGCCGGTCGTGTTCTGCGCCGTCAATGCGGTGATGACGCTGGCGCCATAGACGCCGAGCGCCGTGAATGTTTTGAGATCGGCCTGAATGCCGGCGCCACCCGAGCTGTCGGAACCGGCAATCGTCAAGGCCATGGCGGGTGTCGGTGTCAACGTGGGCTCCCGCCGTAGGAGCGCGAGCGAGCGCGACGGCTCACTGCCCGGCTCCCTTGCGCATGATGTCTTGTTGCAGGCTCTCCGGTGTCAGCAACTCTTCGAGCTTACCAAGCCCGGGGAAGGTTTCGATCAGCCATTGGCCAAACCAGTTGAGCGATCCGGTGAGGAACAACAGACCGGTGAGCACCAGCAGAACGCCCATCACCTTTTCCATTGTGCCCAGATGCCGGCGGAAGCGATGCATGAAGCCCAGGAACGGCTTGATGGCGACGGCTGCCAGGATGAAGGGAATGCCGAGCCCCAGCGAGTAGGCCGCAAGCATGGAAACGCCGGTGGCCAGCGATGCTTTCTCGGCGGCGAGCGCCAGCACGGTGGCAAGGATAGGACCGACGCAGGGCGTCCAGCCGAATGCGAAGGCAAGCCCGATCACATAAGCGCCGAGATAGCTGGCGCCTTGCATGTCGGTTTCGATGCGCTTTTCGGCATAGAGCGCGTTGATCTTGAAGATACCGAGGAAGTGCAGGCCGAACAGGATGATGACGACACCCGCCGCCATCGACAGCTCGTTCTTATAGGTCTGGATCAGCTGCCCGAACCAGGATGCGCCCGCGCCGAGCCCGATGAAGACCGTCGAAAAGCCCAGCACGAAGAAGATCGACGCGATGACCACGCGACGCCACACCGCGCGATCGATGCCGCCCTCGGCCGTCATCTGGTCGAGGGTGGTGCCACCCAGATAGCCGAGATATGGCGGCACCAGCGGCAACACGCAGGGCGACAGAAAGCTCGCCAGCCCAGCAGCCGCGACACCCAGGTAGATATGCGCATCTGCAAACATTGCCGCTCCGCTTCCGACTACGCCGAATTTTCCAAACCAACTGCCGTCACGGCGCGGCCGATCTACACCAACGCTCGGTCGTCGACACTGGGCTTTGGCAGGTGGCGTGAAAAATTCCGCAGCCTGCTTTCTGCACCTTTTCGCGGCAGATTACACGAGCCTGCCCCACCGGGTCGAGCCACACATACAGCAATGTCGGAAGACCGTGCGCCGCACTACCTGACAGCAGCCTTACGTATGCGGGTTGCTGCCGACTTTGCTTGCGCCACCTGTCACTGCACGGCCTTCTCCTTGGGTCACTGCTCGGCCTTCGCTTTGGGTCACTGCTCGGCCTTCGCCTTGGGTTTGGCCCCTTTGCCGCTGGCCGGTGCACTTGCGGGCATCGCCTTATCGGCGTTGGCGGCGGCGTTCAACTCGAATAAGCCACGAGGGCCATAGTAGAGCACGTAGTCGTGGCTCTGCATGAACTTCTTGGCAGCGTCGATGTAGGCGGGCTTGGTCAGATACTCGACGACGAAGATGCGTTTGCCCTTGTCCTGCGCCTGCCGCAGAAGCTTGTCGCTCCACTCGATGTCGTCGTTCTTGTTGCGCTCTTCGCGATGGGTGATGCCAAACACCAGATCCTCCTTGGCGATGGCATCGATAGCGGCGACGAAATTGGGCCGGTCGAGCAGCTCTTCGGCATTCTGGATCATGATCGAGGCGTCGGTCTTCTTGGAGTGGATGTACGCCGACAAGTTGATGACGAAGTCGACCATGCGGTCGCGCGCCTGCTGGGTATCGCCGAAGCGGTAATAGGCATCGGAGCGATCGACGTAGAAACCATCGAAGCCGGCGGCCAGAATGCGATCGACGAATGATTGAGGGTTGCCGAAGATGATGTTCTGCCAGTCCTTGTTCCAGTACTGGACGAGATAGTTGCCCGGCCACTCCTTGCTTTCAGCTCCCATCCAGGCGGGGCGCTTCTTGTTCCACTCCGGCTTCCAGTAGTAGCGGTAGTTCTCGCTCTCTCCGATCGACAGGTAGGCAATCACGATGCGCCGGCCGCCATCGGGCTTCTTCTGCATCGCCGCCACTTCCTCGCGCGTCAACGGCACTTCCGCGCCGGTGTCGGTATCGAGGCTGCGTGCATAATCGACGACCATCAGGTCATAGGGGGATTCGGCAATCGCCTTACGCTGCTCAGGCCCAAGGTTCTTGAGCTGATAGGCCCACGAGGTGGCGCCGGCGAATGGATTGTTGGGGCCGGTTGCCTGCGCTGCTGCGTGCTGGCCAAATCCCATCATCGCCGCCACGGCGATTACACAGGCCGTCAATCTCGCAACCAACGCCTTCGAGAACATGTTCATAGTTTACGCTGCCTTTGTACCGAACGCTCCCGCGCATACGAGGGTTTCGGGCGCATGCTGTCAACGGCAGATTGCGATAATTGAATAATGCCGCCGCAACCCTAAATTGCTACCAATGCCGCTTGTTCTGGCATTTTTCGGCAATCCATTCGGGCGTGCCGTATTTGATGGTTCGCGCTGGCCGCGGCGCCACCGGATCGCCGCCGTCGAGACTGCGGTGGGCGAAGGTCGCGACCAATCCCTTCGACATCAGCTCGCTGCGCGCGGCCGAAATCAAGTCGGGCTTCGACAGATATTCGACCGCGAACACCGGCTTGTAGTCCCAACTGAGCTTACGGATGCGCTGCATCGACCACTTGATGTCGGGGCCATCATTGCGCGTGTTGGTGCCGTGAGCGCCATAGAGCAGGTCTTCCTTGCCCAGGCCGTCGATCACGTCGCGATAATGCCGGTCGGTCAACAAATCCTCGGCATTCTGCGCCACCACCAGGAAGCCCGGCTTCATCTTGCGCGCGGTCTGGGCAAGCTCGGTCACAAACGCGATCATATCCCGGCGCGCCGATGGCCGTTCCTTCAATTGCTCCTCGTAGACATCGATGCGATCGAGATAGACGCCATCGAAGCCGGCATCGATGATGCGCTTCAGGAACGAGTCTCGACCGCGGTAGATGATGTCCTTCCAATCATCCTGCCAGAACCGCACCATATGATTGCGCGGCCAGGCGCAGTTCTCGGCGACGTGCCAGGCCGGCATGCTTGTCTCGGTCCACTCGGGACGCCAATAGAAACGGTACGACTCGGCCTCGCCAATGGAAAAGTAGGACAGCACGATGCGCTTTTTGCCATTGGGCCTGCTCTTGATGCGCGCCACCTCATCGGCCGTTAGCGCCACTTGAGTTCCCGTCGAATGCGAGTATTCGGTCACCACCACGTCGGTATCCGGGCGCACCAGACTGTCGATCGAGATGTCCATCAGCTGGTAGTGCCACGTCTTGGCCATCAGCAATGGCCTGTTGCCGCTGACCGCATCCCACCAATGGCCGGCCACATGCCGCCAAGACCATGCCAGCCAGACGAGCAAGACCGCCGCCAGCACCAGCATGGTGCGCCGCGCCAAGGCATGAGCCGGCTTTGAGGAGCTTGCGGACATTTGTCATCCCACTAGCAACAGCAATTGTCATGTGATGGCACATGGCGGCCTTGGTAACGCGCCATCAAGCATATGGGAGAGATGCGGGCGGCATCCAAGTGGACGGCCGGCGCCATCCACAGAACCCTGCGACGTTGCAGGCGCAGCACGCACACGCGCGAAGCCGAGCGCAGCAACGGGCTGGCCGCCGCCGCGTCCTCTTCACATGGACATTCTGCTGGAACCAGCCGTACAGAACCTGATCGGCGAGCTACATCCCCACGATCTTGACGGTCTCGTTCTTGATGGGACCAATCACTTTCTTGGTCGAGATGTACTTCTCCATCAAGTCATAGACCGCGGGCCCCTCGGTTCCCTGCTGCACCGACGCCCAGCCGGCGACGACATACTTCTTGTCGGGCTCGATCGGCTTGCCCGACTTCAAATGCGTCATGTTGGTGATGCGCTTGCCCTTGTTCTCCTTGGGCGCGCATGTATAGCCCATGCCGCCGACGCGGACCATGTCGCCACCCTGCTGGTAGAACGGGTCCTTGTGGAAGAGGTTGTCGCAAACATCCTCCATGATCTCATGCAGCTGCGCTCCGGTGAGCTCGTTGCGGTAGACGTTGGGGTAGGTCATGCCGGTCTGGGTGTAGAGATCGTCGATGGTAATGTCCTGGCCCGGCAGCAGCGTCGTGCCCCAGCGGAAACCTGGAGAGATCGAAATTTCCGCATCGCGCTCGGCCATCAGGCCCTCGCAGATGAGATCGT
>CAZLHQ010000043.1:0-21364 GCA_964559355.1 uncultured Hyphomicrobiaceae bacterium
AAGCCTTCGTGCTCGCCGACCAGGTGCTCTATTCGGGCGTCGCCTGCATCGTCGATCTCATCTTGAAGGATGGTCTCATCAACCTCGACTTCGCAGATGTTCGCACGGTGATGAAAGATATGGGTGCGGCGATGATGGGAACCGGCGAGGCGGTGGGCGATCGTCGCGCCATCCTCGCCGCCGAGGAAGCGATCGCCAATCCACTGCTCGATGACGTCACACTCAAGGGTGCACGTGGCTTGCTGCTGTCGATTACTGGCAGCCACGAGATGACGCTCTACGAGGTCGACGAAGCTGCAAGCCGCGTGCGCCAGGAGATCGATGCCGAAGCCAACATTATTGTTGGTGCAACTTTCGACGATTCTCTGGTCGATGCGATTCGCGTCTCCATCGTCGCCTCCGGCATGGCGCGCGCGGAAGAATCAAAACCGCGTCCGCAGCCCATGCCCGCAGCAGATGCATGGCCCAACAAGAAGCACATTCCACAGCCGGCAGGTATGCCAGCCGAGCCCGTGCAGGCATTGGAGCAGCGCATCGCGCAAGCCATGGCCGCCGACCCCAACGCGGCAATGCCGGCGCCGCCGCGTGCTCCATCTGCACCACCGCCGCCGCGCGAGACTTGGCAGGCCCCCGGCAACGTCACCATCGAGCGGGGCTACCAGCCCGCAGCGTCCGGCCCACTGCCGCCACCCCCGCCGTTGCAACACCCGCCCGCACGCAACGCTGGCGAGGCACCCCAGTTCCGGCCGCAACCACCGGCCGAGGTGCGTCGGCCCGCACGGCGTATGCCAGAGGTCGAAGATTTTCCTGCGGTTGGCCAGCGCGAGTTTTTTGCCAAGTCCGTCAAAGACCAAGCGGATCATGGCGTGGAGAATTCGCCACAGCCGGTAGTAGCAGAGGCGCGCAGGCCGGGGTTGTTTGAGCGAATCACAGGCCGCGGCCGCAGGGGCGCTGATTCGTCGCTACCGGCATCGAAATCTGCAACATCTGCAACAAATCATGGGGCTGGCGCTCATCGGAATGCCGATCCGCGCACAAACGGATCGAGCACGGATGGAATTTCAGCCGCCGCGCCAGAAGGCGATGAACACGTTGAACTGCCGATGTTTTTCAACAAGGGGCGGCGTTGAAATCGTGAGTGTCCTGAGGAAAAACGTGCGCAATGCAACACGGTGTTTCGCAACGTAACACAGTGTAAGAAACCGTGATTTGTGTCGCTACTAGGGCACGGTTATCGTTCTAAGCGTTAACGACGACAGTAAGTATTCCAATAGCTTAAGTGTCCCGGGGGACACGGCGGTTGCAAAAGAGACACACAGCCCGACAGGGCGTCTCGTTGGAAGCTGGAACCGTTGTCGGGGGTGGCGCGATCGCTGGGGACGGGTTGGCGGCGCGCTGGGGATATCGAGGGACGGCTAGAATGTCGAATCGCTTTATCGGCGCGCGACAGACGACGATTGCTCGCGAGATCGAACTTGTTGGCACGGGGGTGCACAGCGGAGCTCCGGTATCGGTGATCCTGCATCCTGCGGATGCTGATACCGGGCTCCGGTTTGTCGTCACGCAAAACACACGTCTCGTCGCGGATATCGCGGCCGACGTTCGCAACGTCAAGAACCTCACCCTGTGCACCGTGATCGGTGATCAAAACGGGGTCACGGTTTCCACCGTCGAGCATCTCCTCGCAGCGCTCCGCGGTCTTGGCATCGACAACTGCTTCATCGAGATCGACAGCAAAGAAGTGCCGATCATGGATGGCAGTGCGGCGCCGTTCGTCGAAGCGATCGACGAGGTTGGCATCCGCGAATTGTCAGCGCCGCGTAAGTTCATCAAAGTTTTGAAACCCATCCGAGTGCAGGATGGCGATTGCTGGGGCGAGTTGTCCCCACATGCAGGTTTCCACCTCGATGTGGAAATCGAGTTCGACACCCCGATCATTGGCCGCCAGCGCCTTGCGCTCGAAATGACGGCCAGCGCCTTCCGCAACGAGGTCTCTCGCGCCCGGACGTTCGGCTTCATGGCCGATGTCGAGCGGCTCTGGAAGAACGGCCTTGCACTCGGCGCCAATCTCAACAATACCGTCGCCATCGGTGATGACCGCATCCTCAATAGGGATGGGCTGCGCTGCCCGCAGGAGTTCGTTCGTCACAAGACGCTCGACGCGGTTGGCGATTTGGCGCTGGCGGGCCATCCTTTGCTGGGTGCGTTCCGGTCCGTGCGCGGTGGCCACCGCCTCAACTCGAATGTTTTGAAGGCGCTGTTTGCCGATGATACGGCCTGGACGATTCTGCAGGCGCCGCGAGTGCGCGATGTTGTTTCCGTCGACATGGGGATCGGTTCCGCCGCTGTGGCGCTGGCCGAATAATTTCGCGGAATAGTTTCATTGCCGGGCGGGCGAAGCTCGGCGGCGCTGGGATGTGCGGTAGATTTGTCGGTTTGCTCGTCTGAGACCGGGGGGTTGAGACGAGCCTCGCGCGGCTGAAGCACCTAGCATGGTGTAGCGGCCGTTGCGCAGTTGCCGGGGGCAGATGCGGGGTTGCGTAGGCTAGGTTCTGCTTGCGAGTTCGACGGAACTTGGTTGCCGGGGGTGAACGATGAAGCGGGCGGGGCAGATCGGTGACGACGCCCCGCCTGTTTCGTCTTCGGTGTGTATCTTGCGGCGCTTGCCACGCCGTGACGTCGTCTGTTGCACGGTGATTTTGCGCGCCATAGGGCGTGTCGCGCCGCTTGTTTGAAGTGGCTTGTTTGAGGAGATGCACCCCAGGGATAGCCGGGCCGGGTAGGGGGACAGACAGGCGACTCGTATGCTATTGCAACCTTGGGGGTTGCGTTTCGGACCAGCATTGCGGTCCATCGATTCAGGCGGGCGGCTGTTTGGTCGTTGAGGCGGGCGATCAACGGGCCAGACGATCAACCGGACGATGGAGCCGCTGATCGATGGGCCAGAGAAGTCGGGCCAGAGATGACGAGCCGGGGAAGTTGCCGGTAGCGAAATAATACCGGTGATGAACAAGGCCGGTGGGGATGCGGCGCGTTGCAGCGTTCGCTGGGAAGACAGGGACTGATAGGGCGATGAGCGAACACAGAACGGGTCTTGGCCTGCTCGCCAGCGCGGCAGTTCTCGGCACGATGCTCGTGCTGCAGGGCTGCGCATCGTCCAACGATCTGCAAAAGGCACTCAATCCCGATCCTCCAGCCAAGATGTACGCGGATGCCGATACCGCTCTCGCCAAGGGCAAGTACGAGGTGGCGGCGAAAAAATTCGAGGATCTCGATCGCGATCATCCTTATTCGCCCGAGGCGCGGCGCGCCATCGTCATGTCTGCCTATTCCTATTACAAGGCCGGCAAGCTGCCGGAGGCGATCGCATCGGCCGAGCGCTACACGACAATGCATCCGGGCACTAAGGAGGCCGCGTTCGCGCATCACATCATTGCGTCGGCTTATTTCGACGAGATGAAGACGCCGAACCGCGATCAGTCGTCGACCAAAAAGGCTCTGCTCGAACTGAAGAAGCTGAAGGCGCGCTATCCCGATAGCGAATACGCGCAGAAGGCCGAAAATCGCATTCGTGTCGCCGAGGATACGCTGGCCGCCTCCGAAATGGAGGTGGGCCGCTATTACCTCAAGCGCTCCAACTATGTCGCTGCCATCAATCGCTTCAAGACGGTCGCTTCCGAGTATCAGACGACCGCCCACGTCGAGGAAGCCCTGATGCGTCTGGTCGAGTCCTACTTGGCACTTGGCATCAAGCAGGAGGCGCAGTCTGCGGCGGCCGTGCTTGGCCACAACTTCCCCAACTCGCGCTGGTACAAGGACGCTTACGCCCTGTTGCAGTCGGATGGGTTGACGCCGCAAGAGGATAGCGGCTCGTGGATCGCCAAGGCCTGGAAGAGCGTGCCCAAGCTGTCGCTCGGCGGGCCGGCGGGCTGATAACAGGCAGGTGCGGATCGCGCCCGCGCGAATGGCTTGCCTGCGCGCACTGCTGAAGGCTCGTTGGCGCTATGGATGCAAACCAACCAGATGAGCCGCGGCAGCGCAGCGATCGTATCATCGACAGACTGCTTGCCGATTTCGATGCGCGCCACACAACCCTGATCAATCGCGCCGTCCAATTCCTGGCCGTGCCGTTGCTGTTATGGTCGGGCTTTGCCGTGCTGAAGTCGTTGCCGGTGCCGGCAGCGCTTGCCATCGTGCCAGGTCTTGATTGGTCGCTGCTCGCGCTGCTGGCGATCGGGCTCTTCTATGCCGCCCTGTCGTGGCGATTGGGGGCGGCGATGGCCGCCGTTTCGCTCGTCCTGCTGATGATCGCCGCCTATTATGCGCACGATGACGCACTGCCGCTATGGCAGCCCGCAATCGTGTTCTTGGGCCTTGGCGCCCTGCTTTGGCTCGTCGGCCGGCGTGTCGAAGGCCGCCCGCGACATTTGCGGGAGGTGTTTCTCGATCTGTTGATGGCGCCCGCGTGGGTGCTGGCGCAGGTTCTGCGATTGACGCGCATCGGCTATTGATAGGCGCTGATCGGTAGTTCGATCGGGACTGATGCAGCAACGAGTATCGGCAATCACCAACGGCTGGCACGCATGACGAGCAAAGGCAAATCGCGCATTGCGGTGGACGAGCTGTCGGAAGCCGCGGCTGCTGACGAGCTTGCGCGTCTTGCCCACGAGATCGCACACCACGATCGCCTCTACTACCAAGACGATGCGCCCGAGATTTCGGATGCCGATTACGATGCGCTGCGCAGGCGCAACGAGGCGATCGAGGCGCGCTTTCCTGAGCTGGTGCGAACCGACAGCCCGTCTCGGCGTGTCGGGGCGGCACCGACCGATGGCTTTCGCAAGGTCCGCCACCGTGTGGCGATGCTGTCCTTGGGGAATGCTTTCAGCGATGAGGACGTCACAGATTTTGTCGCAAGGGTCCGTCGCTTCCTGAACCTTGGCGCGAGCGCGCAGCTGGCCATAACCGCCGAGCCCAAGATCGACGGATTGTCAATTTCGCTGCGCTATGAAAACGGCGTGCTGGTCGAAGCGGCAACGCGCGGTGACGGTGCGGAGGGTGAGAACGTCACGGCGAATGTGCTGACGATCAAATCGATCCCGCATCGCCTGGCCGGCAAGCATGTACCGGCGGTGATGGAGGTGCGCGGCGAGATCTACATGCGCCATGGTGATTTCGCGCGCCTCAACGCGGCTCAGCAGTCAGCCGGCCTCAAGGTATTTGCCAACCCGCGCAATGCCGCCGCAGGTTCGTTGCGCCAGCTCGATGCCAAGATCACCGCTTCTCGCGCGCTCGCCTTCTTCGCCTACGGCTGGGGCGAGGCTCCAGAGCTGCCGGCGGAGACACAATCGGGCGTTGTTGCCGCATTCGGCCACTGGGGCCTGCCGATCAATCCGCTGATGCAGGTGTGCGATGGGCCCCAGGCGCTGCTCGACTACTATGGCAAGCTTGGTGAAAGGCGAGCCAAGCTCGGCTACGACATCGATGGCGTCGTCTACAAGGTCGATCGGCTCGATCTGCAGGAGCGTTTGGGTTTTGTCTCTCGCGCACCGCGCTGGGCGATTGCTCACAAGTTTCCCGCCGAGCAGGCAACCACCATCCTGCGCGATATCGAAATTCAAGTCGGCCGCACCGGGGCGTTGACGCCGGTCGCCAAGCTCGAGCCGGTTACGGTCGGCGGCGTCGTCGTCTCGAACGCGACGCTGCACAACGAGGACGAGATCGCCCGCAAGGACATCCGCATCGGCGATACGGTGGTGGTGCAGCGCGCCGGCGATGTCATTCCGCAGATTGTGCGGGTGGTCGAGGAGAAGCGCGCGGCGCATGTAAAGCCCTTCACGTTTCCAACCAAATGCCCCGTTTGCGGCAGCCACGCAGTGCGCGAGGTCGACGAAAAGACGGGCGAGGCCGATGTCGTGCGCCGCTGCACGGGAGGCCTCGTATGCCCGGCACAGCGTGTCGAACGCTTGAAGCATTTCGTCTCGCGCAACGCCTTCGACATCGAGGGACTAGGCGACAAGAGCATCGCGGAGTTTTACGACGCCAAGCTGATCTCTTCGCCACCAGACATTTTCACGCTCGAAGCGCGCAATACCGCACTCGATCCACCGATTGAGGATCGCGAAGGCTGGGGCGCGCAATCGGCCAAGAAGCTGTTTGCGGCAATCGCCGCGCGTCGGCGCATCGCGCTTGATCGCTTCATCTTCGCGCTTGGCATCCGTCACGTCGGCGAAACAACCGCGCGCGTATTGGCCCGCGCTTATGGCGGCATCGTTCAGTTCCGCGGCGCCATGATCGCGGCCGCGGATGCCGACGGCGACGCACGCCGAGAGCTCGACGATATCGATGGTATTGGAAATGTCGTTGCCGGCGCGATCATCCAGTTCTTTGCCGAGCCGCATAATGTCGAGATCGTCGATGCGCTGCTGCGTCATGTCACGCCCGAGCCGCTCGAGGCGGTGGCGGTGTCCTCGCCGGTGACAGGCAAGACGGTGGTCTTCACCGGCACGCTGGAAAAGCTCACCCGCAGCGAGGCCAAGGCGCAGGCGGAACGGCTTGGCGCCAAGGTTTCGGGCTCGGTTTCCAAGAAGACCGACTATGTGGTGGCGGGAGCGGAAGCCGGCTCCAAGCTCACCAAGGCGCGCGAGCTTGGTGTTTCCGTCCTCAGCGAAGACGAATGGATCGCCCTCATCGGCGGCTGAGTCGCTCTAGAGCCGTTCCGGATTTGATGGAATCGCGGAACGGCTCTAGACCTTTGTTTTGTCGTGCTCCTTATCGGAAAACCGGTTCCCACTTTTCCGGAAGCACTCTAACTGCGAGATCAGTGCTGTGGATAGGCCAGTTCCGCGCACGGCGCGACTCAGGCTTAAGATTGGTGTGATCGGCAACCTGTGCCGGTTCGCGCCTGGAATTACAAGAGCAGGTTCAAGCTCTATTGAATCACCTCAAGCCGCATTGGCCTGCTCGAAGTCTTTGATCGTGAGTCTGATTCACGCCTTCGATGGAAACGCATGCGTTTCGATCTCAGACGATCAGGCTCGAGCCAACGGTTTCACATGATGATGTGCATCTGCCGCCGCTGCGCCCGCGAAATGGCCGCCATGGACGATGATCTTCTCGCCTACGTCACCGAGGAGGTGGCCGATCTATGGGACGAGGCGTTCCAGTGTGCGACGGCGTATGGCTACGGCATGGTCGGCATCGAGCATCTTGTAGTTGCGTTGACGAGCGTGCCGGCCGGGGTGCATCTGCTCGAGCAGCGTGGCGTCGATATCCTGATGCTGCAATCAAGCTCCTTGTGGCTGGTCGCCGCCGGTGCTGACGCGGGCCATGGCGCACACCAGCCGATCGAAGCCGACGACGATCTCAACACCGCGCTGGCGCTGGCCGTCGAGATTGCACACGAACGGCACGGTGGTCCGGCGGGCTGCGAGGAACTCATGGCCGCGCTCGATTGCTATGAGGCCGCCGATGCGGGGCTCGCGCACGTCATGGCGATGACACGGGCCCCGGGTGTGACGGCGCGCGCCAAGGCTCATGAACGGGCGGAAGAACGCGTGACGGCATCGGCCGGCGCAATGCACCACGTCCGCACTTGGGAAAACGAAGCGGGAATCGCGCGCGCTGCCGGTGCCTCGCCTAGCCAAACACCCTTGCATGCCGACGCGACGTGGAGCGACAGCCTCGCCTTGCGCCTTGCCGAATTGGAGCGCGAATTTTCGCAGCGTCTTGCGCAGTTGACGCAACAGGTAGAGGACGATCGCCAACGCATTGCCTACACGCTGCGAGAGCTGTCGCGGCAGCGCGAGCGGTTGCCGCAAGCAGACGATTGGCGCTCGCAGATGCAGGAGATCGTCGTTCGGCTCGATGCTCTGGCGCAGCGACAGCGTGACGCCGAGCTTGCTCTTCGCAGGCAGAGCGGTGCCCCGGAGGCTGACCGCGATGCGTATGGTGAGCGGAGCGTGGCGGGGCTTTCGCAGCTGGCTCCGCAGCAGCAAACCCATGCCCCAATCGAGGATGGCGCGGGAACAAGCAGCAGGCTTTACCGCAGGCCGCACGCGCGCGCCTTCATGGACGCAGCCGGGGTGCAGATGCACGGCATCAGACGGGTGCTTGGTCGCGGGGCTCGCCGCCTGCGCCGCCGCTTTGGCAGCTTGCGGTACGCCAGCATCAGACGCGCTGAAATGAAACGCAGACCAGTGCGTCGCGAACGCTCGTGGTGGTGTTGCATGACTGATGCAAAAGCGTGGCGGGCCGCGCGCCGGAAGGGTGGTCACTTCAGACGGTTCGGCGAGCGGCACCAATCCGCGCGCCGACGCCGCTCACGCACGACCGTCGCGGCGATGCGTCCCTCGCATCACTTGCGCGCGTCCCACAACACGGCTGCTGTCGCGGTGATCGCCGCGGTCAAGTCGGCCGAAGTCTCAGAGAAACGCTTCTATCTTTCGCTCGACGACGACATTGTCGATGCGCCGTCGATCGGACCGCGCACGGCAGAGAGACTGCGGCCGGCGCGCCTATTCACGGTGCGCGATCTGCTGGCTGCCGATCCCGACGAGGTTGGCATGCTCGTCACCGCGCGCCACATCACGGCTGCGGCCGTGCGCGATTGGCAGGATCAAGCGCGTCTCGTCATCACCGTGCCGTTCCTGCGCGGCACGCATGCGCAATTGCTGGTCGGCGCCGGCTTCCGCTCGGCAACGATGGTGGCCACAGCCGATCATGCGACGCTGATGTCGGCGCTTTTGACGTTTGCGACATCGCGTAATGGCCAGGGCATTTTGCGAAACGGCCCGCCGCCCGATATCGAGAAGGTCTTGGTGTGGATGCGCAATGCGGCGGATGCGGATGTTGCCCGCGCCGCTTGATGCCTTTGGGGCAGCAATCGAGGGCGCCCGAGCAGGTTCAGCTTCGGCGGAATTGTATTGAGCGGCGGTGGCCTGCGCCAAGTCTTTGAATCAGGTTCTTGTCGCGATCACAATGGCCGGCAGGCGGCGGCAAGCCATTGGCGTTCGCCATCGTCATCGAGCAGCGGCAAGATCAATTCGTGGACGCGCGCATGGTAGGCATCGAGCCAGGCGCGCTCGTGCGCATCCAGAAGCGATTTTTTGACCAGCCGGCGATCGATCGGCGCCAGCGTCAACGTTTCGAAATCGAGCATCGCGCGATCGCCGCCGTCGGGCACGCGGGCTTCGTTGACGAGTACGAGATTTTCGATGCGGATGCCGAATGCGCCTTCCTTGTAGTAGCCGGGCTCGTTGGAAATGATCATGCCGGGCTCCAGCGTCACCGTGCCGAGCCGGCTGATCGATTGCGGTCCCTCGTGTACCGATAGGTAGCTGCCGACTCCGTGGCCGGTGCCGTGATCGTAATCCAGCCCGCATTTCCACAGCGCCATCCGGGCGTGACTGTCGAGATCGACGCCGCGTGTGCCCTTGGGAAAGCGCGCCGTTGCAATCGCGATGTGGCCCTGCAAGACGCGCGTGAAGCGATCGCGCATTTCCTCGGTCGGCTTGCCGATGGCCACCGTACGGGTGATGTCGGTGGTCCCGTCGGCATATTGCGCGCCGGAGTCGATGAGAAATAATTCACCTGCCCCGAGCTTGCGGTTGGTGGCGCGCGTCACCCGGTAATGCACGATGGCGCCGTTGGGTCCGCTACCCGAGATGGTGTCGAAGCTGATCTCGGCGAGCTTGCCCGTGTCGCGGCGCAGGGCTTCGAGCTTCTCCACCGCCGTGATCTCGTCGAGGCTGCCACGCACTGAAGCACGATCGATCCAGGCGAGAAACCGCACGACGGCAGCGCCATCGCGCAAATGGGCAGCACGGCTGCCGGCGATCTCGGCGGCGTTCTTGATTGCCTTGGGCAACTGCACGGGGTCGGTGCCGCGAGCGAAGCGTTTGCTGCCGAGCCGCCGTGCGAACCACCAACCCGCGCTCGCCGGTGTCAGCCGCACGCAGCGTTCCGCCTGTTTCAGACCGTCGATCACATCGGCCAGATCCTTGGGCGCGCGCAGGTTGGCGATGGGCTTCAGCGCACGCCGGGTTTCCGCATCGAGTTTTTCCGGTGCGATGAACAGATCGGGTTTGGAACGTGCGTTGAGTATTGCGAACGCCAGTACCACCGGATTGTGGGGCACGTCGCTGCCGCGAATGTTGAACAGCCAGCAGATCGAGTCGGGCTGGGTCAGCACCGCGGCGTCGTGCCGATCCTCGATCAGCTTTTTCTGCAGCTGCGCGATTTTGTCGGAGGCAGCTTCTCCAGCAAGCGCCAGCGGCTGCAGTTTGACGACGCCCGTCGGCGGCTTTGGTCGGGCCCGCCCCCACACGCGATCGACGAGATTGCCGGGGATCTCCTTGAACCCGATCTCGCGTTTCGACAGTTCGCCGCGGATCTGCTCGACCTGGGCGATCGTCACCAGCCAAGGATCAAAGCCGATCGTCTGGCCGGCCTTCAAGGCTTCGGCTGCCCAATCCTTGATGCCACGCGCTGGAATCTGAATGATCTCGAAGATCGAAGTGTCGACCTGCGCGCGCGCCTGCACCGTATAGCGGCCATCGACCAGAAGTGCGGCGTGTTCCAATCCGATCACGGCAAGGCCGGCACTGCCGGTGAAGCCCGTCAGCCAGGCCAGCCGTTCACTTGCTGGCGGCACGTATTCGCCCTGGTGCTCATCGGCGCGTGGGACATGATAGGCGTCGATGCCTCGGGCACGCATCAGCTGGCGCAGCGCGGCGACGCGCGCGGCGGCAAGACTGGGATCACTGGTGAGATCGAAGGTTTGAAACATCGCCTTGGTCATAAGGCGCACCAGCCCGCCGGGCAACGGCGAACGCGGCAATACGGCTGGTTTAAGACTCGCTTTACCTGCCATTCCCCACCCGCATTGCTGCAATGCAACATTTTGCCTGCCGCAGCCGGAACCAATCACTTATGTTCCCACCACTGGCTGCGATCAGACGGAAAAAATCCGCGGTTCGCAGTGATTTTGAGCAAAAGGGCCCCGGCACAAGGGGTTGAGAGATCATGAGCAAGACCACCCTGACCATGGGCCGGGAGCTTCCGGCCGAATCATCGCCTGCATCCGCCTTGGGCGTCAGGCTCTCTAAGGTCATTGAAGTGTTGTCCGCGGCAAATCAGGCCCGGGCGGAGCGTCTCGTGCGGCCTTATCTGGCGCGCATGCCGCAGGACGATCTGCGGGCGATCGGGTTTACCGACGCCGAAATCGCAAAGTTCAAGTCGGACCGTCACATTCCTGTCGTGGGTTGGGTTTAGGGTTCCCTCAAGCCACCAACGTGGCTCAGAGTTTTCAGCGCCCCGATCGGCCAACGGCCGGTCGGGGCGCGTTGGTTCTGGGCTGGCTTTTCACGCTGAGGTGTACGGCTCGACGGCGTGAATGCGCAACTCGGGTTGCGCGCGTGCGCTCCTGAGGCCGGCTAGCGCCATTGCGTGTCAACACCAGCGTCGACCACTCGTGGATGCGCGCATGGTGATCGAGACGGAAGCCTGCGGTGCGATATGCGGCGATCACGGCGGGGGCTTGGCGCACCAGCAAACCGGAAAGAACGACGCTGCCGCCGGGTTTTGTGGCGCGCGCAACTTGGCGCGCCAGATCGATCAGCGGACCTGCGAGGATGTTGGCGACGATGAGGTCGAAGCGCGCGTTTCGAAGCCGCGCGTGATTGAAGCCGTGGGCCGCGACAAAGCCGATTGCGGCGGCGCACCGGTTGGCGCGGGCATTGTCGCGGGCAACTGCGACCGACGGGGCATCGACGTCGCTGGCCAGAATACGCGCTCGCGTCATCGCACGGTGCACGCCGATGGCCAGAACACCCGAACCGCAGCCCAGATCGAGCACGTTGTGGAACACGCGGCGTCGCGTCAGCTTGTCGATGGCCAGCAGGCAGCCATACGTGGTGGCGTGATGCGCGGTGCCAAACGCCTCCCCCGCATCGATCAGTATGGCGCCTGGACCCTGCGGAACACGGTCGCGGTCGTGGCTGCCATGAATGGTGTAGCGACCAGCGGTGACGGGTGGCAGTGCGGCTTGTGAAATCGCCACCCAATTGAGATCGGGCACATCTTCCAGCGAGATCGCAATGTGCTCGTGCGCCGGCAATGACAGCAATTGCACAAGCAACTCGCGCATCGCTTCGGGCGAAGGCGGGTCATCGTCGTAGTAGGCGTCGATGCGCCAGCCGTCGCCAGCGGCTTCGAACAGTGTCAACGCTCCGGGCGCGGGAACTATCAGGTTTTGAATCGCGCCTGCAATCGTGTGGGCACGATCGCGGTCGGCGACCGTCAGCGCAAGTCGGCGGGCGCTCATTCAGGCCTCGTATCTGGTCAGGCGTGGGTTGATTGCGGCGGCGGGAATTGCCGGCATAAGGCGCGGCGCGCGATCATGCCTCCGCGACGGGCTCGCTGTCCATCGCCATGCGGCGGCGCTCTGCCTCCAGAACTTCGTCCGAGTCGCCCTCGAACTCGAAGCCCTCGCCGGTGCGCGGGTCCGGCAGGTGATCGAGGAACACGTCCCACATCGCATCGAGATGCAGAGCCGCCTGGCGCGGGGCAAGCGTTTTCAGGATGCCGTCCGGCATTTCCTTGACGATACCGTCGTGGATCAGTCGCTCCAGCGCGTCCTCCAGGTCGAAATCGACACTGACGCCGAATTCGGCCGCCAGATACTGCTCGATAGCGGCATCGATGGCCGGCAGATCGGTACGGCGCGAGGGCTCTTTGACCAGCACCGTATAGAGCAGCATTTCCTCTTTCACGTCCTCTTCGGCGGCGCGATCGGCGATCTTGATCATGACGCCACGGTTGTCGGCCATCGAGTGGAAGTAGAGGTTCTGCGCCATCACCACCATGTACTTCTGCTTCTGGTTCAAGAAGCTCATCACCTGCCGTCCGATCACCGCACCCAGGCTCGCCACCGCACCCGCCGCCACAATCGGGTTGGAGAATAGCAAAGCGAGCTTGCCGGCCGAGCTCGCAACACCCATGCCGAGGCCGCCGACCGACGTCGCGCCGAGCTTCAGCTTGTCGAGCATGCGGAATTTGACGACCGTGTTGGGGAACACCATTTCGAGGTCGGTGCGCGGAATGTTCTTGAAGAGCTTCATGTAGATGTTGTCTTCCCGGATTTCGGCGGGAAGCATCGAGCGCATCTTGGTCACGAGCTTGCGCGCATCCTTATGGGAAATATGCTCCTTCTCCATCACTTCGCGCACGCGCACTTCGAACGGCTTCAGCTTGAACAGCAAGAACAACCGCTGGTAGATCGGCACATCGAACTCTTCCTTGCGCATGAACTTGCGCAGGGAACGGCGCTCGTGCGCGCGCTTGGAGGCGCCGCGGTAGTAGATCAGCACTTCCTCGAATGCCGTGAAATCGACGAACAGGTCGAGGCCATAGTGCGACTCGGCCGTCATGATGATGTTGACGTCCTTGGGATCGATGCGGCGATAGTTTGCCTGCTCGAGTATGTGCGCCATCTCGGTAATGACGCGCTGCTGCATGGCCGCCCGCTCGTCGGCGGTGAACTTGCGCGTCAACAGCAGGTCGGTATCCGGACTGAAGGGCTCATAGGCCTGCTCCAGCGCCAGCGTGCGCGCGGCATACTTCTGATGACGCCAATAATCGAGATACTGGAAGAAGCGGCGCGCATCCCCCGAAATGCGGCCCGGCCAAGCCTGCGGCGTCGTCAACCGGTCCATCAATGCAAAGCGGGTGACGGGTATGAACGTCTCGCGCTCGGGCTCGATGATGGGCGGTTGCTTGGGTGACGCGCCGGGCTCTGCCGTCGTCGGCTCGGCTGCCGGCTCCACCGGAGGCTTCAGCGAAATGGCAATCGATTGGGGAGCGCGCGCATCGCTGTCTTGGGAACTTGCTGTCGGATGCGCCGCCGACAGATGAGCATCTCGAAGAGCAGCGGCGGCATTAGCGGTCGACATTACTTTTTCCCCTCCCGGATACGCGACATTGTTGACCCCCGGAGCATGGCTGCGCACACCTTATACCAATTATTCTGGCAGGCGCTGGGCCGGCACGAAAGCCCCTTGCCAGGCAACGATAATCCGGCCGGAGTGCGGCTTTGTGGCAATACAGTGCCGAGTTCCGGAACGGCACTTCTTGGGGCGCCGGGCCGACCCGTTGCAGGAACTCGGTATTGCTGCCAAAACAAAACACGGCAGACGATCTAGAGCGATCGCGGGCGCTCAACTCGGCGGTTTTTGGCGACCTATGCGCGGTGAGGTTGCCGACCTCAATGGAAGCGTCGCGCACGCCAGTGTTGCTCAATTGGCATTAGGCTCGTTTCAGAGCAAAAGCCGTTGTGAGTTTTAATGCGGCGTGGGGCATGATTCGGAACCTGGGGATTGCGGACCCGGGCCACCGATACGCCATAGTCGCGCCACGCTTGATGGCGCATTCTGCAAGTGATTTGCATTGAACCGGCACAAGGGGGGGACGGGTGCAAGTTCAGCGGGGTAGACGGCTTGCGGCTGTCATGTTGGCGGCATTGACACTGGCCGGCGCTCTCGGGGCGCAGGCCGGCGAGCCTACCCGCGACAAGGCTGGCGATCCGACTGGTCAGAAGGCTGCCAATGTCGCCGGTGAGAAGACCAGTGAACGCATCGCATTGCCGTTCATCTGCACGGTCGAAGGTGGGCGAATCCGCCTGATGCCTTCGAAAGAGCGAATTCACGCCATTCTGGGTCAGCGTCACGAGCAGACGGTGATGGTCTGCGCAGCGTCGGGCAACACCGATTGCCAAACGCTGGTTGCGCATCGCTTTGCGATGGCATGCGGCGGGCGCCGCGTGCAATGGGCCGATGTTGCGCTGGCGATTGGCGGGCGTCGCAACTCGCGCGTGTGGAGCGAGGCGGGGCAGCTCAACGTGGCGATCATGCAGGCGTCGGCGTCGCAATTCGCCTCATGCTCAGGCCCAGGAAACTCCAGCCCAGGAAACGCGGCGAATAGCGTGCAAGGCATGGTGCAGGAGATTGCCGCGCGCCCGTGCATGGCGGAGCGGCCCCGCGAAACGCGTTTCACCATGCCTACAGGCTTCGCCCCCGTCGCGCACTTTGGCGGGCGCATTCTTGTCCCATCCGCTCTTGATACGCGGCCGACCGTCGATTTCGTGACTGATCGCCCGCAGAAGGTGGTGATTGCCGCAGCTCCGGCCGCAACGGCAAGCGACACGCCGAGCGCAACGCGCCGGTTGCTTGAACGCACGGTCATAACCCAGCCGCTGCCCGACATTGTCGCCGGCCCATCGCCCGCCGAGCCCGTTGTGGCGAAGCCGAACGTGCCTGTAGCCGCACCGAGCGCTTCTGGCGAGCCCGTAACGCAACTGGCATGGGGTGCCTCGGTGCGCCCGGCGCTGGTCGAGGCCTTCGCGGCGAGCGATGTGGGCTCACACACTGTTTCCGCCCGTGATGGTATGCTTTGGCTGATGTTGACGGTGGGTCTCGTTAGCTTCGGCTGGGTGGCGTGGTCCCGGCCTGCGGGGTTGGAGCCCATCACCAAATTTGCACGCATCGCACCGCAACTTTCGACATTGCGGGGAATGATCGCTGGTCGGTTCGACCGGATCGCATGGCCATCGTTGGCCGCTGGAAATCTCGGCTCCGGCAGAACCCGCGAGGATGCGGGGACGTTTCCCAGCGATGCAATCGACGCCCAGCTTGTCCGTGTCGAAGGCATGGTCGGCCTTGTCGATCCTGCACTTCCATTGCGGCACGTGCTCGACGAGGAGACGAGGCGGGTGCGCCAGCGCCTTGCGGTAGCAAAGTCTGCGAGTGCTTATGATGCGGGTGATCGCGGTCGTCTGCCTGCCGCGGCCTATCGCGTGCTCATGCGCGATTTGGAGCGCATCTTGCGCATTGCCGAAAGTGCCAAGGAGAGCATCTCGGGCTCGAAGCAAGGCACCGCAGCAGGTGTCAGAATCCCGGCCACCCGTGCCGAGGCGTTCGACGTTCTCGGCATCAATGACAGCGTCGGGGAAGCGACCGTCAAGAAGGTGGTCGATGCGCTGCGCATGAGCTGGCATCCCGACTTGGCGCAAGATGACGCCGACCGTGAGACGCGGGAGGAGCGCATCAAGCAGATCAACGTCGCTATGGAGCTGATTGTGGGCAAGCGCCTGCCGGCGTGAGCGCCGGGCCCGGGTCCAGTCAGGTCCAGCCACCTCCAGTCAGGTCCAAACGTCTACGGTTGTTTGAGCTTTCGTCTCGGCGTCGCACGATGCCGGCGTTGGAGCAACGTCAAGTTCGTTCACCGTCATCTCTCACGGTCTCGCCATGCTGGCGCAAGCGTTGCAGCCGCGAACGCCTTCCTCGTTGCTCGAGGGGCCGGCCAGCTCGATCTATTGGACCTTGCGATCTATTGGACCTTGAGCGCTGATTTCCCGCATGACGTCCGCGCCGGATTTGGTATATTGCATGCCAAACGGGGGTTGCTTATTCTGCGAGCCATCCTTGTCGAGTGGCCGAAAGGAACGGTGCTGGCGTCGGCATCAGTTGGCGCCCGATGCCGGTTTCGACTGGTGGCCGTGTGCTGCGGCGTCGACAAGGGACCGGCTGCATCCGGCCGGTGACGGAGCTTCGTTTGATTGTTAATGCGACACTGAATGTCGCAGTGCCATGTTACGACACAATAGGGCGGGCGCAGTTCAAGGACCCGCGATGAGGAGGAACGCGCTATGGCCATCAAGGATCTGCTTGTCGCCTATGACGGCAACGAAGCATCGCAGCACGCTTTGGAATTCGCCCTGCTGATGGGCAAGAAATACAGTGCGACGATCACGGGCGTGACAGTGTCGCGTCCCGAACCGTTCGAAAGCCATTTGCGCAAGTGGATTCCAGACTCCGTCAAGGAGAGCATGGTGACTGCGCGGCTCGAAGCGAGCAAATCCATCGAGACCAAGTTTCAAGAGCAGATCCGCTCCAACGGCTTTACCGGTGAAACCGGTTGGCTCGTCGAGGAAGGTCTGCCCGACCTGACGATTGCGCGCGCCGCCCGCTTCTTCGACATGCTGGTGATCGGCCAGTTCCTGACCGCGTTTACGACCGAGCATCGCACGGTCGATCCGCAGGAGCTGCTGCAGCGTGCCGGCAAGCCCGTCATCATTGTGCCCAAGAACTTGAAGCCTCGCCCCTTCAAGGAGGAAGCGGCCATCGCATGGGACGGCAGCCGCCACGCCGCGCGCGCGTTGACCGACGCCATGCAGATTTTGGAGACCAAGAAGAAGATCTATATCCTCACTGCGTCAGCTGATCGCAAGGAGCTGGCAGAGCTACCGGGCCTCGATCTCACAAAGCATCTGGCCCGCCATGGCGTTGCCGCCGAGCTGATCGAGGTGGACGCCTCGTCACATGGCATCGGCCCAGCATTGCTCGAGAAATGCAAGCAGCTGCAACCCGACGTGCTGGTGATGGGAGCCTACGGCCGCGCCAAGTTCGGGCAGCAGTTCTTTGGCGGTGTGACGCGCTACATCCTCACCCATCACGAGCTGCCGGTGATGCTGTCGCATTGATGCGCGAGCGCAAGGCGCGAGCCGACAGTGCGCTGTTTCGTGCCTGGGTGCCGTCACGGTGGTGAACTAAGCGGGCTCGATCCAGCTTCCCAGCTTCGGACCGGTTTTCGGTGCGCGCGATGCGGCTCGCGCTTCGTGTTGATTAATGCAGCACGCGTGAAGTCTCGCGAACGCCCGCAGCGGTTGGATACCACTGACCATCGCTGCTATGCACCGCAAGCCCTTGACGCAGCAGGCTCCTGGCGTACTTGAGGTGCATCGGCGGGAAATACGAACGTGGTGTGCTCACCAGCAGTTCGAGCACCGCAAGCTCGTTGTCGGATAGACGCATCATGATCCACTCCACATTCTGCCTGCCACTCAGCGCCCTTACTGCTTGTGCCCGTTTGGCTTGTTGTCGGGCGCTCTGCGGGTTAGGCGCGAGCCTGGTAGGACAATCGGCCGGGGGCGCACCGCCCCTTCGGTCGCTTTAACGCATCTTGTTCGTCGAGGTTCCCTTCGCTGAAGTTCAATAGCTCGTGGCAATCAGCTGCGACAACGCCCAAACCCCACACATTCGACATTAACGTGGCACAACTGGCGGCTGCGACCATGCGCTATGCGGTCACGCTCATTGCTTTTATGAATAGACGCATGCGTGTGTTTGTTCACCGCCAGCCGCGCATATCACCCCTGTCAAATCATTGAAGACTGCAATTTCCTCTGATTTGTCAAAAGTCAACGCGCGTGCCCGAAGTCCACGGCACGTTGTGGATAACTGAGGCGGGAGAGCCTCGCACAATAAGCATGCGACTTTTTGGTGATCTGCATCTATCGATAGCGGTGCGGCCGGGTGGCGCGTCGCAAGCCGCCTGAATATTTTGGCTCTGTTCACTTGAGCTGTTCTTGAACTGTTGAAGCGCCGTTCGTTCCTTATTGGAGCTGGCGCACTTTTTTGCATTGGTCGCCGACGTTGCGCTTCTGGCGCTTCGACATTGGTGGCGAACAGATCGAACAATTTCCCGAGGCCAGTCTTTTCGAGGCCAGTCTTCCCGAGGCCAGTCCGATGGCGCAAGATGATGACAGAACGGCAGCCGCACGCCGCGCCTTGATCCGCCACATCGAACGGCTTGCGGCACAGGCTTCACGGCAAGTTTACGACACCGTCGAGGCGCCAGGAGTTCTGGATTCGATTGCAGCAATCCCGCGCGAGCAGTTCGTACCGACGGAAGCCTGTTGCGCGGCATATCATGATGAGCCGCTGGCGATCGGCTATGGTCAGACCATTTCGCAGCCGTTCATCGTCGCATTGATGACGGGCCTGCTGCGGCCCAATGCAACGCAGCGCATTCTCGAGATCGGGACGGGTTCTGGATATCAGGCGGCGGTGTTGTCGCGTCTGGTCGCGCATGTGTATTCCATCGAAATTGTGGCGCCGCTGGCCGAGCGTGCAAAAAGAAAGCTGGCGGAACTCGGGGTGTCCAACGTCAGCGTGCGCGTTGGCGATGGGCATGCAGGCTGGCCCGAAGCCGCGCCTTTCGATGGCATCATCGTTACGGCGGCGGCCGACGCGGTGCCCGAGGCACTGGTGTCGCAATTGGCTGTTGGCGGCCGGCTCGTCATTCCGCTTGGCACGCGCGAGCAGATGCTCGTCGTCATCGAGCGGCACGCAGATGGCACGACATCGACGACCAACGTCATTCCGGTACGCTTCGTTCCCTTCGTTGCGGGCTGAGCAGGTGCGGACCCGCGCCGTCGTTATGGCCAATCGCATGCGACCGGCCGAAGGAATCGCCTGAAAGATAAGAGCTTTTTTGGGCGAGGCGGCGTGCTGCGTGCGGCAGGCGCGGCGATGGCTCGCTGGTGCGCGCGAATGACGCAACGCTCGGTTTTGCCCGTCAAATGGCGATTCTGTTGCACGCGTTGCGTTTGATGCACGACCTGAAAATCCTCGATAACACATATTTTTCAATGCGTTGATGGGAAGTTACGCATGAGGAGCGTTGCGCTGTTGCAGCGTTAACACGATTGGTTAAGAAGCGTTTCCTTTTGAATATCAATGAATTCGAATATTGGCATGTTGCTTGCGAAGATGATTGGCATCGGCGCATCGGCCAAGCCCATCGAAACGGAACTGGCAGAGGCGCTCGGAAGGAACATCGCGATCATTCATTTAATTGGAAACGCAAGGAGTAGGACCATGAAGAACGTGATCAAATCGCTGGCAGTTGCAGCGACTCTCGCAATCGGCGCTGCAGGTCTGTCTGGCTCGGCCAGCGCTTGGGGCTGGGGCGGTCCGTGGAACGACGGCGGCTGGGGCAATGGCAACGGCTGGGGCAATGGCTCTGGTTCGGGCAACTTCGGCATGAACTTCGGTGGCAACTTCGCCGGCAACGGCAACGGTTGGGGCAACGGCTACAACGGTTACAACGGCTACGGCTATCCGGGCTACGGCTACGGCTACCCGGGCTACGGCTACGCCCCCTACGGCTATGCTCCGGCTCCTTATGCCTACGGCCCCTATGGCGCACCGGCTCCGGCTGCTGCTCCCGCTCCGCAGGCCCAGGCTCCCGTCCAGGCGCCGGTTCAGCAGGCCCGCTAAGTGCACGTCTCCTAATCACGCGTCGGTGCCGGTCGCATCCTCCTGACCGGCACCGAGTCTCCTCAGGCCCGCCTTCACCAGCGGGCCTCTTTTATTGTCTGGCGTCGTTTTCTTTTGAAGTTGAAGCGTTCAACCTATGGGGCGCGGCATCATGTATGCGCTCAATTCAATGGCGCTCGACAAAACCATCGACGACGTGCTTCCGACCGGCCTTGTCGAAATCGATGATCAGCTTGTTGCCGTCCACGGCGACAATCTCGCCATAGCCGAACTTCAAATGAAACACGCGCTCGCCGACCGCGTATTTGGACGGCATCGTCGATGAGGCGACGAGTTCACCCTCGATGGTGACTGGCGTGCGTGCGCGTTGCGCCTTGGCGTCCTTGTTCCAGTCGTCAGCGGTCCGCTTCTTGGCGCGCTGCCAGCCCGGAGTGTCATAGCCTGCACTAAATCCGCCACCACCTGCCTTGTCCCGTTCAGAGGTGGCGCCGCTATTCTGCGAGCCGCCCGCAGACGTCCGATCGAACCGGCTCGCACCGAAGGGATTGGCATAGGGCCGGCCGAAGTTCTGGTAAGCGCCGCCGAACGGCGCCTTTGCCTCGACCACCTCGACGTTGGCTTCGGGCAGTTCGTCGACGAACCGTGATGGAATTGCCGATTGGTAGAGCCCGCGGTTGCGGCGGTTCTGCGCAAACGAGATGCGGGCGCGCTTCTTGGCGCGGGTGATGCCGACGTAGGCGAGGCGTCGCTCTTCCTCCAATCCTGCAAGGCCGCTCTCGTCGAGCGAGCGCTGGCTTGGAAACAAGCCCTCCTCCCAGCCCGGCAGGAACACCGTATCGAACTCGAGCCCCTTGGCGGCGTGCAGCGTCATCAGCGAAACACAGTCGCCATCGTTACCCTGATCGACGTCCATCACCAGGCTGACGTGCTCGAGGAAACCTTCGAGCGTATCGAACTCGTCCATGAACCGAACGAGTTCCTTCAAGTTCTCAAGCCGCGCCTGCGCCTGCGGACTCTTGTCGGCTTGCCACATCGCCGTGTAACCCGATTCATCCAGGATCAGCTCGGCAAGCTCCGTATGCCGCTGCGTTCCGATCAGCGAACGCCAGCGCTCGAACTGACGCAGCAGATCGGCGAGGGACTTGCGTGCCTTGCCCGAAAGCTCTTCGGTCTCCACGATCTCGCGTGCGGCCTGGAACAACGGTATCGCACGCGAGCGCGCCAGCTCGATCATGCGTTTCACAGAC
>CAZLHQ010000044.1:0-20956 GCA_964559355.1 uncultured Hyphomicrobiaceae bacterium
CGCCCTTGCGGCCGCGCGCGATGGGGGCGAGCAGATAGAGCCGCGTGCCATCTTCCACTTCCAGCACGCGATCGACCATTTGCGAAACGGTCTGGCTCTCGATCGGCAGGCCGGTGGCCGGCGAGTAGGGGACGCCGACGCGCGCGAACAGCAGACGCAGATAATCGTAGATCTCGGTGACGGTGCCGACCGTGGAACGCGGGTTCTTGCTCGTCGTCTTCTGCTCGATGGAGATGGCCGGAGACAAACCGTCGATGTGATCGACGTCGGGCTTCTGCATCATCTCCAGGAACTGGCGTGCGTAGGCGCTCAAGCTCTCGACATAGCGGCGCTGGCCTTCCGCATAGATGGTATCGAAGGCGAGCGAGGACTTGCCCGAGCCCGACAACCCCGTGAACACGACCAGCGCGTCGCGCGGGATTTCGAGGTCGACGTTCTTCAAGTTGTGCTCGCGCGCGCCGCGGACGTGAATCGTCTTCATCAGGTCGGAGGCGGCGGGGGCGCGCGTCGGGGTCTTGGCTTTGCTCATGATCGTCCTGCTGTGTTGCCCTGTGGTACCGGGTTGCGTCCGGCCGAGCAATCAGGATGCGCGCGGTGGCGCGGCTGTTCCGACGTGAGATAAAAATAACGCTCGGAAAGAGATGGAAAAATCAAGCGTGAGGGGCGTACGGCGACGATCGAGACCAGACGAGGGGGCGCTGCTCAATTCAATCCCGGCGACGCCATCGCAAGCGCCAAGCCGCCCGCCTCGGCCGTATTCCGCGCCACGATCGCCGCGAAGCATGTCGTTGCGGTTAGCCGACACTTTGTCGCCTCAAGTCTCGCGTTCAATATGTTTGATGTTTGAGTGAATCGCGCACGTCATCGCAACAGTCGGTGACGATGTGTCGTGTACGCCTGCGCAACATCGGGGGATGAGACCATGCGCATCAAATCAACACTCGCTTCTCTTGTTCTGGCCATGGCCGTGCTTGCCATCGGAACGCACGTCAGCCACGCCGATTCGGGGCATGTCCGGTTGACCATCTACAAGGCCGGTTGGGTGATCGGAGGCTCGGGTGGTGGTGGCACTCTGGATTTTCGTGGACGCCGATATCGGTTGTCGACGGGCGGCATCGACTATGGGCTCGTGTTCGGCGGCTCCAAGACGTATCTCAACGGCCGCGTGAGCAACATCTCCAAGGCGTCGGATGTCGAGGGCGTTTACGTGGCGGGTGGCGCTGGCATCGCGGTCGGTCGTGGCGCGCGCACCATCGTGCTCACCAACCAGAAGGGCGCGGTGCTGGAGCTGTCGGGACGGCAGGTGGGCCTCATCGCCAATCTCGACTTGAGCGGCCTTGCGATCACGCTCGATTGATCGTTCTGGCTAGTGTGGCGTCGCGCCCTTGTTGACCTAGGGTGCGGCCCTCGTGGCGTCAACAAAGGCGCGTTGAACGCCACACTAAGTCACTGCTTCTTCTAGTGGCCCTAGTGTCGCGCCAAAATCGAATGCGGTCGCGGCTATGTTTCGATTTTGGCGGGACGGGCCACTAGAGCGGGAGCTGCCGATTCAGGCGCTCCTGCTTCCGGCAAAATCAGGGAACCATAGCGCCAAGCCACGGTCGCGGTAGGCGGCGAGGGCGGGAAACGTCATGGCGTAATCGCGCGACGGCGTATCGAAGTGATCGCAGAGCAGATGCGTTGCCGTCGCCACGACGAAGGCGTCGGCTCCGCACGGCTTGTCACCCATCAAAAATGGCTTGTCGCCGAGAAAGTCCGCCAGCGACTTGATCGAGCGTGTGGCAATCTCCTCCATCTCCGCTGGTGTGTGCCGGCCCATGCCTTGGCCATGCAGGGCGTGCTTCACGTCGCGGCGCACCTTGGCGACGACGATCGGGCGAAGCGGTGCGGGAAGACCGTCGAAGAAGTGGCGCGGGCCTTTGTCGAAATTCTTATCGATCAGCCAGCGCTCACGCACGGCGATCCAATAGAGATGATCTTCGCACAGTTTCTCGAATGCCCATGCCGTGGCGCGCTCTTGCGGTGACAGGCCGGCATCGAAATCGACGGTAAAGTGGCGCTCCAGGTGAAAGCGGATCAACGTGGAATCCGCAACGACGGTGCCGTTGGCATCCTTGATGTAAGGCAGCTTGCCCTTGGGCGACCTGCGCACGTCCGCGCGCTTCTTGACGAACGGCACACCGGCCATCTGCAATAGGGCATCGGACTTCATTACGAACGGACTGGCGTCAGGCAGGCCGAAGGCCGGGCCAAAGGTGTAGAGTGTTATCATTTTCGCCCCGCCGCTTGGGTTGCCGCCGTCGTCGAGTCCAATTGTCGCCGCCGCGTCTCAGTCCTCGCTGTGATCGGTCAGCGCGATGAACTCGGGGTCGTCTTGCGCATTGCGCTCGAACTTGAGGAAATCATAGTAGCCGCATCTGCCCTCGCCGGGAAAGGAGCGGCAGACGGCGGGGCGCGCCGCATAGATCGTGCATCGGCGGGCCTTGGTGTCGAAGAAGCGGCAAATGCGGCCGAAGTGCTTGTCCTTCTTGCGGCGCATCGCGTACTGGCGGCCATGCGCGGTCTTGGTGAAGGTGCGGCGCGCGTCCTCGAAACTCATCCCGTGATGGCGCGCAAGCCGCTCCACGTCGCGCTTGTCGAGCGCAATCAGCGGATAAGAGCAGCAATAGCCGGGACATTTCGAGCAGTCGTAAAGCGCCATCGGGAAGCTTTCGGGTGGATTTACGGGTCAGGCATTATAGCCGGTGTCAGCCGCGTCGGGCATGCGGCCTGCTTCGATGGACAATAGGCGGGCCGCGGTCAAGACCCGAGCCGGCGTGACGTTGCCAGGCAGTCATCGGGGGCTGACGCCGCGAGAGGACCGGCGAAATTCCAGCGTGGCCTTGACCGCGGCTGTTCCCTGGGCGGGCCTTCTTACCGCTGAGCATTGGGCATAAGGGCCACAGGCGCGGGCCTGCGCAACCTTGAATCGCCAAGCGTGGTGCCAAGGCCACACTTTCTCCGCTATGGTCGGGCGCATTCTGCGGGGATTTGGGTAGGGAGTCGTTCCGCATGACCGATCTGACGCGTGGCGTCGTCGATACTGAAACTCCGGTCAATCCATATAGCTTGCTCGAGGCGGTCAACGATTCGAGCGATACGGCACATAGTGCTTGGATCATCTTCCTCGCGTTGATGACCTACCTGATGGTGGCCGTTGCCGGTGTCACCCACCGCGATCTGCTGTTGGAGACACCCGTCTCCTTGCCGATCCTGCAGGTGTCGATCCAGCTTGCCCAATTCTTCCAGTTCGCCCCGGTCATTCTGGTTCTGCTGCATCTGGGCGTCGTCTCGCAGCTGGTGCTGCTGGCGCGCAAGACGCTCGAGTTCGACCACGCAATCCGCCTGCTTGAGCCGAGCGATCGGCGCACGCATCCCCTGCGGCTCGAGCTTCACAACTTCTTCTTCGTCCAGGCGATCGCGGGGCCGGAGCGCTCCAACGTGATGAGCGGCTTTCTGCATGCCATGAGCTGGCTGACGCTGGTGGTGCTGCCGGTGGTGCTGATCCTCTACATCCAGGCCGTGTTCCTGCCCTACCATGATATCTCGATCACTTGGGGCCACCGCCTGGCGCTCGTGTGCGATATCGCCATGCTGGTGCTGATCGGCGTGTTCTTGATGCGCGTCGAGACGTCGTTCTTTCAGGCTTTCGTGCGCACCACGCTGTCGCATCCCTGGAGCTTCGGCGTCACGGCACTGGTGCTGGCGGCGGTTGCGCTATTCTCGTTCTTTGCCGCCACCGTTCCCGGCGAGGCGCTCGACCGCATCAGCCGCGGCACACTCGGCATCACGCCACAGGATGGATCCGCCGGTTCGCGCCGGCAGGCCGGCGGCTTCGTCTGGCCGTTTGCCGCGGCAAGTGCGGATGGCCGCCTGTTCGGCCTGTTCACACGCAACTTGATCGTTACCGACACCGATCTCGTCGCCGACAAGGATGTGACGCCGGGTGAGCCGACGCTCAAGCTGCGCGGGCGCGATCTGCGCTATGCGCGCCTCGACCGCTCCGATCTGCACCAGGCCGATCTGACCGGGGCCGATATCTCGCAGGCGAGCTTTATTGCCGCCGATCTCAGAGGCGTTTGGCTGCAATGCGCCGATCTCAACGAGCTGCTGCTGTCGGATGATCGCGAGCGGGCGCAGTGCGCCAGTGCGCGCCGCGTGGACATGACGCGCGCCAAGCTCGATCACGCCACGATGACCGGCATCGATTTGAGCAGCGCCAAGCTCGAGGAGGCGCGGCTTGTCGAAGCCGAGCTGACCTATGCGCTATTGATCGGCGCCAACTTCTCGAGCGCCAATCTGCAGAAGGCCGATCTCACCGGCGGCATCCAGGGACAGGGCGCCAATTTCCTGATCGCGCAGTTGCAAGGAGCGGACCTGACCGGCGCACAGCTGCAGTTTGCCGATTTTTCCAGTGCCGGCATGCAAGGCATCGGCTTCAATTACGCCAGCCTGCAGGCGGCGGTGCTGCGCGATGGCGATCTGGAAGGCGCCAACATGCAGCAGGCCAAGCTGCAAGGCGCCGACTTGACGGGGGCGAAAATGGCTGGCGCCGATATGCGCTATGCCGAAGTCTGGTCGACGCAGCCGCCATCTTCCGAGTTCATGGCATTTTCGGATTTGACTAACCTACAGCTCTCTCCTCCAAGCGAGGGTGATCGCCAATCGATGCGCCGCGCCATTGATCGCATCGGCAACGCGCGCACGCGCACCCTGGTGGGGGAAGCGCTGGCGCCGCTGATGGAGGAGAACCCCGGCGCGGGCTGGGGCAAAAGTGCCGAGATGGCGCGCTGGACGGCGATGGCATCGGCCTCCAAGGCAGGGGCCGCTGATCCGGCCTATCGGGGGCAACTCACCGAATTTCTATCTCTCGGCATGTGCCGGCCACGCTGGTCACAGGGCTCGGTCGCGACGGGGATCGCGCGGCGGGCGCAGTCCACCTTGTTTCAGGGCGACATGGTTGCAATCTATCAGCGCTTGAACGGCGATGGCTGCACGGCGGCCAAGGGCATGGCCGGCAAGGCGATGCGCGAACTGGCGGCGGCCGTCGATCTGGCGCGGTCGGGCAACTGAGGGACGGTGGGCCGGTTTGGCATGGCGGATCGTTGTTCGCCGCCGCGCGGTCCATTGCAGCGCTTTACATCGGCGTCGCGACGGAACATAATGTGAACATTGATGCCTGTTTTCATGCGGGCGATCGCTTCGTCCGGGCGCTGGGTCGAAAGGCGTGGACAAGCCCACTCGACGAATGCGCGTGGCGAGCGTCGGGCGCGCTGGCGCGATAATGTGCGAGCAGGCGAGTCGCAGGCGCAACTCTTGGTCTGGCACGTTGGTCCAGTCACAGGCGGTCCAGTCACAGGCGCACGACATTTGAAGGCGAAGGAGTTTCGATATGGCCGGTTCCGTCAACAAGGTCATCCTGGTCGGTAATCTCGGCAAAGATCCCGAGATCCGGCACACGCAGGACGGCCGCAAGATTGCCAACCTGCGCATCGCCACCAGTGAATCCTGGCGCGACAAGAATTCCGGAGAGCGGCGCGAGAAGACTGAGTGGCACTCCGTCGTCATCTTCAACGACGGCCTGTGCAACGTCGCGGAGAAATTCCTGCGTAAAGGCTCCAAGGTCTACATCGAGGGCCAGCTGCAAACGCGCAAGTGGCAGGATCAGCAGGGGCAGGACCGCTATTCGACTGAGGTGGTTCTGCAAGGCTTCGGCGGCACGTTGACGATGCTCGACGGTGCGTCCGGTGGTGGCGGCGGCGCCAGGGCCGGAGCTTCGATGCAGGAGGGTCCACAGTCTGACTACGGCGGCGGCGCGGACGACGCGTTCGGCGGCGGCTACGATGCCGGCTATGGTTCCTCCGAGCCCAAGCGTGGCGGCTCCCGGAGCAGCGGTTCGGCGTCGGGCGGCAAGGGTGGCTTCGACAAGAACCTCGACGACGAGATCCCGTTCTGATCGGCCCATCTCGAATGGATGTTCTTAGATCGGCGGGGCGCCGGCGTTCCGCCGATCTGCGTTGACGTGAGTGTGCGTGCCGCTGGCGCTCGGCCTAGAGTGCTTAGGGAAAAGTGGGAACCGGTTTTCCGATAAGAAGCACGACAAAACAAAGGTCTAGAGCCGTTCCGCGATTCCATCAAAACCGGAACGGCTCTAGCTGCTCATCAGGGCGCGAATGGCCTGGGCCATGGCGAACGCGCGCTGCTCGATCAAAACCGGAATCTCGCAGGCGATCGGCACATTCTGCTGGCGCTCCTGGAAGACGCGAGCGTCCCAGTCGTAACGCGACTGCATCTCCTCAACCGATTTCGCCAATGTGCCGTCCTGCGGGGCGGCCTCCAGCTTCTTGTGCAACTGCGCCAGATCCTTGCCGTCCTGCTCGAGCTTTTTGGCGCGCAGGATCTGCTGGCGCTGGAACTTTTCTATGCCGCCGATGACCGACGTGCGCTGCGCGTTGATCTGGCCGAGCACGGCTTGGAACAGCTCGGCGAGCTTGGTATCGCGCTTATCGGCGGGAAAGCTCTCGGCAAACGCCTTGATGTCTTTTTGCGCCTCCTCGACGCTGATGCGGCGGCTGACCAGGATCGGCAGAAGTCGGCCGATTGCCAGGTCGTCGGAATATTTGCCGGCCGCCTCGATCTGCGGTCCATCCCACATCTGTGCCGCCGTCAGCACCGGCTGTTTGTGCTGCACGCATGGCCAGTCGGCATTGGCTGCCATCGCTGCTGCCGCCGCATCCTTGGCCGCGGCGTCCTCAGCGGCAGCCGGCGCGGGCATTGCGGGTCGCTCCTGTCCGATGGCGGCGCCGATCGTGACCGACGAGGCGAACGCGAGGCCCAAAGCCAACAGCGCCGAGACTTTGCAGCGAATGTGAGGAGGCCGGTTGTGTGCGAGCATTGAGCGCGTGTCCATTAGTCAATCGCCGATCAGCCGCCACCCGGGCCGCCGCGGCGCGCTATCAGCCCCTTCGAAGGATTGTAGGCGAAAATCGCCGCGCCGAGGAAGAGCACGGAACAGCCAAGCACGACGGCGAGAGAGGTCCAGTCGACCTGGCCGTACAACGCGAAGCGGATCAGCTCGACGGCGTGGGTGAACGGATTGAGGCGGCAGATTTCATAGAGCAGCGGGCTCGATTCCTTGACGCGCCACAGCGGATAGAGTGCTGAGGAGGCAAAAAACATCGGGAAGATGACGAAGTTCATGACGCCGGCGAAGTTCTCGAGCTGCTTTATGACCGACGACATGAACAGCGCCAGCGAGCCGAGCATCAGGCCGGCGAGGATCAGCGCCGGCAGCACCGTGATGTAGCCGATCATAGGCGGCTCGATCTCCCAGAAGTAGGCGATGGCAAGGAACACGTAGACCTGCAGCAGCGAGACTGCGACGCCGCCGACGAGCTTGGAGATGAGCAGGAACGAGCGCGGGAACGGGCTGACGAGAAGCGTGCGCATGGCGCCTGTCTCGCGATCGTAGACCATCGATAGCGACGACTGCATGGCGTTGAAAAGCTGGATCATGCCGACCAAGCCCGGCGTCACGAACACCTCGTAGAGCACATACGATTCATAGGGCGGAATGATCGAGATGCCGAGCACTTGGCGGAAGCCCGCCGCGAAGATGAACAGCCAGATCAGCGGCCGCACCAGTGCCGACAGAAAGCGCTCGCGCTGATGCAGGAAGCGCAGCACCTCGCGCCAGACGATGCCGCGAAAACAATTGACATAAGCGCCAAAGCCGAGCCGTTCTGCGGCGTCGGTTGTGAGCGGATAGGCGCCCTCGCGTGCCGTTGGTTGATCGGCGCTCATGCCGCCTCCAGCTCTTGAGTGCCGGTCATCTTGCGGAAGGCGGAACGCATGTCGGTAGCGCCAGCCTCAGCCAGCATGCCCGGCACGGTTCCCGCGTAAAGAACGCGGCCATGGTGCAACAGCACGACATTATCGGTGGCCGCAATCTCGTCGATCAGATGGGTTGCCCACAAAACGCCGAGCCCCTTCTTGGCCACCAGCGTGCGCACGATCCCGACCACGCTCTCGCGCGAGCCAATATCGAGGCCGACAGTCGGCTCGTCGAGCAACAGCAGGTGGGGGCGATGCAGCAGCGAGCGGGCGATTTCTACGCGCCGGGCCTGGCCTCCCGACAAGGCCCGAACACGCTCCCCGGCGCGGTCGGCCAGCGACACGGTTTCAAGCGCCTCGATTGCTCTGCGCTTGGCCTCGCGCGGGCCGATGCCGTGCAGTGCGGCGTGATACCTGAGGTTCTGGTTGAGCGTCAGGTCGGCATCCAGCGTGCGGCTCTGAAACACGACGCCCAGGTGCTGCAATGCCAGTGTCGGCTGGCGCCGCACGTCATGTCCTAGAATGCGGATCTCGCCTGAAACATTATCGTAAAGCCGTGTGATGAGCGCGAACAGGGTCGACTTTCCCGCGCCATTCAAACCAAGCAGAACCGTGAACGAGCCGCGCGGCACGCTCAGTGATACATCGCTCAACGCCTTCTTGTCGCCGAAGCTGTGGCTGACGCCGTTGACGAAAAGTGCCGGCGTCGTCGGGTCGGCTGGCATTTGCATGGGACTGCTCACGATGCTGACACTAGGGCTCTGATTGATCGTTCTGCGGGCGGGTGGCACTAGGAACCGAAACATTAGAGCGCTTCGGCGTTCTAGAATTATTGGTCTGTCGCATTTTCTACGACGAATCGGCGACCACTTCGTCGGAAAATGCTCTAGAACGGGGCGACGACAACGCCCCAGGGGTAACGACCGACCGCGATGGATTTGACGGCACGTTGTTTATCGACGTCGATGATGGTGACGTCGTTCGACGAGCCGTTGGTTGTGAACAGCAGCTTGTCGTCCGGTGTCAATGCGAGCTGCCAGACGCGCTGGCCGACCAGCACGTATTTCACCACCTTGAAGGTTTTGGCATCGACGATCGCCACCCGGTTGGCGGGGCCGAGCGCCACGAAGGCCCACTTGCCATCCTTGGTCATGCGCACGCCGACAGGTTGGATGGCGTCGGGCGTGATGCCTTGAATCTCGAACTTGATCTTGCCGAGCGGTTTTCGCGTCGCCGCGTCGACGATGGTGACGGTGCCGCCGATCTCGGAGCTGATCCAAACCTGGCTGCCATCGGCAGTGTATTCGGCGACGCGCGGGCGCGTATCGACCAGCACGTTGTCGAAGATCTGATGCGTGGCGGTGTCGATGAAATGCGCCATGTTTGTTGTTTCGGACGTGTTGACCAGCACCTTGCCGTCGGGGCTCATGCCCATGCCTTCCGGCTCCACGCCAACCGGGATCTCGGTCAAGATCTTGTCCTTCTCGACATCGACCACGGTGACGAGGTTGTCGTCCTCGTTGGCGATGTAGAGCGGATTGCCCGACGGATGGAAGGCGAACAGCTCGGGGTCGGGGCCTGAGGGAAGGTGCTTGACCGGGGCATAGGTGTGGGCGTCGTACACCTCGATGCGGTTGTCGTCGCTGGCACAAACCAGCAGCCACTTGGCATCCCGCGAGAGGATGACGCCACGCGGGCGCGCGCCGGTCTTGATGGTGTGGATCACCTCGAGCTTCTGGCTGTCGATGACCGAGACGGTGTTCTCTTTCTCGTTGGAGACGAACACCACATAGGCCGCGGCCGGCTGCGATATCATCAGGGCAAGGCCGGCCGTAATCAATCCGGCCGCGATGCTGCAATTGCGTCTCACCTGTCCGTCTCCTCGCAAGTCTTGAGGCTTTGTGCCCGTCGTGTTGTGCCGTGTGCGTGTCTCGATCGGTTTGCATGCCCGGGTGTGTCGATTGCGACGGACAGGGGCGCGCCTTGGGATCGCTAGTTTTTGCTGTACGCCTTGCAGGCGCTCTCGGGCCTGTCGACGCCGAGCGTATCGAGTTCGGAATATTGATGCAGAAACTCTGGCTGCGGCGATACCGTGACATGCAGCTTGTCGGTGGCGACCAGAATCGGTTGCCGCAGCTGGCCGTTCCAGTCTCGATAGGTCAGCTTGCGCCCCTTGAAGGCGGCAAGCTCGAATTCGGGCGCGAGCATGTACGAGATGAGCTCCTTGGCATCGCCGCTGCGCCGCCTGGTTGCCGCCTCGCCGACCGAGCGCACGGCCATCCAGACATTGTAGTCGAGCGGGCGCATGTTGCGGCCCGACAGGCGTTTGAAGCGATTCTGGAATTGTGTGCCGCCCCAAAGCTCGACAGCCGGGTGCCAACTGGTCGCGAACAGACCCGCGGTGCCGATCACGGGGCGCGCTTCCCAGGTACGATAGGGGAAATAGTCGCCGAACAGCTCGCCCTCGTCCGCCACGACGACAACGTCGTGCTCGGGCGCCTTCTGCAGGAACGTAGGGATCTGCTGCTGGATCTGCTCATAACCACCGTCCGCGCGACGGCTGCCGACCTCGTACTTGAACTCGCGCTCCTCGACGATCTTGTGGCCGAAGCGCTTGGCAGCCCGGCGCAGCGATTCTGCCAGCAGCTTGTCCTCGCTCTGCGTGCCCACCACCAGCAGCCAGCGCCGCCATTGCTTGACGGCCATGTATTGGCTCAACGCATCGGCCAGCATGCTGCGCGAGGGGGTGGTGTGCTTGAGGTTGGCGCGGCAGTCGGCCTCGCGCAACCGCTCGTCGGGCGCGCTGGCGTTGAAGATGACGGCCTGCTTGCCGGTGAGCGCATCGGCGAGCTTCAAAAGCGTTTCGGCCGAAGCGTCCGCGACGATGAAGGCGCGTCCTTCCCCGACCTTGGCGGTGACGCTGGCAACAAGTGCAGCCGGGTTGGCGTTTTCGACAACCTCCAGCTTGAATTCCTGCTTCAAGAATTTGCCGGTGGTGTTGTTGTCGTCGATGGCGAGCAGGGCACCGGCAACGCCGTCGTCCTTTGGTGGCAGATCGAGCAGCGATAGCGGTGGCAGGCGGTCGCGCAGCTCGCGCGCCAGCACGATGTGGATCGTCTGCATATCGGCAGGGGAAGGCGTTGCGGCGGCATTAGCAGCGGGCTTGGCAGAATCCTGTTGTGCCAGGGCGGCGCCGAGAGGCAGCATGGCGAGCACGGCTAACAGCCAAGCCGTTAACGATACGTCGCGAAGATTGCCGAGCATCCGGCGCAGCGGCCGGCATGCGGCGCGGCGCAGTCTGCTGTCGTGTCCCATGGTGTCCTCGCCCGATGCCGGCATGAGGTCGCTGCTCCCTTGCTGTCTGCCGCAGACCGCTCGGCGGAATCCATCCACCATAAGCGGATTTGTTGCCGGGGCGCCTGCCGCACATGTCCGGTGCTTTCCTACGCAATGTAACATAGTTACATTTTCACGAGCGACAAGCGTAATCGCCAGTGCCGATGTCCATGGTCGTGAAACCCAATCGGGTCACAATCGCGTGAGGTGGCATTCGTCATTCACGCCTGTTTTGTGAGAACCGAGACTGCGGGTGGCTCATTCATTCAAAATGCTTGCGTTAAGAGCGATTTCAGGGCACCGGAACTTTGACCTGAAGTCGGCGCTCTTTGGCGCTACGAAGAAACGATAACAAGGCTCGCTGGTCACTTGGGAGGACCAATGGTTCGCTTTCTGGCATCGCTGTTGATCGGCCTTGCCGTGATGCCTGCCGCGTCCTCGGCATCGGCAAGGCTCGTGGTATTTCCCTTCGAGTTGATTGACGCGACCCAGGATGCAGGCGCCATGGGCCTGGGTGCGGGCGGCGGCTTGCCGAGCGGCCCCAAGCCCGACGAGGTGCGCCGCCTGCGTCTCATCACCGACAATCTGCGCCAGCGCATCACAGCGGATGGCCGCTATGGTTTGATCGACGAACAGGCGAGCGCTGCGGATGTCGCCGAGAAAGGCCCGATCCACAAATGCAACGGATGTGAGGACGACATCGCCCGGAAGGCGGGCGCCGATCTGGTTCTTGTCGCGACGGTGGAAAAGCTGTCGGACTTGTTGTTCAACTTCAACCTGTATCTGCGCGACGTGGCGCAACAGAAGCTGCGAACCGTCATGTCGACGACGGTTCAGGGCAGCACGGACGAGGCATGGCTGCGCGGCATACGCTATCTTGCCGAGCGCAAGCTGTTGGTACCAGGAGAGGCAAAATGATCGATCGCCGCCGGCTGCTGGCCGGCTCTTGCGCCATGGCCGCATCGATGCGGATTGCACCCGGCGTGCGCGCCGCTGCGGCTCCGGCTGGCACGCTCCGCGTGGCGACGCTGAAGTTCGGTTCTCTTAGTTGGTTGCTTGAGACGATTGCGGCAGAAAAGCTGGCGGAAAAGGCCGGCGTCAAGCTCGAGCTTGTCGAGGTTGCGACCAACCAGGCGGGGCCGGTGGCGCTGCTGGCCGACGAAGCCGATGTGATCGTCTCCGATTGGACTTGGGCGATGCGCCAGCGCTCGCTTGGCCAGATGTTGAAGTTCCGCCCCTATTCGTCGTCGCTGGGTGCGCTGCTGGTGGCCAAGGACGGGCCAATCAAAACGCTGGCCGATCTGCAGGGCAAGCGGCTTGGCGTCGCCGGCTCGGCGATCGACAAGAGTTGGATCTTGTTACGCGCCTACTCGCGTAAAATGCTCGGCCGCGACGTCGCCGATTTCGCAACGCCCGTGTTCGGCGCCGCCCCGCTCATCGCCGAGGAGCTGAAGAACGGCCGCATCGATGCGTGCCTCAATTTCTGGACGTTTGCCGCGCGGCTCGAAGGCGCCGGCTTCAAGCCGTTGATCGCGGTCGACGACATGTTCGCCAAACTGGGTATCGAGCCGGCGCCGCCGCTGGTCGGCTTCATTTGGCGTGAGGAGACGGGCGCCCGCAAGACTGCGGAGTTGAAGGCCTTCTTCCAGGCGGTCGATGACGGCAACAAACTGCTGGCGACGTCCGATCCCGCATTCGAGCGATTGAAGCCGATGATGAAGGCACAAACGGATGCGGAATACTTCGCCCTCAAAGCCTATTTCCGTGCCGGCATCCCCAAGCCATGGAGCGTGGCGCACACCGAGGCGGCGCAAAAGCTCTTCAACTTGATGGCGGAGCAGGGCGGCAAGGAACTGATCGGCAGCGGCACAACCTTCGATGCGAAGTTGTTTGATGGCGCTGGAAACCAATAGTACGGCCGTCGCACCTGGAATGCTGCAGCAGGCATGGCGCTCGCGGCTTGTCTGGTCGCTAGGCTCGCTGGTCGCGTTGCTGGCTGTGTGGGAGCTGGCGGCACTGATCGTGGCGAGCCGGCTCTTTCCAGGGCCGCTCCTGGTCGCTTCGACCATGCTGGCCGAGTTCAAGACGGGCGCGCTCGTTCATCATGTCGGCGCCACGCTGGCCCGCGTCATCGTCAGCTTCGTCGTCGCCATGGCAATCGGCTCGGCAATCGGGGTTGCGCTCGGCCGCCTCAAGCGAGCCGACCGGTTCTTCGACAGTTGGCTCATCTTCTTCCTCAATCTGCCCGCTCTCGTCATCATCATCCTATGCTACGTGTGGTTCGGCCTGACCGAGCTGGCGGCCATCGTCGCGGTGGCGATCAACAAGATCCCCAATGTGGCCGTGACTGTGCGCGAAGGTTCGCGCAGTCTGTCGCGGGATTTGGCCGAGATGGCGCAGATGTACCGATTTGGCTGGTGGCGAACGCTGCGTCACGTCACGCTGCCGCAACTGGCGCCGTTCTTCGCCGCGGCAGCCCGCTCCGGCTTGGCGCTGGTCTGGAAGATCGTGCTGGTGGTCGAGCTCCTGGGCCGCTCCAACGGTGTCGGCCATCAGCTCCATGTCGCCTTCCAGCTGTTTGACGTTCCCTTGATCCTCGCTTACGCGGTGGCGTTCATCATCGTTGTGCAGATCATCGAGATCGGCTTGCTGCAACCGCTCGAGGCACGCGCCAACAGGTGGCGGCGATGAGCGGGGCGGTGCACATCCGGATCGATGGCAAGACGTGGCCTGCGGTCGCCGGGCGCCCGCCGCAGCCGGTGCTCGGCAAGGTCGAGCTGGAGGTGGAGCGCGGCTCATTCGTCGTGCTCACAGGGCCTTCGGGCTGTGGGAAGTCGACGCTACTCAACATCGTTGCCGGACTGGACAAGGACTATCGCGGCACGGTGGCGTTCGATCCGCCCGGCCCCTCGCTGACCTACGTGTTTCAGAGCCCTCGCCTGCTGCCCTGGCGGACCGTATATCAAAATATCGCCCTGGCGCTGCCGGAAGGGGATGCCCGCGTCGCCCAGATTCCTGAATTGATAGCCCGTGTCGGTCTTGCAGGTGCGGCCGATGCCTATCCGGAGCGCTTGTCGCTGGGCATGCAGCGGCGCGCGGCGCTGGCGCGAGGCTTCGTTGTCGAGCCCGATATCCTGCTGATGGACGAGCCATTCGTCTCCCTCGACGATCCCACCGCCCAGGACTTGCGCGCGCTGCTGATCGATTTGTGGTCGCGGCGGCCGACGACCGTACTTTTTGTTACCCATGATCGTGCTGAGGCCGTCACCGTCGGCACGCGAATCTTGCGTATGGGCGGCGCGCCTGCGACAGTGATACAGGATCAAGCCGTTGGGCTGACGCGCGAGAAGCGCGCCGACGCCGCGGCCGTCCTTGATGAGCAACGGCGAATCTTCGGCGCGACGTGACAATTCCTTTCGTTCCATCCCATCCCCTGCAGCATCCGATGCCGATCGCAGGCCGCGTGCGTCTGCTGGCCAGTGTCATGTCGGCGGCGGAGGCCGAGGTGGCCGTGGCCGCCGGTGTCGACATCATCGACGCCAAGAACGCGCGCCAGGGTGCCCTGGGGGCCCTCGATCAGGACGAGCTCGTTTCCATCAGGCGTGTCGTGCCCGCCCACATTCCCTTGAGTGCGACGACGGGCGACCTGCCGTGTGACGATATAGAGGGCGTTCGCGCCGCCCTTGCCCGTGTGGCGGCAAGCGGCGTCGACTTCGTCAAAATCGGCTTTTTCACCAATGCCGGGAGCAGGGCGGACGGCCACGCCGAAATGGCGCGCTTGCTGGCGGCGCTGACGCACGATGTTCACGCGTTTGGCCGCCGCGTTGGCGTGCTGCTGGCAGATCGCAATCCCGATATCGAGATCGTCCCGGCACTGCGGGCGGCGGGCTTTGCTGGAGTGATGCTCGACACCGCCGACAAGACCGGCGCCGCCTTGCCTGAGATCGCACCGCGCGCAATGCTGCGGGACTTTATCGATTATGCTCACGATGCGGGACTGTTCGCGGGGCTTGCAGGCGCGCTGCGTCTCCGGCATATCCCTGAGATGACGGCGCTGGGGCCCGATATTCTGGGTTTCCGTGGAGCATTGTGCGAGGGCTGCGAAAGACAAGCGGTAATCCGGCCGCCGGCCGTTACAGTCTTGCGCGACGCTCTGGCGGCGGCGCCGTTCGCACAACGACAAGGGATCATCGCCGTCGGTGACGGCTGCAAGGACGCCCCAAGATGACCGATATGACGATCCTGGCCAGCCGCGCAATCCAGCGTACCGCCGAGCACCAAACGCCGCGCGACCGCATTTTCGTGCGCGATTACGTGTTGGACATCCATATCGGCGTCTATGACGAAGAGCAGGGCGTCACGCAGAAGGTCGGCATCTCGGTCGACGCGGAAGTCGCGACCATGGCTGCCGCGCGCCACGACGAGATTGCGGAAGTCCCCTCTTATGATGATATTCTGAAGGGCATCCGGCACATCGTCGGCGCCGGACATATCAATCTGGTCGAGACGCTGGCCGAGCGTATTGCCGACCATTGCCTCAAGGATCACCGTATCGTGCAGGTGCGGGTGCGCATCGAGAAGCTCGAGCGGGGGCCCGCTGCGGTCGGCGTCGAGATCGTCCGGCCAGTTCGGCGCGAAGGGTGAAGAAACCAGTGCTGGTGGAGACAAGCGATCGCCGAAAACTGGAGCCGCTGGTCGTCAAGATCGGCGGATCGCTGATCGGCGAGGACCGGCTCGCCAGCGTGGTGGCGACCATTGCCCGTGCACGACGCCCGATCGTCGTGGTGCCGGGCGGCGGCTTGTTTGCCGATGGCGTGCGCGCCACTCAAAAGGCGCACGGCACGTCGGATCGCACGGCGCATGCCATGGCATTGCTGGCGATGCATCAGATGGGGCTGATGATCGAGGACATGCAGCCACGCCTCATCGCCGTCGAGACGATGGCGGCAATCCGTCAAGCACTCGCCGTCAATCGCATCCCGGTGTGGTTGCCGCTGCGGCTGGCGGAAGGCGACGAGACGATCCCTGCGGATTGGTCGATCACCTCCGACGGTCTCGCCGCCCGGCTGGCCGAGAGGCTGCGGTTCGAGGCGGTGATGCTGATCAAGTCGCGGCGCGTCCCGCGTGGGCCGACGGCGGAAGAGCTGGCGGCGGATGGCGTGGTCGATTCGGTTTTTGCAGATATCGTTGCGCGCGCTGGCTTGGCCTTCCGCATCCTGGGCCCGGGCGAGGAGCGTGAGCTTGCGCTCATCTGCGCGTCAACGATGCCGGTGCTGTCGCCGGTGCGGCGTAGCCCTGGCCGGCCCGAACGCCCGCGTCGTGGCGTGCGGCGCGTGTATGGTGGCGGCAATGTCCATCCGCGCGGTTGAGCCATTGGCGTCGATCTCCTCCACGGTGTGGTGAGCGGCATGTCGCAGCGCCTGCTTTTCCTGACCGGTCGGCTTGCTCACGATCGCCTGGTGGCAACACTCGCTACGACCGGGCTTGCTTCGGAAGGCTGGCGCGTCGTCAACATCGGCATCAAGGTCGCCGCGCTGATGACCGAGGCGATCGTCAAGAACCGGCTGCAGAGCACGGATAATGCCGATCGCGTTATCGTGCCCGGGCGCTCGCGCATGGATCTCGACAGCCTGGCGCGCCATTACGGCGTCCCCTTCGTGCGCGGTCCCGATGAGATTGTCGATCTGCCGCAATATTTGGGGCGCGACGGCAAGCCACCGGATTTTTCGCGTCACAACCTGCGCATCTTCGCCGAGATCGTCGAGGCCCCCACGCTCGATGTCTCCGCAATTGTTACACGCGGATTGCGTCACCGCGCGGCCGGTGCCGACGTGATCGATATCGGCTGCCAGCCCGACACGCCGTTTCCGCATCTGGAGGACGCCATTGCGGCATTGAAGCGGGAAGGCTGCACGGTCAGCGTCGACAGCGGTGATGTCAGGGAGCTTGCACGCGGGGCAAGAGCTGGCGCCGACTATGTGTTGAGCCTCGACGAGACGAGCCTCGATGTCATTGACGGCACCGCGGCCGTGCCGATCCTGGTGCCCAATCCGCACGGCGATATGGCATCCCTGCTGCGCGCCATCGATGTGTGCCGCGCGCGCGGTCTGGCCCCCATCGCCGATCCTGTGCTCGATCCCATTCACTTCGGCTTCACCGCCTCGCTGGAGCGCTATGCCGAGCTGCGGCGGCTGCGACCCGACGTCGAGATCCTGATGGGCACCGGCAACCTGACTGAGCTGACCGATGCCGACAGTCAGGGTGTCACGGCGCTGCTGGCCGGGATTTGCTCGGAACTCGACATTGCCAACGTGCTGATCGTGCAGGTGTCGCCGCACACGCGCCGCACAGTGGAAGAGCATGACGCCGCCCGCCGGCTGATGTTCAGAGCAAAAGAGGATGGTGGATTGCCCAAGGGCTACGGCGGCGGCCTGCTGTCGCTGCACGATCTGTCGCCGTTTCCGCAGAGCCTAGCCGAAATCTCTAACAGTGCCGCGGGTGTTCGCGACTTGAACTACCGCATCGAGGCCGGGGAGGATGGTGTTCACATCTATAATCGCGATGGCCACCATGTTTCGCGCACACCGCTCGACTTGTTTCCAGCCCTATCGGTCGAAGGCGACGCAGCGCACGCGTTCTATCTCGGCTATGAGCTGGCCAAGGCAGAGACGGCGTGGCGGCTCGCCAAGCGCTATGTGCAGGATCAGCCGCTCGACTGGGGTGTTGCGGCAGACAAGGCCAAGGAAGACCTGACACGCCACGCCGTCGAGGGTGCGACGCTCAAATCGAAGGCCAAGGCGGACGCCGCCGCGCGCGAGGCCAAACGCGCGACAGACGAGGGTCGAGCGCCACTTGGTGGTGATGAGGTGGCAGAAAAAGGCGGCACCGACAGCACACCCGACTCTTCAACTTGAGCCGTTGGCCCACTGCTGCGCCATCCACCAGGAGACCAACTGATGCCCTTCATCGTCGAGACCATCGTGTCGACACAGAATGCGACGGGCGACGTGCACATCGCGCCACTTGGCCTTATCGCCGACGATGACGGCTGGATCGTCGCGCCATTCAAGCCCTCGCGCACGCTCGACAACTTGCGGGCCCACCCCTACGCCGTCGCTAGTCACACGAACGATGTGCGCGTCTTCGCCGGTTGCGTCACTGGCCGCAAGAACTGGCCGACACGCCCTACAAGCAAGATCGAGGGAGCACGCCTTTCCGAATGTCTCTCGCATTGGGAGCTGGAAGTGACCCACGTCACCGAGGACGATCTGCGCCCGCGCTTTCACTGTCGTCTCGCAGCCGTCGAGACCCATCGCCCGTGGCAAGGCTTCAACCGCGCGCAGGCCGCTGTGCTGGAGCTCGCCGTGTTGACCACGCGCCTGCACATGCTGCCGAGAGAGAAGATCGACGCCGAGTTGAAATATCTCCAGATCGCCATCGACAAGACCGCCGGACCGCGTGAGTCCGAGGCCTGGGGCTGGCTAATGGAGAAGGTCGAGGCGTGGCGGCGCGGCGATCCTGCCGCTTCGCGCAAGGTGTGAACGAGGTGATCCCGCCGGCGCTTCGACATTGATGCCCAACTGAGCGGGCCTCTTTGCAGGCGCCCGCGCCGCCTACAGCTCGAGCAGCATTCCAACCGCCACCGCTGCGGCCGAATGGGTTGCCGCGCGCGAGCAGCGCGCATTGGCGCCCGCAATCTTGCCAAAGGTGGTCGGCGTCAGGCCCAGTCGGTAGCCGAGCACATTGGCAACGTCACAGCCAATGCCGGCGGTGATGAGCCGCGACAGGTCGGCGCCTGGATGGCGTGAAAGAACCTGCACCATCGCGTCGGCGATCGATCGCATCTGGATTTCCGCGATGTGGCGCGCTACCAGCTGCCACTGTGCGGCCTTGGCCTCGCTCGCATCGCGGCCCAGCATCCGCGCCAGCCGCGCCGTGCTTTCAGCAATGCTCTTACCGCGCCCGTCCGCGGTGGCGTGCAGGTCGACGCCGGCGTCGACCTCTGAAAGTACGCGGCGCACGTCGGCCATGGTGGCGAGATACTCGCGCGCCAGCGACACCCATTCGCCGTTGAACGGCGCGCTCTGCGTCACGCCCATGACGGCGGTGCGGGTGTATCCGGTATAGACCAATTCACCGCTCGCCTGGCGTATGCCATCGGTCATGCCGGTGGCGACCGGAGCACCACCGATGATGGCGATGATGTCGGTGGTGGTGGAGCCGAAGTCGACCAGCAGCGCGTCCCTGGTGAGCCTTGCCAGCAGGCTTGCCGTGGCGAGGAAATTGGTCGAGCCAACGTCGGCGTGATGGGCAATGGCAGCATCGGGGTGACCAAAGCCGCGCGGGCCCATCCAGAAATTGATGTTCGGCCCGAGTGCGCCGGCCAGATGGCGCACCAGCGTTTCGACTCCCACCTGGCGGCTTTCGAACAGATCGGACAGTTCACCCGTCATGGTGATGGCGCAACCATCGGCGCGAGCGAGCAGTGGTTGCGCCTCGGCCAGCGCCGTATCGAGCTTGTCCAGTCCCTGCCAAAGCGGACAGAGATACTGCGCAACTTCGATTGGCCGCCCGTCCTCGATAAGCGCAACCTTCAAGTGCGCGCCACCAACATCCAATCCCGCAGTGATACTCATGCCCATCCCCAGGTTCTTATTCTTTCTTATGCCCGCTGGGTCCGCTCCCCAATGTGATAGTGGTTACATGATGTAGAGGAGAAGGTCACGGATGCAGGTGATCCCGGTCATCGACGTGATGAATACCGTAGTCGTGTATGCCACGGGCGGGGAGCGTGCGCGCTACCGGCCGATCGAGACGCCGCTTAGCCGGAGTGCCGATCCGGTGGAGGTCGTCGACGGACTATTGACGCTGCACCCGTTCGAAATCCTCTACGTCGCCGATCTCGATGGCATCGCCGGCCGTCAGCCCAATAAAGCAGCGTTAGACCGTTTGCGCCGTGCTTTTCCTAGGCTCTCGATCTGGGTTGACGATGGCTCGAGTAGCATCGCCGCGATCGCGTCGCGTTCGCAATGTGGGTTCACGCCTGTGGTCGGTTCGGAAACGCTTCCCGATGCCCATACATTGGACGCCATTCGCACACAGGTGCACGATCAGTGGTTATTATCGCTCGACTTCAAGGGATCAAATTTTCTTGGTCCCATCCAAGTCGCGCGCGAACCTACCCGCTGGCCGCAAACGGTGATCTGCATGACGCTTGCCGCTGTCGGCGCCAAGTCGGGGCCGGAACTCGAGCGCGTCAAATCTCTGTCGCTGCTGTCACCCTCTAGCCGCATCGTCGCGGCCGGCGGTGTGCGCGACAAGGCCGATCTCATGGCACTGTCGCAGGCCGGCGCATGGGGCGTGCTGGTCGCAACGGCCCTGCACACCGGAACGCTGAAGGCCGGCGACCTCGATGAGATCGCCGGCCTTCGCTGAACACTTCGACGGTCTCGAGAGACCGATCTTGCCTTACGACTTGGCAGCGAACGGATGAGCTGCGGAGTTGCGCTGGGCAGTTGCCTCGGCCGCGGTCGGCTTGCCGGCGATGGCGCGGGCAAGGGCCTCCTTGGTGGCGCGATAGTTGAAGTCCTGGATCTTGGCGTCGTCGGCTGCTTCCCAGTGGATGAACACGCCGACGCAGACGAACAGGTCGTCAGCTTCGTCGGCCGGGATCACGCCCTCGGCGACCGAGTCCTGCACCGCCTTGGCGACGCCATACTGGGCAGGTCCGAACATCTGCACGGCCTGG
>CAZLHQ010000045.1:0-20437 GCA_964559355.1 uncultured Hyphomicrobiaceae bacterium
GCTCGCGCTCCAGATCGTTGGAGTCCATTGCGCGTTCGGCAACTTTCTGGTTGTCACGGAAGGCGCCGGATTGTTTCAGGAGCTGGTCGACGAGAGTGGTCTTGCCGTGATCGACGTGGGCGATGATGGCGATGTTGCGAAGCTGCATGTTGCGATCCGGTTTGGGGAGCTCCGGCAGTCGTAGGCCGGTCATATGTCTGGCGTGCAACAATCCCGCGCCCGGGCCCGAATTCAGGGCGCGGTCGGTTGTGCGACGCAAAAAGGTTGGCGTGCACCTATCACATCCTGGGCGTTACTGCCAGCAGCGCCTGATGTCGCGCACGGCGGCGACCGGCGAAACTTGCATGCTTCTTGCTGATATCAGTCCACGAAGGGCGTCGGCCGCGGAGACATGTCCCAGGCAGGCACAGCAGGAGTCCCGTTTTGATGTTCGAGCGAACCCGCGTTGACAATATGGTGCAGAGCCAGCAGGTTGCCGTGCCGGTCGAGCTGACCCTCGACGATCAGTCCGTGCTCAAGGGCGATCTCATGATGCCGGCGGCGCGTCCGGTTCACGAGGTGCTGAACGGTTCCAACGTGTTCCTCGACTTCCGCGTCTACGGTGGCGAGCAGCAACTGCTGGCAAAAAACGCAATCCGGTCCATCCGGCTCATTCAGGTCCCTTCGGCCAATCAGTTACGGGCCGCAGCTTCCCGCTCCGGCGAGACGTTCGATCCTCATACGGTGCTTGGCGTTCGCGCCGAGGCCAGCCACGAGGATGTGCGCAAGGCCTACGTGGAAATGGCCAAGATTTACCATCCCGACCGCTATGCCACAGCGCAACTTCCCAATGAGGTGCGCGACTATCTGGCGGCCATGTCACGGCGGGTCAATCTGGCGTTCCAGGCGCTGGAAAAGGCGCATCGGGTCGTCGTCAAGCAATCGGCGCCAGTCTCCGAGGCGATCTATACCTCGCGCCCGCGTGCCTGAGCGCCATTGTCCCTGCGGCCATCGGCCTGTTGCTCCTCATAGTAGAGGTGCGATAGCAGCGTATCGATGTCGGGCCGGGTCTGCTGCTCCTTGTCCTGCCGCTTCCTTTGCCGTTCCTGCTCGGCCCGCGCTGCGCGTGTCGAACCGGATTGCTTAAGGCGCCGTCCGCCGGAAATGAGCAGAGGATGACGAGGCTCCTCCAGGTCGAGTTCCTCGAGGAAATTCTCACGCAGCGCGTAAAACGATTGCAGGATCGCGTCCTGCACCAGCTTGCGCTCGGCGGCGGTAACGTTGGGTTTGCGGCGCGGGTCGATCCACTGGAGCGCGCGTCGCATGTCGTGCAGGGGAGCATAGGGATAAAGGCCGATCTGCGAGGAGGTCTCGCCGGCGTTGCGGTAGACGATCCGCATGTTGTCGATGGCCTCGGAGATGCGGCAAAAGGCCAGCAGATAGTCGTCCGTCGACGGATATGGACGTTCACAAAAGGCGTAAAGAGCCGATTTGGTGGCGACGATGCCGCGCCATTCATGCTCGAGGCTCTCGATGAATTTGCTGCGCTTTTGGAAAACGTTAGCCAGATAAGCTGCGATGACGGTAACGAAGATCAGCGCCATGTCCTTGAGATAGTCGTAGATATCGCTGAGAATTTTATCGAGGTTGCTGCCGGAAACGTGGGGGAAATGCCTCGCGATACGCGCCAGGAACGCGATGGCCAGCAAAAGAATGAGAATGATGTAGGCGCGTCGGAGTGTGCGGTTGAGGCTCGTTCTTGTCATTGCCTGCTCAATAACGCTGATACGAGCCCTTCTTATAGCTGGGCTGCCGGTTCCGTCAGCGAACAAGTGGCAGCCTAGCGGGCTGATCGCGTCGCTTTTCAGGTTCGGTGCGCTTCTTTCGCATCGCTGAGTGCGGCACGGCGGTTCGGTTCAGCCACAAGGTGTTGGTGTTTTTTTGGTGCGCGGATCGCGTTGCAGCGGTAGCGGCCAGCAAGGAGAGTTCATGTGCGGTTTTGCTGGCGTGCTTGATCTGGAAGGCCGGCGTACGGTCAGCCGCGTGGTTGTCGAGCGCATGGCCGATGCGATCCGCCATCGTGGGCCCGACGAGAACGGATGGTTCGCCGACCGCGGACTTGGTATCGCGCATCGCCGCTTGAGTATTGTCGGTCTCGCCGATGGCCAGCAGCCGATCTACAACGAGGAACACACGGTCGCCGTGATGTTCAACGGCGAGCTGTTCGATTTTCCCGAGCAGCGAGCCCGGCTCGAGAGCAAGGGGCACACGTTTCGCACGCATACCGATACCGAGATCATCGTCCACCTCTACGAGGAGTATGGCGAGGCGCTGTTCGAGCATCTGCGTGGGCAGTTCGCCATTGCGCTCTACGATCTCAAGGAGCGCAAGCTGCTGCTGGCACGAGACCGCACGGGCATCTGTCCGCTGCACTTCGCGCGGAACGGCGACTGGCTGTATTTCGGTTCCGAGATCAAGGCGCTGCTGGCGTCTGGCGCGATCACCCCGCAGCTCGATCCAAAGGGTCTCGACCACATCTTCACGTTCTTTGCCATGGGCCGTCGCCGTACCATGTTCAAGGGCGTCGAGGCGGTGTTGCCCGGACACTATCTGGCGATCACGCTCGATCCCACCGGGCGGCCAGCGCAGATCCGCGAACGGCGCTACTGGGATCTGGATTTCCCCGATCTTGGCGACGAGGAGGATCCTGTCGACGAACGTCCGCTGGTCGATGAATTCGAGGCGACGTTCAAGCGCGCGGTCGAGGTGCGGCTTCGCGCCGACGTGCCGGTTGTCGGTTATCTGTCAGGTGGCATCGATTCGGCGGCCGTACTGTCGCAAGCGGTGTGCGTCATGGGCCGGCAGATCCCGAGCTTCACGGTCAAGGTGCCAGGCAAGGAACTCGACGAGAGCGACAAGGCGATGTTGGCATCGCGCCACATCGGCACCATCCCGCACATGGTCGAGGCCGGGCCGGAGCTAATCTCGCGCGTTTATCCCGATCTCGTTTCGGCGGCCGACAGTCCGGTGGTCGACACCGCGTGCGCCGCACTGCATGCGTTGGCCAAGGCGGTGCACGATGCAGGCTTCAAGGTGGCGCTGACGGGCGAAGGCGCCGACGAGGCGTTGGCCGGTTACGTCTGGTTCAAGATTCAGAAGATCATCCAAGGCATGGGCGCGGGGCCACTGCAGCCGGGCCTGGTCTTGAACAGGCTGGCGCGCAAGCTCGCCGATCCATCGATGCCGTTTGCAGAGCTGTCGCGGATCGATCAACTGATGGGTGGCGCACAGGCGCAATCGTCGATGTGGCAGATGATGGGCGCCTCGCGCCAGCAGTTCTACAATCGCGATCTGCTCGCCGGTCTCGACGGCCACACCGCTTATGACGATCTGGAACTCGATGGCGAGCGCATGCGCCGTTGGCACCCGCTCAATCAGTCGCTCTATGTCGGCTACAAGGTGTTTCTGGCTGGCTTGCTGCTCAACCACAAGGGCGACCGAGTGGCGATGTCCAACAGCGTGGAAACCCGCTACCCGTTCCTCGACGAGAATGTCATTGCGATGATGGCGAGGCTGCACCCGCGCTACAAGCTGCGCGGATTGCGCATGGACAAATATCTGCTTCGGCGCGCGGCTGAACGCTGGCTGCCGCAGGAGATAGCGCTGCGGCCGAAGGCGATGTTCCGCGCGCCATTCGGCGAAAGCTTCGTCTCGGGGGCGCCTGCTTATGTCGGGCAGCTGCTGAGCGAGGAGAGCCTGCGCAAGACGGGTTATTTCGATGTCGAGGCGGTGCGTCGCTTCTACACCAGGGTGCGCATGGGCAAGGTCGGCCGCATCGAGTTCTTCACCGGTATGGGTTTGACGGCGGTTCTGGCGACGCAGCTATGGCATCATCAAAACATGGGCGGCGGATTGTGTGAATTGCCCTATCGTGCGCGCACGCGCATCGAAACTCCGGCACACCACGGCGAAACGCTGGAGGCCAGCGCCTATTCGAGTGGTGTCAGCGTGTAGCCTTCCTGCCGCAGCAATGCGACGAGGCCGTTCTTGTCAACCAGATGCAGGGCGCCAACGGCCACCATCACGCGGCCCTTCTCCAGCAGCGGCAAGGCCATGTCGCGCATATGATGATTGCGTTCTGATACGATGCGGCGCTGGAAACTGTCGAAGGACGCGCGCGCGATGCCCGCCTTCTTGGCAAGGGCGATGTGGAACGGCCAGGCGGCCCCCATGTTGCGCGTCAGATAAAGCTGCAGCAGCGTTTCCATGGTGTCGTTCGAGCGATTCGCGAACTTGAGGCTCGCGCGCAGCATGGCGAGTTGCTGGTCATCGGGAATGCCGGCCATGGCGCCAAGCTGGCTTTCGATCGTCTCCAGGCCAACCACCTTGAGGCCGCGCTCGCGGGCATGCGTGGCGAGCTTCATGTCGAGCACGGGCAGGCCGCTCTTCACCTTCTGGCGCTCGCACGAGGACACCGAGAGGATCATCGACACCACCCACGGGCGGAACATTTGTGCCGTTTCGCCTGGCAGCCCGATGCCGGCCATCGTCTCCTTCACTTTGGCGTACTCGTCATCCGACAACAGGTCATCCAGAGTGCGCCCGTCGGTGAACAGCACCAACCGCGACGCTCGGGCGATGGCAGCGTTTGTGGCGTCAGCGGAAACATCGGCCACCTCGAGTGCGAGCGTGTCGGTGGCTGCAAGCGCTTCTTCGAGCTGGCGCGAGAAGACCGTCACGCGCGGGTCGGTCATATGGATGGTGCCAAGCAGGTAGGATGCGGGACGTCCCGCCCGCTCGATCTTCCATAAGACAGCCGAGGCGTTGGCCGTCGCCTTGGCGGCCACATCGATCTCAGCGAAGGTCGCGGGCTCTTTGGCGCGCAGCTCCTGCAACATGTCGATGCCGGCGCAATGAGCGCGAGATGCCACGGCCGCTGGCTCGGCCGCCACGACGCGCGCAGGTGCGCTCGCAACTGCCATGGTCGCCAACGCCAGCCAGAAGCCCACCGTGCGCACGGCAGTTCGCGTGATGCAGAGCATAGTTCGGACCCTCGAGCCGTTCCGGGATTGCGACCAAGCATCATCGCAAGTGGCTAACCAACTCTAACTGTTAGGCTAGTGACATTGCCGAATATTGAAAAGGGTTAACCGGATTTTCGCACAGGATGTCACGGGGAAGCGGCCAGCTTTTCCGGGGCGCTGGCGCGGCTTACGGCTTGGCGCGCGGATGGGCGGCGTCGTAAACGGCAAGCAGGCGGTCGCGGTCGACCTCAGTATAGACCTGGGTCGTCGAAAGAGATGCGTGGCCCAGCAACTCTTGGATTTGGCGCAGGTCGGCTCCCGCGGCCAGCAAATGGGTGGCAAACGAGTGGCGCAGCGCGTGCGGCGTCGCCGTATCGGCAAGGCTCAGGCTCTCCCGCAAGCGCTGCATGGCAAGCTGAATGAGGCGGGGCGAAAGCGCGCCGCCCTTGGCGCCGACGAACAAGAGGTCGCCGCCCTGCAGAGGATAGGGGCATGCGTGCAGATAGCGCCGAATGGCGTTCTGCGTCACCGGCAGTATGGGCACCATGCGTTCCTTGCCGCCCTTGCCGCGAATGAGGATGACGTCGCGTCCATTGAGAGGTGCGTCAGCCACCGTCAGGCCGAGCGCTTCGGAGATGCGCAGGCCGGCGCCGTAGAGAAGCAGCAGCACGGCGCAATCGCGGGCAGCGATCCAGTCCTCCGCGTCGCCGGGATGACTGGCGTTCTCGATGACATTGCGAGCGGCCTCCACTGTCAACGGCTTAGGCACCGAGTGTGGGATTTTCGGCAGCGCCACCTGCATCACGGCGCGGTTGCGCAAGGCTTGTTCGGCTTCGAGCCAGCGAAAGAACGTGCGCAGCGCCGACAAGGTGCGCGATAGCGACCGGCTGATCGTGCCTTGCCGCCGCCGCGCGGAGAGGAAGGCGCGCACGGTGCGGGCGTCGATCCGCGCCAGATCGCCAAGGCAGGGAGCATAATCGAGATGAATGGCGAGCCAGGATATGAACTGCCGCAAATCGCGCTCATAGGCGGTCAGCGTCTGCTGCGTGTAGCCGCGCTCGTGCTCGAGATGGACAAGCCAGGCCTTGGCCGCGTGCTCCAGATCGCCCGACAGGTCGAGCCCAGCCGTGCCCGGTGCGCTGGCGGCTGAGCGTCTGGCATGGCGAAAAGCGGCGGGCGGCATCTGGTTCAGGGCCTTGCTGTCTCGAACGACGCAGCGATTGACGCGCGCCTGTGGTTAACGCCGGGTTAACGAGGCTCCGGTCGCTCGGCCGTGATGCGGCTGTGCGGCGGTTTCCGGCAGCTCGAAACAGATTGCCATGAGTCGCCGTCGCATGCGCGCGATCGCGATCGATTTGCATCCGTCTCGCATCCGCAGCAAGCCGGGCGGCGGCCTGCATTTCACGGTTGCCTGACTTGACAAGCGGTCAGCAGACAAGACCATGTGAGCATGAAGAAGCGCCGATGCGCTGACGTGCGCGGTGCTACCAATCTTCTGCAATGATTTTGGCGATCATGAAAGGAACGGGTCATGATTGAAATGCGCGTGCTTCTGCTGGCGCTGCTGACGGTGCTGGTATCGATCGGGCAGGCATCAGCGGCTGATCCGCTGGTGACGGTCGATTGGGTCAAGGCGAATCTGGGCAAGCCGGGAGTTGTCATCCTCGACGTGACGAGTGGCGGCGGGCGCACGAAGGCGGACTTCGCGGCCGGTCACATCCCCGGTGCTGTCTATGCCGATTACGCCAAGGGCGGCTGGCGCGAGAAGAACGCGGCGGGCGTCAATGGCATGCTGCCGCCGCCCGACAAGCTCGAGAAGTTGATTGGCGCTCATGGCATCGGCACGGAGTCGCATGTGGTGCTGGTGCCGATGGGCAAGAACGCGCAGGACATGGGCGCGGCGACACGCCTCTATTGGACCTTCAAGGTGCTCGGCCACGACCAAGTGTCGATTCTGGACGGCGGCTTCATGGGCTGGACCAAGGATGTCGACAAGGCCACCAACAAGCCGATCAATCCATTGGAGACGGGCGATGTCGCGCCGCCGACCGTGACCTTCAAAGCCAACCTGCGGCCGGGCATGATCGCCAGCAAGGACGATGTGAAGGCGGCGATGACAGAGAAGCTGCCGCTGGTCGACAACCGGCCGAACGATTTCTTCCTCGGCATCACCAAGAGCGGCGATGCCAAAGTCGGCGGCACCATTCCCGGCGCGGTCAACCTGCCCGAGTCGTGGTTGACCGATAACAACAGCGGCAAGTTCCGCTCCAAGGCTCAGTTGTCGAAGCTCTATCAGACAGCGGGCGTCGCCACCTCCGGCAAGCAGGTCAATTTCTGCAACACGGGCCATTGGGCAAGTCTCGGCTGGTTTGTCTCCTCCGAGATCATGGGTAACAAGGACGCGCTGATGTACGATGGCTCGATGGCGGAATGGACCCGAGACGACAGCGCGCCGCTCGACCGCAAGGTGACAGTCGATTGATCGAGGTTGGTGCAATGTAACGAGCTCGGGTGTGATTGCCGTGTGCCGCTCACCACTATCGCGGCGTCACGCCCATTTCGCGCAGTATCCAGGTCAGGGCCTCGGCATTGCCGCGCGCATCGTCGAGCGGGTTGTGGGTGTGGTCGGTCTGCCGCCGCTTCTTCCAGGCGTTGGTAAGGAGCGGCTGGCAGCGCCGTCCCGCATCGAGATCGCCGATGCGACGGGCGCTGAAGCCGGCCGGATTGTCGCCAAGGTAGCGGTGGCAATACCAGTTCCAGAATTGCCAGTCGAAGGCGGGGTTGTCTGACCAGAAAATGGCGCGGGCGCCGCCGGTGATGCCTGCGATCCAAGTGCGCGCGTTTGCCATGACCACGGCCGGATCGGCGAATGTCTGTTGCTGCTCGAAGGTGACGGCGCTGATGTTGCGCGCCTGCGGGATGCCGCCATGATCGAGGATCGGCGCCACTTCGCCCAGAAATCCCTGCTTGGGATCGGCAAGGCTGACGAGCCCGAACGAGATCATATTGTAGAGGCCGGGGCATGGTCCGTCGGACTCGACATCGAGAACGATGTGGTTTTTCCAGATCGCCATGGCACCACCACGTTACGCTCGGCGAAGGCTTCAGAGAATGTTCTGCTTGGTCGTGGCCCAGTCGGCCAGGAATTGATCGACCCCCGCGTCGGTCAACGGATGCTTGACCAGCGCCCTTAGAATTGCCGGAGGAATGGTCGCGACATCGGCGCCGATCAAGGCTGCATCCTTGACGTGATTTACGGTGCGGATCGAGGCGGCGAGAATTTCGGTCGAAAGCGCGGCGTAGTTGTCGTAAATCTGGCGGATCTCCTTGATCAGCATCATGCCGTCCTGGCCGATGTCGTCGAGGCGGCCGACAAATGGGGAGATGAAGGTGGCCCCGGCCTTGGCGGCCAGCAGCGCCTGGTTGGCCGAGAAGCAGAGTGTGACGTTGACGAGCGTGCCTTGCGAAGTCAGCGTGCGGCAGGCCTTCAATCCCTCCATCGTGAGGGGCACCTTGATCGTGACGTTCTTGGCGATCTTGGCGAGTTCGCGCCCCTCTGCCACCATGCCGGCGGCATCGAGCGCGGTCACTTCCGCCGAGACCGGCCCGGGCACGATTGCGCAGATCTCGGCGATTGTCTGCTTGAAGTCACGCCCGGATTTGGCGATCAGCGAAGGATTGGTGGTGACGCCGTCGACAAGCCCGGTTGCGGCAAGCTCCCTGATTTCAGCGATGTCGGCGGTATCGACGAAGAATTTCATTCTGCCAGGCCCTCCAGCCTCGGGCTCGCCTCAAGAGGGCGGCTACGCTATGTGAACGATTCGCACGTCACTGCAACTCGTGCGGCGTATCGCAATTGCCGACCAATATCGCGGCGTGTTGCCAAGTCGGCAATTCGGAAACGGGACACTAAAGTGAGAACGCCGCGGATGGAAGCACCAGCGCATTCATTCACATCGGCGCTCTTAGATCACCAGTTGAAACCGCGGCGGGCCCTTGGAAAGTCTACTCGATAAGTTGGACATGGCGAGCGCCCCGGCGCGGCCCACGGTGCCGGTGCTGCTGCCGGTCGCGCTCGATCAGACCTACGATTACGCGCTGCCGGCCGGGGCTGCGGCGGCGGGTATTCGTGCAGGTGCATTCGTGCTGGTGCCGTTCGGCCCGCAAATGCGCATCGGCGTCGTGTGGGACAAGCCGCAGGGCGATGGCAAGCCGGTCGATCCCAAGAAGCTGAAAGCGATCGACAGCCTGATCGATGCGCCGCCGTTGCCCGAAACCTCATTGCGATTTGCGGAGTGGATCGCGCGCTACACACTTGCGCCGCTGGGCATGGTGGTGCGCATGATGATGAGCGCGCCGGCGGTGTTCGAAGCGGAAAAGCCGCGCTTTGGTGTGCGGTACGTCGAGGCTGCGGCCGATCCCCCGCGCATGACACCGGCGCGCCAGCGCGTGCTCGACATTGCCGCTGACGGGCTCATTCGCACAAAGGCTGCGCTTGCCGCGGAGGCAAGCTGCAGCAGCGGCGTCGTCGATGGGCTGGTGACGTCGGGAAATCTCGTCGACGTGGCGATTCCCGAGCGCCGTCCCGCGCGGCTCGATCCCGCCTTCCAGCGCAACACCTTCAGCGACGATCAGGCGCGCGCGGTGGCGACTCTGACGTCGGCATTGGACGCCGCGAACTTCTCGGTCAGCCTGCTCGACGGCGTCACCGGCTCCGGCAAGACGGAGGTTTATTTCGAAGCTGTCGCCAGAGCGTTGGAGCAAGGCCGCCAGGCGCTCATCATGCTGCCTGAGATTGCGCTGACCAGCCAGTTCATGGGCCGCTTCAAGACGCGCTTTGGCGCCGCGCCGGTTGAATGGCATTCCGCACTGTCGCCGGCCGATCGCGGCCGCATCTGGAAATGGGTGGCGCATGGAGAAGCGCGGGTGGTGGTGGGCGCGCGTTCGGCGCTGTTCCTGCCGTATCCCGATCTGGGGCTGATCGTTGTCGACGAGGAGCACGACACCGGCTTCAAACAGGACGACCGTGTGCACTATCAGGCGCGCGATATGGCCGTCGTGCGCGGCAGCATCGGCGGCTTCCCCATCATTCTGGCATCTGCGACACCATCGATTGAAAGCCATGTCAACGCGCGCACCGGCCGCTATCGCCACGTCGTGCTGCCGGGCCGCTTCTCGGGAGCGGAAATGCCCGAGGTCAGCGCGATCGATTTGCGCGCCGAGCAGCCCGACAAGGGTCACTGGATGGCGCCGCGGCTGGTCGAGGCCGTAACGGAGACGCTGGCGAAGGGTCAGCAATCGCTGCTGTTCCTCAATCGGCGCGGCTATGCGCCGTTGACGTTGTGCCGCGCCTGTGGTCATCGCATCGAGTGCCCGCAATGCTCGGCGTGGCTGGTCGAGCATCGCTTTCGCAATCGGCTCCACTGTCACCATTGCGGCTTCTCGCTGCCGGTTCCCGAAAAGTGCGTCAAATGCGGAGCCGAAGGCGGCATGGTGGCGTGTGGTCCTGGAGTCGAGCGCGTCGCCGAGGAAGTGGCGGAGCGATTTCCGCAAGCACGCGTGGCGCTGCTGTCGTCCGATCTCATTCCGAGCCTCGTCGAGATGCGTCAGGTGATCCGCTCCATCGAAGCGCACGAGGCCGACATCATCATCGGCACGCAGATCGTGGCCAAGGGTCATCATTTTCCCGATCTGGCGCTGGTCGGCGTCGTCGATGGCGACCTTGGGCTGGCGCAGGGCGCCGATCCGCGTGCCGGCGAGCGCACGTTTCAATTGCTGCATCAGGTGACGGGGCGCGCCGGCCGGGCTTTTAGCGGCGGGCGCGGATTGGTGCAGACCTACAACCCGGACCATCCGGTGATGCAGGCGATCATCAAGGGCGATCGCGAGACGTTTCTGGAACGCGAGATCCAAGTGCGCCAACGTGGTCTGCTGCCGCCGTTCGGGCGGCTTGTCGCGCTGATCGTTTCCTCGCGCGACAAGGGACAGGCCGAAAGTCTCGCGCGCGAGATTGCCCGGCGCGCGCCGTTCTCCGATAAAATTCAAGTCTTGGGTCCGGCCGAAGCGCCGATCGCGGTGATCCGCGGCCGCTACCGCTGGCGGCTATTGGCAAAGGCCCCGCGAGAGCTCGACATACAAAGCTATCTGCGCGCTTGGCTCGAAGCGCTTCCTCCCATCAAGGGCGACCTGCAGCTCAGCGTCGATATCGACCCTTACGGATTTTTGTGAGGGCGATGGCAGCAACGGCAGACAGGCTTGGCCGCGCTCGTCGTGTCGAGGTGAAGCACGCCATGCCGCAATCAGTTGTGTGCGGACAGCGGTTTGGAACTCTTTCACATTGGGGCGCGGGACTTTTCTCGCGATGCCGCTCGCGCGCGAAGATGGACGTTCCGGTGATGTTGGAATATGTATTGCGGATTGATTTCGCAAGTGATTGACGGGGCGGCGTTCGATGAGTGATGCGGCGGGGACGCCCGGCGTGCATGCCGCGGCTGGGGAGGGGCGGCGTGTTGGCGGCATCGAAGCTGTCGAGCCGGTCGCGGTCGGTGCAGCGCTTGTCGGCGTGGCGATGGCAGTGGTCTATTGGCTGACCTCGTTTGCGTTGCTGGCGCGGTCCGGCACCGGCCACTTCGGTGCGGATGCGCATCTCTATCAACCGTTGGCTGTTGGCACAGCCATTGATCGCGTTGCTCGGTTTCATCCCACGACTATCGGCATTGCGCAGTTGTGGATGAAGCTCACTGCGCCGCTACAGCTCCTGCTTTCGCCGCAAGCGGTTCTCAGTCTGTTGTTCGCTGTCATCGGTGGCGCTGGAACTTGGGCGGCGACGCGCGCCCTGGCGATGCTGGTGCCGCTACGGTTCGCACTCGCCGCTGGCGTGATTTACGGCTCGTCGCTGGGGATCTGGTATTTTTCCTCGATCTGCGAATCGAAGATCGTGACGGCAACGTTGGCCGCGCTCTACGTGCTTCAATATTTGCGGTTGCGCCAGAGCTTCACAACGCGCGGCGCGGTGATCTTGACGCTGATCCTGATTGCATCCGCCTTGAATGAGATCGTCAGTGGCGCCCTCGCGGTGATCCCGCTTGTCGATATCGCATGGCGGCGGGGTATGGCTGTTGTGCGCGAGCGCTGGACTGCGCTCCACCTGCTCGCCGTGCCGTTAACTTTCGTGGCGCTGGAAGGTGTGATGAACGGAGGCGTGGTGGCGGCGACGGCCGATCAGGAGAGCCAATCGCACTGGAGCATGTTGCTCTTCTATATCGCCAAGAACGACTACAGCCTGACCAGCCTGTATAGTTTTGTCGTCAACTGGCTGTTCTTCAATTTCGCAGCGCCGACGCCGACAGCGCCGTTGTGGCCCCAGGCGGGCGGCTATTTCATGCCCGAGCTTTCAGGCTATCTGACAAGTCTGCCGACGATCTTGCTGACAGGGGCCGTGGGCCTGTTTGCCATTGTGCTGACCGCGCAGCGTTCGCCATTATCGCGCGATGCCGCCGGGCAGGCCGATGCGATGACAGGGCTGTTGCTGGGGCTAGCGGCCTATGCCCTGATCCGCGGTGCGTTCTTCATTGTCTTCAATCCGAGCGAGCCTCTCTTGTTCAGCCCCGCGGTGACGCTGGCGCATCTGGCATTGCTGATCGTGCCGTTCACGGCCTCGCGACTGCCACACAAGGAAGCGCTGCTGGCGGCAATTGGGGCGCTGGTCTTTGTCGTCAACGTGCGCTTCATGCTGGGGTGAGCGTCTCGATGGCAATTGTTTGCCGATGCGTGCAACTTGGTTGAGTAGGCGAGGTTTGGTGACGTCTCAGCTTGTCGAATTGTTGCGCAGTCTGCGGCTGGCTCAATGGATCAAGAATACGCTGGTATTCGCGCCATTGGTGCTGGGAGGGCGGCTAGACGAACCACCTGCGGTCGCCGCGACTGCGCTGGCGTTCGTGGCGCTCGGGCTGGCAGCATCGGCCACCTACATCGTCAACGATATCCTGGATGCGCCCAACGATCGCCAGCACTGGTCGAAGCGCGATCGCCCGATTGCCCGCGGATCCCTTTCGCCGCGCGTTGCCGCAATAGCAGCAGCCGCGCTGTTTGCCGGTGGTTTCGGGTTGGCGGCAATGGTCTCGTTGAAGGCGTTCGGTGCGCTCCTGATCTATGTCGTCCTCTCGCTGGCCTACACGGTGGCGCTGAAGCGGGTGCCGATCTTGGACGCGCTGCTACTGGCGATGCTGTTCACCATGCGATTGGGGTTGGGGGCGGTGGCCGCAAACGTGCCGCCTTCGCCCTGGCTGTTCGTGTTCTCAATGTTCGTGTTCACCTCGCTGAGCTTTACCAAGCGGTACGCGGAATTGCGGCGGAGCGCGGAACACTCGGGCAGTCCGGTCGGTGGGCGCGGCTATCGCATCGAAGATCAACCTTTGCTGGTTGGCCTTGGCGTCGCGGCCGGAGTGGGCTCTGTCATCATCCTCATCCTCTACATCATCGAGGATGCCTACAAGCAAAGCTTCTACGGCAGCTCGTCATGGCTCTGGGGCTTTCCGCTGATCGTATTTCTGCTCGTATCCCGGCTGTGGCTGGTAACGCTGCGGGGCGAGATGAACGACGATCCGGTCGCCTTCGTGCTCACAGACCGCATCAGCCTAGCGCTGCTCGTCCTGCTGCTGGTGTGCTTCTACATCGCGTGGGCTGCGTAAGAGCGAGCGTCATTCCTATTTCGAAGCAAACTTTGCAGGAGCCTCTTGCATCGAAGGCGCCTCCCGCGCCACCTTGAAGGCATGAGCAAGCAATCAAGACCGGCCGGCCTGCGCATTCGCCTCGTGTTCTCGAGCGGGGGATGGATCGGGCCGGGCAAGGCCGACATGCTGGAGGGCATTCGCGCCACGGGATCGATTGCAGCGGCCGGCCGCAGGCTCGGCATGAGCTACAAGCGGGCGTGGTCTCTCGTAGAAACGCTGAATGTCATGTTCGATGGTCCGCTCGTGGAGAGCACACGCGGCGGTGCGCGGTTTGGTGGCGCGCGGCTGACCGATTTGGGAGAGCGCGTGCTTACCCTTTATCGCAAGCTCGAGGTGAAAACGGCCAAGGCGGCCGACCGCGAGGTCAAAGCCCTCGAAGCCCTGCTCAGTGCTCCGCGCGTCGATATGTCCAGGAAAAAATAACGGTTGCGTGGGCGCTGTCCCGGCGCGATATTGTCCGACAGACATATCGTGAGGAAGCCGCTGATGCGTGCGCGCACTCCGTTTCCCGCACGGCGCTTCGCAGCAGGCCGGGTTCTGTGCGTGTTTGCATGCCTGCTTGCTGTCTTAGCCTGCGCCGGGAGCAGCGTGCGGGCTGATGCAAGTCCCGTCATCGCCGCGGCGGCAGACCTGCAATACGCGCTCGCCGAAGTGGCCGAGGCGTTCACCAGACAAAGCGGGTCGGCGGTGCGCCTCACTTTCGGTTCATCGGGAAATTTCGCTCGCCAGCTCCGCCAGGGCGCGCCGTTCGAAGTGTTCTTCTCGGCCGACGAGGCCTACGTTCTGGCGCTCGCAAAGGACGGCGTGCTGCGCGATGAAGGCGTGCTCTATGCGCGAGGGCGTCTTGCCCTGGTCGTGCCATCGGCATCGCCCCTCGCCGCCGATGGTACGTTGCAGGATCTCAAGGCAGCGCTTACGGATGGGCGGTTGCGCAAGATTGCCATCGCCAACCCCGAGCACGCGCCTTACGGCAAGCGTGCTCAGGAAGCGCTCAGTCATGCGGGTCTTTGGCCGCTGCTCCAAGGTAAGCTCGTACTCGGAGAGAATGTCGCGCAGGCCGCGCAGTTTGCTTTGTCGGGGAATGCCGAGGCCGGCATCATCGCCTATGCGCTGGCGCTATCGCCTCAGGTCGGCGCGCACGCACGCATGGCGCTCATAGAGGAGTCCTGGCATCAGCCGTTGCGCCAGCGCATGGCGTTGCTGCCGCGGGCAGGAGTCGTCGCGCAGTCATTCTTTGCATTTGTGCAGACGGCGGATGCGCGTGCAATTCTGCGCCGGCATGGTTTCGTGCTGCCGGTCGCGGCGGAGGCGACACGGTGATGCGATCGCTTTTCACCGGCCATGGGCGACAGGAGGCGGCATGGACCTGACGGCTCTGTGGCTGTCTTTGCGGCTGGCGTTGGCGACTGTGCTGGTGCTGGGGCCGCTCGGCATTCTCGCCGGCCGCTGGCTTGCTGTGAGGGAGTTTCGCGGCAAGGCGTTCGTCGAGGCCCTGGTCGCATTGCCGCTGGTGCTGCCACCGACCGTGCTCGGCTACTATCTCCTGGTCGCGTTCGGTCAGGCCTCTCCGCTGGGGCAGGCATGGCAAGCGGTGTTCGGGCGGCCGCTCGTCTTCACGTTCGAGGGGTTGCTGCTGGCATCGATCATTTTCAACCTGCCGTTCGCCATCCAACCGATGCAGCGTGCGTTCGAGGCTATTCCGCAGGATGTTCGCGATGCGGCGCAATGTTGCGGCATGAGCCCGTGGCAGGCGCTGCGCCGCATCGAGCTGCCGCTGGCCTGGCCCGGCATCGTCACGGCGATGGTGCTGAGCTTTGCCCATACGCTGGGCGAGTTCGGCATCGTGCTGATGGTGGGCGGCAACGTCCCCGGCGAGACGCGCACGATTGCGATTTCGATCTACGATCGTGTGCAGGCCCTCGACGACGCCGCGGCTGCGAAAATGTCGGCGCTGCTGCTGGCGATCTCGATGCTTGCGATTGGCGCAACCTTCTACTTGTCGCGCCGCATGGCAAGGCGACTGGGGTAGGGCCATGCATGCTTTGAGTGCGACGCTGCGCCAGCAAGGGCCGATCCCGCTCGATCTCGAGGTTGCGTGCGCGGGCGGCGAGCTGCTGGCGCTTGTCGGTCCTTCGGGCAGCGGCAAGTCGACCATCCTGAAATCGATCGCGGGGCTCTATCGTCCCTCGGCCGCGGTGCGCGTCGAAGTCGACGGAGAAACCTGGGCCGACGATCGGCGCGGCATTTACGTGCCGGCATGGCAGCGGCGCGCTGGCATGGTTTTCCAAAGCTATGCGTTGTTTCCTCACATGAGTGCGCTGGACAACGTGGTTGCCGCCCTGGGGCATCTGGCCCCGGCGACGCGCGCGCACCGCGCCGCCGAACTGTTGGCTCTGGTCAATCTGGAAGGGCTCGAGCAGCGTCGGCCGGGCGAGCTTTCCGGTGGCCAGCAGCAGCGCGTCGCGGTGGCGCGCGGGCTGGCGCGCGATCCCAGGGTGCTGCTGCTGGACGAGCCGTTCTCGGCCGTCGACAAGGTGACTCGCGGGCGGCTCTACCAGGAGCTTGCGGGTATCCGCGCGCGGCTTTCCATGCCGATCCTGCTCGTCACCCACGACCTCGACGAGGCGATGGTACTTGCCGATCGGATCTGTCTGGTGCATCGCGGCCGCATTCTGCAGCAGGGTGCGCCAATCCAGTTGGTGCAAAGGCCTGCAACCGTGGAGGCCGCACGTCTGATCGGACTGCGCAACATCTTTCCCGCGAAGGTCATCGGTCACGATGTGGCGCGTGCGGTGACCCTTCTCGATTGGCGCGGGCGGCAGCTCGAGGCGGCGCATCAGCCGCAGTGGCAGCCGGGTGCGGAGGTGTCGTGGTTGATCCCGCCCTCCAAGGTGGTGCTGCACCGGCGTGACAGGCCCTCCCGCGGCGAGGTGGAAAATCCCGTCAGCGGCACCATCGTCAACTATCTGGCATTGGGTGATACGACCGTTTCGGTGGTGCAGCTCGACGGCGCCGAGCATCGCACCTTGAGCGTTCACGTCGCGCGTCACGCGGCAGAGCGTAACCGCCTGGATTGCGGCGAGGCGGTCGGGTTGTCGCTGTTGGCGTCGGCAATCCACATCATGCCTGCTGCCGCTGCCCGCTCGGCAACGCCGTGAATAGCAGGTGTCGGATTGGCGCAGCAGAATGGCAGGCGCCGGTGCGGCCTTGCATCTCGCGGCGGCGCGTGGTGGCGTGACGAGCCGGCATTCGAAGCGCGGCCGGAATTTCAATGACATCAGGAGCTATTTCGCATGAACGATGCCGCGACCCCAGCTTCGCCCCAGCCGCAAAAGCAGGATGCCGTGATGTCATTTCACAGTGGTGGGGGCGTGAAACTTGCCGCTCGCCTCGATCTGCCGTCGGGCCCACCGCGCGCATGGGCGCTGCTGGTGCATGGCTTCACCTGCTCGATGGATCTCGCCATCACGCGGCGCATCGCAGAAGGGCTCGCAGGAGAGGGCATCGCCGTGTTGCGCTTCGATCTGCCGGGGCATGGCAAATCGGACGGGCGCTTTGCCGAAACGACATTCACGGATTATCGCGCTGCCGTGCTCGCCGCCGTTGCCTTCATGCGTGACAAGTTTTCCGCACCGACCATCCTCGTCGGTCACTCGCTAGGCGGCGCGGCGATACTTTCGGCCGCTGGCGAGATTGCCGAGGCCAAGGCGATTGTGACGATCGGCACGCCCGCCGACGTTGCCGAAGTGGTGCGCTTGATCGGCGCCTCTCCCGAACAGGTGCAGGAGAGTGGCGAAGCCGAGGTGATTATCGAGGGCCACCGGTTTCGCATCAGGCGTGAGTTCCTCGATGACGCCGCCAGCCACAAGATCACCGACGCGCTGCCGCATCTACGCAAGGCGCTGCTCGTCATGCATGCCCCGCGTGACGCAATCGTCGGCATCGAACACGCGGCACGACTTTATGCGGCCGCTCGTCATCCCAAGAGTTTTGTCTCACTCGACCATGCGGACCATCTGTTGTCGGACTCGCGCGACGCCGCCTATGCCGCGCGTGTCATCGCCGCCTGGGCCTCGCGCTTCGTCGACGAAGAGAAGATCCTGGCGCCGGGTGGTCATGATCGTGTGCGGGTTGCCGAGATTGGCCAGGGCAAGTTTCAGAATACCGTGCTGGCTGGCCGCCACCGCTTGTTTGCCGACGAGCCGGCGTCGGTGGGGGGCGACGATCTCGGGCCGTCGCCTTACGACTATCTCGCGATTGCGCTTGGCGCATGCAAATCCATGACCTTGCGCATGTATGCTCGCCACAAGGGGCTCGATCTGGGGCGTATCTCGGTCGAAGTCAGTCACGGCAAGGTCGCCGCCGATCATTGCGACGATTGCGGCGCCGCCGCTGAAGGCCGCACCGGTCGTATCGATCGGTTCGAATGCCATATCCAGATCGAAGGCGAATTGCCGCCCGAACTGAAAGACAAGCTCGTTGAAATCGCCGGAAAATGCCCCGTGCACCGCACTTTGGAGCACGGCGCTGCCGTCGTCACCAAGGTCGACAATGCGGATGGTTCCGGCGCTCAAGGCGTGGGGCGCGATGCGTGAATTAGCGGTGCGGTCGCTCGACGGCACTGTGTTAGACTGGCAACCTAAGCGATACGAGCAGCACATCTGCCATTGATTTTGTCGGGTTGAACGACGGTCGGAGGTTCGAATGACGCAACGGTCTTTATCGGCACGATATACGGCCGTGCCATGCGGAATGCTGCTCGCGGCGATCGTGAGCCTCGCATCGTCAGCAGTTTTGGCCCAGGCGCCCGCGACCATCGCGGAAGCCGACGGCAAGGGGAAGGTCAACGTCAAGATTCACTATTACGCCGATCAAGGCTGCACGACGTTCGCGGACGTGCGCGAGGGTCCGCCCGTCAACATCGAAGCGCCGCAGCGCACGTTGGTCGTTACGGTGACGCTCGACCGCAAGCAAGGCGAGTGCGTCGAGCGCCCATACACCATCGATCGCACGATCAGTATTGCTGACCGCAAGGAAGCCCTTTCGGTCGATATCTTCTACGTCGATCCCGACGGCCGCTTCGTGCGCTCGCAGCGCCCGCGCATCTATCGCGATGCCGGCGAATGCGAAAGCGCCTCCAATACCGCCACGGCCTGCTGAGCCGGCCTGATGGCCGGCTTTACGGGTGCGCGCAGATGCTTCGCCAAGCCCGGCGAATTCGGCGTCAACAGATTGAAGTGGAAGCGCTTTATTCTGCCATCGCGAGGTCGCCGCCGGGCTATTGCATGCCGGCTGATGAAGCAGTCGCAAGGCGCGCGTGCCGGGTGGCCGGTTACACCCAAAAGATAATACCGCAAAGCACAAATGGGGGCCCGGAATGGCCTCGCCCCCGTTGATGCCCCACTCCTGCCATGTTAGAGAACCGCGTCCTTCGAGACGGGTGGTGGACTGCCCCGAGGCAACCGCCCTTTCGTGCCCGTATCTTTCCCGCGACGGAAGGGGACCGCCGGGTCCTCGTCCTGCATCCGAAACGCGCTAAGAAAAAGCGCCGTACGAGAGCCTTTGACGTGGCGACAGATGACCCAATGATGGCCAGCGTGGCCGGCCGCTATGCCGCTGCCCTGTACGATCTTGCCAGCGAACAAAATAAGATTGCCGAAGTCGAAAGCGATCTGGGCAAGTTCCAATCCCTCCTCGACATGAGCGACGACCTCAAGAGCCTGGTGAAGAGCCCGCTCTACGCCGCTGATGTGCAGGCGGGCGCGGTGGAGAAGGTGGCCGAAAAGGCCGGCATCGGTCCTTTGGCCGGAAACTTTCTCAAGCTGATTGCCAAGAACCGCCGTCTGTTCGCGGTCGACGACATGATCAAATCGTTTCGCGCGCTGGTCTCCAAGGGCCGTGGCGAGGTGACCGCGGAAGTGACGAGCGCAGTGGCGCTCAACGAGGCGCAGGTCGCGCAATTGAAAGAGACACTAAAGGCGTCGGTCGGCAAGGATGTGCAGCTCGCCACCCGCGTCGATCCAAGCCTGCTCGGCGGCCTGATCGTCAAGATCGGCAGCCGGATGATCGATTCCTCGCTGAAGACGAAGCTTTCCAACCTGCGCATCAGCCTGAAGGGAACGGGCTGAGTGTCTCAGGAAACGCCGTTGCCTCGTGATCGGCGTGAACCAAGTGCCTGCGGGCTGTCGTGCCGGAGTGGCGGGGCAGCCCCGATGTTCTGAAATACGTCGCGCCCGGCGGCTCGCCCGAGCCTCGGTGCCCAATGAAAACGCCCAGACAAGAGGTCAAGAGATGGAAATCCGGGCCGCAGAGATCTCCTCGATCCTGAAAGAGCAGATCAAGAACTTCGGCAAGGATGCCGAGGTTTCCGAAATCGGACAGGTGCTGTCCGTCGGTGACGGTATCGCCCGCGTCTATGGTCTCGACAATGTCCAGGCGGGCGAAATGGTCGAGTTCCCCGGCGGCATTCGCGGCATGGCGCTGAACCTGGAAGCCGACAACGTCGGCGTCGTTATTTTCGGCGACGACCGCTCGATCAAGGAAGGCGACACCGTCAAGCGCACCGGCGCCATCGTCGAGGTTCCGGTCGGCAAGGGACTTCTGGGGCGCGTTGTCGATGGTCTCGGCAACCCGATCGACGGCAAGGGCCCGATCAAGTCGGATACCCGCAAGCGCGTCGACGTCAAGGCGCCGGGCATCCTG
>CAZLHQ010000046.1:0-20325 GCA_964559355.1 uncultured Hyphomicrobiaceae bacterium
CGCAGCTCGAGCCCGGCGAAGGCCTGCGCGGCGGACCCTGCGAACTGGTATTCGTTGGTTCGGTTTTCCTTCGTTTCGCCCTTGAACCAAACCTCCACATGCGGCAACGCGAAACCGGCTCCCACACCCGCATATGGGCGAATGCGCGGCGATAGCCCGGCGAAACGTACGATGCCATTCAGCAGCAGCACGTTGTGGCCGTGCGTGAATTCGAACCGGTCGAACATGTCGGTGAGCTTGAGCTTGGCGGGGGCCGGCTGGCCCTTGAGCGTGCCCTGGGTCTCGACTTCCTCGATGATGCCGTTTTCGATCTTGCGGCCGTGTGCGCCCTTGCCCAGGCGCGACACCGCCTTGTTGTGCAGGAAGTCGATCATGAAGCCGGTGGAGCCATACCAGTGCATGGAGCGCACGCCGCCATCGATCGGCGGCATCAGCGCGTCGCCGTCCCAGCCCATCTGCTTCAGTTTGATGTCGGTGCCATCGGAACGCTGCATCGCGACATCGCTACGGTTGTAGAATGGTTGGGAGATATAGAAGCTGACGACGGTTTCGCGATCGGCAAATTGCGAGCGTGCTGCAACGTGTTCGCGGCCAACGGTGCTCGCCGTGCTCTCGGGCAAGGCATTGGTTTCGGCGTGCATCAGGCCGGGCAGGGTGCTTGCGATGACGGTGAAGATGGCGAATAGACCACCTGCGATTTCAGTTGGCCGCGTGCCCGGCCGCACAAATTCAATCGCAGGCCTGACCGTTCTAGCAAGTACGCTCATCGAACAATTTCCCCCGGCGGTGTCGCGCCCTTTCGCGCCTTGCCCCTTGAGCTAGAGCAGGTTCAATTTACATGGAGTCGCCTCGTGCCTTGGTGGCCTGCTCTAAGTCCTTGTTTGAGAGTCTGATTCACGCCCTCGATGGAAACGCTTGGCGTTTCCATCTCAGACGATCAGGCTCTAGCCGATGCCGGCGTTGCCGTCCACATCGCAACGCGGCCGCCGGGCCGTCATGCGCGTTGGGTTGCTGAAACGGCGATTGAACTCACGATGGCCGGGAAAGGCCCGCCAGCCGCTCGACCATGCGGCGCACCGCTACGATCTGCGGAGCCGATTGGGTGAGAAATGCGCGCCCGGTATAGCCCCACCAGTCCCAGCATCCTTGTGGATTGAAGGGGCTGGTCGCCGCCTGTGGAAAGAGCACCACGAGGCGGTTGGTGTCGGCCCAGCGGGCAAAGCCTGTTTGCCGGATGAAGGCGTCGCCGGTGAGAACGCGGTTCTGCGCGCAGCCGTGGTAGGCGATATGGATGCGGCAGCGCCCGGCGTTGCCTTCGCCAGCACCTCGGCAGGCATGCGGGATATAAGCAACGCCGCTATCTTCCATACCGTGCGCGACAAGATCGCTGGTGAAGCTGCGCTGGTCGAACACGACATATTCGCCGGTCGGGCTGGCGGAAGGGGGCGCCAACGGTCCGTAGATGAAGGACAGCATGTCGCCAGCCTGATCGTAATCGCAATCGACAACGTAGGGCTTGCCGGTCTCGTCACAGGCAAGGCCTGAGGATTCCGTGACAAAGGCGTGCCCGGCGTCGAGCGCATCGACGAGCTTGATCTGCTGCGGCGGCACGCCAAGCTCGCGATAGAAGCGTTCTGCGGCTCTGACGATCGCAGGCACTACGGTGTGGTCCGATTTGCCGGTGAACAGGTAGACACGATCAGCGGTCACGGCCGGCATGGGGTCGATCAGGTTGCGGCCGGACAAATTGAAAGCGTGCTCTGCCAACAGGTGCGTGTTGGGAACCCCCCACAATTGCATGGCATTGAGCATGCAACCGTTGATTGCCTTGGTCGCATTCAGCATCGCCGAGCCCGGCCCGGGCAGCATGTCGGCAAACAGGCTTTCGGCACACCCGTAAGGTCCGCCTGCAATGATGCCGGCGCCAACGACGATGCGGCCATGCGCAAGCTGGAATTGGCCGGCCATGTAGGCGCCCGAGGAAATGCCCGAAACCGAGGTTTCGGCAATGTTGACGCTCAACATCGGCAACTCGCTGACGGCTTCGGAACGGCAGCCATGCAGCGCCAGCATGGCCAGCACTACGGCACCAAGCCGCGCCAAGAGCCGTCGCGGTCGCACTTGGCTGGATCGTGATTGTGGGTCGCGCAATATCATAAGCACTTGCTCTATCGCGATCCGTCGCGGAGCGCTACCCTTGTCACCTTTCAGCGCACACGCACCGTGACGCGGTCGACCTGACCTTTGGCATCGATCACCGACAGCTTGACGAAGCCGCGGCCTTTTGGCTGCCAGACGAATTGGCGGCGATGCTCCTCAACGCCGATCGGACGGCCGTCCGCGAGCCACGTCAGCGGCAGCGTACCACCCTCTGCTTTCAGCAGGAGGGGATCGAGCGTGTCGCCGCCGGCCGCCGCTTCAACCTCGATCTCCGATCGATCCGGCGGAAAGGCGATCATCAATTGCTGTTCGAGGTAGGGACCGGCGACGCGCCGCTGGCCGGCCTCGGCAAACCTCTTCAAGGGCGGCGGCAGCTCGCTGCCCGAGATTCGCAAAGCGCCACTGGGCGGTGATTGCAGCGGGGCGCGCATCTCACCCAGCCGGGCGAAGGCGTCGAACAGCATCGGGGCAGCGGCGCCATGCCCCATCAGGCCGGGTGTAGAAGCGTTGTCTGGCCGGCCGATCCAGGCGGCAACGACATGGCGGCCGTCATAGCCGATCGCCCACGCGTCGCGATAGCCGTATGACGTGCCCGTTTTGTATGCGATGCGGCCACCGCGAGCGCTGGCCGGCGGCGGTGCGTCCTTCAAAATATCGGTGACGTACCACGCTGCGACCTGTGACAGCAGATGGCGCGGGCGTGTCTCGCTGCGGCCGCGCAGAAATGCCTCGTTGCGCGCGCGGATGTCACTTTGGCGATGCACGAGGCTCAATGGTTCGCCGCCGCACGCAAGGCCGGCGTAGAGGCCCGCGAGGTCCTTCAAGGTGAAGCCGACGCCGCCGAGCGCCACCGCCAGCGACGGCTCGCTGGTATCACCGAACACCGGGGAAAATCCGGCGCGCTTCAGCCTGGCAATGAAGCGGGCGGGCCCGACCCGATCGAGTGCCTTGACGGCGGGAATATTGAGCGAGTGGGCGAGTGCGGAGCGGATCGTCACGGTGCCGTGGAAATCGGAGTCGAAGTTCTTCGGCGTATAGGTGCCAAAGCGCACTGGCCGGTCCTCGATCAGCGTTTCGGGATGCGCAAGTCCGATCTCGAAGGCGAGGCCGTAGACGAACGGTTTGAGCGTCGAGCCGGGCGAGCGCACCGCTTCCACCATGTCGATGGAGCCGAAGCGATCCTGATCGAGATAGTTGGCGGCCCCCACGTGAGCCAGAATCTCTCCCGTTTGATGGTCGGCAACGAGGATCGCCGCGGACAGCTTCTCGCCCTGCTGCTCGGCGTGTTGGCGCGCCAGTGTCTCAAGGCTTTGCTGCAAGGTGCGGTCGAGCGTCAGGTGATGCACGCGCGGGCCCGATGCGGCGGTCGCCTCGGTGTGCGTCAGATGCGGCGCCAGCAGCGGGAAGGGACGGCGCAGGCGCGGTACGGCTTCTGCGCGCGCTCGTTCCGCTTCGGCCGCGTTGATGACGCCAGCCGTCACGGCGCGCTCGAGCACACGATCACGCGCGCGGCGCGCGGCATCCGCATGCCGGTCGGGGCGGCGGGCTTCGGGCGATTGCGGCAAGGCGACGAGCAGGGCAGCCTCGCCGACGGAAAGCCGCTTTGGCTCTTTGCCGAAGTAGGCGATCGAGGCTGCGCGCACACCTTCCAGATTGCCGCCGAATGGCGCCAAACGCAGATAGAGATCGAGAATATCGTCCTTGCTCAGCCGCTCCTCGATCTGCAAGGCGCGCACGATCTGTTTCAATTTTCCCGAAGCATTGCGCTCATGGCGCCCTTCGAGCAGGCGGGCGACCTGCATGGTCAGCGTCGAGGCGCCCGAGACGATGCGGCCGTGACGCACAAGTTGACCCGCCGCGCGCGACAAGGCGCCCGCATCGACGCCGCCATGGGTGCGGAAATTGCGATCCTCGAAGGCGAACAGCATGGCGAGATAGCGCTGGTCGACGTCGCGCGCCGACACCGGTAGCCGCCAGCGATCGTCCGCAGTGGTGAAAGCGCGCAACAACGCGCCGTGCCGGTCGATGACGACGGTGGAAAGGTCTTCGGCCACCGCGAGTGGTGGCGGCCCGAGCTGGCGTTTGGCAATAGCGATGCCAGCGTAGGCCGCGATGGCTGAGATCGCAGCGACCGCAATGGATGCTGCTGCCCCGCGGTACAGCGTGCGTAGCCAGCGCCGCGGCGTGCTGCTCGCAACGTCGGGGCGGCAGGCTTGCGGTGCGTCGAAAGGCACGGCTGTCGCCGTGCCCGATGCTTGTGTGGTCGTATCAGCCATGGCGGCCGCTCACTCCTTGGCGCTGATGGTGAGCGTGCCGGCGGCAGTGCGGGCGTAACGGTCGGGGCGATACATGTCCTCCACGGTGGCGGCGGGATGGACGAACGAGCCCGGCGTCACCGCCCGCACGATATAGGCGGCAGCGGCGGTGCGGACCGCGCCGCCTTTTTCGTTCGCAGTGCCGCTGGCCTCGCCGGTGCCGGTCGTGCCTTGGGCCGGCGCCTCTTCAGCTTCGCTTTCCTCGGCGTTGCCGCTCGTCTGTCCCGTCTTGGCGAACAGGTTGAAGGCGGCGACGAAGCGGTCGTCGCGGAACTCGGCATGCTCCGCACTCAAGGTGCCGGCCAGCCAGCCCAGTGATTTGACGTCGCCCGACTGTACCAGGCGCGGGTTCTCGATCTCGAGACCTGCCGGAAGCCGGTCGACCAGCAGCACGCGGCCGCCTTGCTCTTTGGTCTCGACCTTGACGACGACGACGAGGCGCTCGTTCTGGGCAACGGTGGACTTGCCGCCCTTGGCGCTGGCGAGATCGACCTCCTTACCGTCGAGCATGTAGTAGCTGCGCGTAATGGTGAAGCCCTTCGACACGGCGGGCTCCGGCGTCAGCGCCGCGCCAATGACGGAGACGACGACATCGATGTCGGCATCGCCGCCGTTGGCGATAACGAGACCGCCGTCCTTGCCGATCTGCGCCGGCGTCAGCGGCCGCAGCAGCGGTCCTTGCACCGGCGCGCCGTCGATGAGGAGGCGGCTTTGCGCCTGTTCGCTGGCCAACGCATTGGCGGCCAGCAGCATCCACGCCTGTTCCTGGGTCGAGGTGTAGCCGCGCGCGGCGTAAGCCTTGGCGATGACGTCGACGAGACGCGGTGCTTCCGACTTGGCAATTCCGGTCTCGGAAGCGAGCGTGAGAAGCGCTGCGCCATCGCGCAGACCCGAGCCGTAATCGCCGCGCGACAGGCTCGAGGTCGCGCCACTGAGGTCGACGATGGCGGCAGTGAAGGCACGCTCGGCGCGCGTCTTGTCACCCATCATCGCCAGTGCCGCGCCAATCTGCGCCTTGGCAAGCGGAGTAGCAAAGCGGTCGAGCCGGGTGTCGGCGTAGTAGCGCAGATCGCCGATCGGTGCGCGGCCATTGCGGGCGAGAACGTAGAGGGCATACGCGCGATCCTCGCCGCCCTTCTCGAAGTCCTGCGCGTAGGCAACGAAGTTCTGCAGGCGGTCGAGCGCGAGGGTGAAGGCTTGCGGCCGTACCTCGAAGCCCGCCTCCCTGGTGCGCGTGAGGAAGTCGCTCACGTAGGCCGACAGCCACAGGTCTGGCGTTGCCGGCCCCCAGATGCCGAACGCGCCCGAGGAGTCCTGCATCGAGAAGACGTGATCGATGGCCTTCTGTACGCGCTCCTTGAGTGCCTTGTCGTTGCCGATGCCGATACGCGCGGCAACCGCATTGGCGTAGACCAGCGGCAGGGCGCGTGACACGGTCTGCTCGGCGCAGCCATAGGGATAGCGGTCGAGCTGGGTCAACAGGCCACCGACATCAAAGCGAGCTTGCGCGCCGGCTGACAGGTTGATTCGGGTGCGGTTCTCGATCAGATCGGCAAGCAGATCCTTGGACAGCGTGAGCTTGCCGGTCTTGGCCGTGAGTTTGGCCACCGTGGTGCGCTTGATGTCGCCGGCAGGTGGCTTCACATCGATGGTGAGACGACGCTTGATGTCGATGCCGCCGGGGCCGGCCACGCGCACGTCATAGGCGTAAAGGCCGACGTCCTTGGGCTTCAAGGCAATGCGCTCGATCGATTTGGCGCCCGTCTTGAAATCGATCGCCTTCTCGGTGATGCGCTCACGCGGGGCGTTCTCGGCATCCGCCGCCGAGCGCTCGATGGTCATCTGGTAGAGCGCGGCCGGACCATCGACATTGTGCATGTCGAGCGTCAGCCTGGCTTCGTCTCCAAGCGTGAGGAAGCGCGGCGAGGTCAGCGTCACGGCGATTTCGTCACGCACCACCATCGTCTTGTCGGCCGAGCCCACCTTGTCCGCGCTCCAGGCAACTGCCATCAGGCGCACGCTGCCGTTGAAGTCGGGCAGGGCAAACGAGACGCTGGCCTTGCCGTCCTTGTCGACATTCACGATGCCCGAGTAGAGCGAGACGATGTTCTCGACCGGTGGCGCACCCTGCATCTCGACGCCGCCGGAGCCGTCGCCGCCCGAGCGAAGCGCACCGCGTTCGGCCCGCATGCCGTCGATCAGGCGGCCATAGAAGTCGCGAATTTCCATGCCGAGACGGCGCTGGGCATAGAACCAGTTCTGCGGTGCGGGAGACTTGTAGCTGGTGACGTTGAGCACGCCGACATCGACCGCGGCGAGCGTGACGCGCGCGTCCTCGCCGGTGTTGAGGCCGCCAATCGTCAGCGGGATTGAGACATCCTTGCCGCCCTTCACCTTGTCGGGCGTGCCGATGGCGACGGACAAGGTGCGCTGCGCCTGGTCGATGCCGAGCCAGGCAAGGCCCAACGCACGGCCCGGCATGCGCTTCAACGCTTCGTCCGTGGGGCGATACATCAGCGTGGTGACATATGCACCTGCACCCCAGTCGGCGCCGACGGTGAGCTGAACCTCGGTGCCGCCTTTGGGAACGGCAACCTCGCGCATCTCGCTGAGGCCCGCGCCGAGCACGGCAATCAGGGCGGTGCCGGCGTGCTTTGAGGCGATGCGCAGCTTTGCCGTTTCGCCGGGCTTGTAGCTCGCCTTGTCCAACGCGACGTCGAGTGCCTCCGGGCTATCGGGATTGTCCGCGCTGGCGAACCAGCCGGCGTTGAAGGCGACGCTCGATGCGGTGGCGGCCGCACCCGAGGTCGTCACCTCGAGTCGATAGCGGCCATAGCCGACTGGTGCGGTGATCTCGGCGGGTTTGTCGGCGGCGATATCGATGCTGCCGCTGGCCACCTTGCGCGTGATGGTGACGGATTCATAGCTCCACGAGCCGTCACGCGAATACCATTGCCAGTTGGTTTCCAGCCGCATCAGGTGCCAGTTGGCGCCGCTAACCGCCGCGCGCTTACCATCGGCGTCGAGATGCACCACCTCGAAGCGCGCGTTGGCGTTGTCCTCGCCGAGCTCGTCGGCCTTGAAAGCGGTCTTGATGCCGATCCGGTTGCGCGCGGTTGCGACCGGCATGGTGAGCGTGCGTTCGATGCCGCGGCCACCCGGCTCGCGCAGTCGCAGGACGACCTGGGCTTCGAGCGGCTTGGCGGTATCGGGGATCGCCGGCAGCGTGAGCGGCACTTCTGCGGAGCCGTCGGCTGCGGTATTGACGAGATTGGCAAGCGGCTGGCGCACGGCGTTGACGGTCTCATCGGCAAGACCAAAGCGGTAACCCGAAAGGTCAGGCAGATCAGCCGTCGACGGCTTGACGATGATGTCACCCTCGAGCGCGAGGCCGGCCGCGGGCGGGCCATAGAGATACTTACCATCGACGCGCAGCGATTTCGTCACCTCCGGCTGCAAAGCGCCCTCCGGCGCCTTCAGCGTCATGTCGAGGCGCTCAGGCATGAAGTCTTCGACCAGGAACGCAGATTGCGCGATTGCGGGTGCAGCCGGGTCCGTATGCAGGCGTGCGCGCCAAGTACCGGTCATGGCGGCCGAGGTCAGCGCCAGGTCAGTTGAACGGCCGCCGAGCCCCTTGTCCGTCAGCACGATGCGGCGATGCTCGACGCCATCGGGGCGAGACACGATCAGCGTCATCGGCGCCGTTACCGCGCGCCCCGCACTGTCGCGTGTGAGGCCGGTCATGTGCACGGTTTCGCCCGGACGATAAACGCCGCGTTCGGCAAACAGATAACCGTCGATGGCGCCAGGTGCTTCACGGCCCTTCACGCCACGGTCGGAGAGGTCGAAGGCGGCGGTGGTGAGATCGAGGAAGGCATATTCGGCGCCGCCCGCCTTCTCGGCGATGAGGATTGCGGGTTGCAGGCCGCCTTCGCCTTTCGCGAGGCCCGGTGCGAAGCGGACATAGCCTTGCGCATTGCTTTCACCCGTCGCGAGCACCTCGTTGTTGCGGGCGATGAGGCGCACCTTGGCACCGGCGACAGGATTGGTTTCGGCCAGCGAGCGCACGAATGCGTGGATGCCATCGCCGCCGGTGAAGGCGGTGAGGCCGAGATCGGAAACGACGAACCATTGCGAAGCGGATGCGTTCTCCTGGCTGGTCTTATGCACGGGCTTGGCGATCATCACGTAGGCGCCGGGCTTCAGCGTGCCAACCGCATCGCCGACCGGCACCGCCGTCACCACCTCGGCATTTAGCTTGCTCGTAACGGGCAGCTCACCCGCATAGATTTTCTCGCCGCTGCGAGTCTGGATCGTTTCGATGTCATAGCTCGACAACTGCCGCTCCATGTCGCCGCTCTGCAGCAGCGCCGAAAGGTTGCGGTCGCCGATGCGGTAGATTTCGACGGCGACGGAGGCGGTGTTGATCGAGACGACGGGAATGCCCTGCTGGCCGCGGCTCGGCAACACATAGGCACGGCCGGTAAAGCGCACCGACGGCTTGCGGTCGGGCACGTAGACGGCGATCTCGACATTCTTTGCGAGCTTCTCGCCAATGTCGGAAGGCAGCCCGGCCTTCAGCTGGATCTCATAGCGCTCGCCATGCTTGAGGCCATCGAGGCACAGCTGCTTGTTCTCGGGCGCGACGCTTGCCGGATCCTTGCCGCCGACGGAGACGAACTTGGCGAAATCGATCTGGCCGCGCGCCAGTGTTTCGGAGAACTGCAGGCATACGCGCGGTGCGGCGGCATCTGAATCGGTGCGATAGTCGGTCATGCGGAAGCCATGCTCGGCGGCGAGCTTGTCGAGTTCAGCCTGCACGCCGGCGTCCGCTACCAGACTGACGCTCGCCTTCAGGCTTTCGATGGCCGGCCGCCAGAACGCGCGCCGTTTCAACGCCTGCCCGAGAACGGCCAGCGCCTTGGCGCGTGTCGCCTTGTCGGTGGCCCGTTCCTGGGCGATGTAGGCGGCGCCTGAGGCGTTCACCGGAAGATCGAAGCGCTCGGAACCCTTGTTGGGGTCGGGCTTGATAGCGAGCAGCGCCTCGGCCAATCCGATCCAGGCTTCGACGCGCGCCGGCTCGGCCACAACCGCCATCGCATAGTTGCGGGCGGCGAGGCGCGCATCTGCCGGCAGGGCCTTGGCGGCGGCCGAGATCAGCTCTGCGGTCTTCTGCTTGCCGGGCTTCCAATGCGACTTGAGGTAGGTCTCGTAACGCTCGCCGTCCTTGGCAAGTCCTTTGTGGTTAAAGGTGGCGGGCTCGGCCACCGCGCTGGCTGGGAAAAGAAGCAGCGGCGCGGGGGCAGCACTCGTCGCCAGCACGGCCAGAGCGGGCAATAGCTTTTTCAGGAACGTCATGGGAGTCACCTCGAAAGGGGCGCAGGGCGCGACAGCCGTGACACGGCATCAGCGCATCATCGGCGAGAGCAGGAAACGGCGAAAGCCAATCACTCGGTAATGACAGTACAGCGGCGATAGCAGTTCACTTGTCGCAAAATGCTGCTTGCTGCGCCCTTTTTTCGCCACCGCCAGGTTCCGACCGCTGTGAATTCTTGTGCGGAGCGAATTTCGGCGGGCACCAATCTGGCTTCAAAAAAGCGCCTGTTGCAGAGGCGTGTTTCGCTCGGAACAGCGTGCCGGGTCGCTTTGCCGCATGGTCACTCCAGACGCACCCGAGGGGTGCCGAGGCCACACCGGCAACAGGAGCAACACCATGCAATTGCAGGGCGAAATCACAAAGTTCCACGACGGCATCGGCACCGGCGTGATCGTCGCCGACAACGGCCGCAAGTATCGGTTTACCAAGTCGCAACTCATCAATTCCGCCACGCGCATGGTTGGCCTAACGGTCGACTTCGTCGTCGTCGCAAACCGGCCGACCGACATCATTCTTCTCAACGGCTCGCCGTGGTCCGTATTCGCAACCCAGGCCAGCGCGTGAGCTGAAGATCTGCCGGAGAAAAGTGTCATGAGCTCAGTTCTTTTTCCCGACGTTCTCGATACCACTGATCTGCCCAAGGCCGCTCCCGAAACGCTGGCGCTCGCCATGCGCCTGCTGATCGAGGATGGCCGCGCGCTGATCCTGTTGCGTGGCGCCAGCAAGGCCGACCGGGTGCGCCTCGAGGAGCGCTTCTGGCAACGCTTCGACGGCTCCACGCGCGATGGTGTGGTGGCGCTGCTGAGGTTGTGGAGTCTCGTCGATGTTTTCCAGGCACGCCGCATGCGCCAATTGCTGCTTGATCGGGGCTATGCGTTGATCGCCGATGCGGTCCGTGCGGCTGCCGAGCAGCGTCTCAGCTCCGCCTGGGGCTTCAACCCGCAACGAATGCTGACAGCGCTGGCCGTTCGCCAACCCGTACAAGCGCGTTTCGGCCGTCCGCCCCTGCGCGCTGCGGCGATCGCTGCGTAGGGCAATATCGAACCTGCTGAGAGGTTCAGGCAATCTGGTGGGTCGCGCTTTGCGCGCAGGAGCTGCATATTCCCCTCAATTCCAGGGTCATATGGCGGATGTGGAAGTCTGCCGTCTCCGCCCATGCCCGCAGGCTGGCGATGGCCTCGGCACGCTCGAACTCCCGCACGACGCCACATGTCTGGCAGATGGCGAATACGGCGGTTTCCTCGCTGTGCTTCAAATGACGACAGGCGACGAAAGCATTGAGGCTTTCCAGGCGATGCGCGTGGCCCTCTGCAATGAGGCGGCCGAGCGCGCGGTAGACCGTCTGTGGTGCCAGCACGGCCTCGCCGCGCAATTGATTGATCAACTCGTAGGCGCTGACTGGCCGCCCGGCATCGCGCAAGGCGGCCGCGATCATCCGGTCCTGATCCTGGGCGGGTGTGCGTTTGGACGGCTTGCGCATGCTTGTGCTCTGATGGCTACCACTCCACGATAGCACGATTTGGCGCCGGCTGTGGCGGTGACGCAGACGGCGACGAGCCTCCAACCCAAGCAAGTGCTGCGTTTGCGTGCCGCCTATTCGGCCGGCGCCGCGCTCGCATGACCCGGTGCTGGCCGTGTGGTTGGCAGTTCAAGCTCACGGTCGAGCTGTCGTTGGACGTCGCCTGGCGAGCCGGTTCGCCGTGCTATCAAGCCGTAAGCGACCGGCACCACGTAGAGCGTGAAAATCGTGGCGACCGAGACGCCGGCCACGATAACGATGCCGATGACGACGCGCGATTCCGCACCCGGCCCGAACGCCAGCATGAGCGGCACCGCGCCAGCGACCGTTGTGATGCTGGTCATCAGGATCGGCCGCAGGCGAACGCGCGATGCCTCGATCAGCGCGGAATCGAACTGCATACCCTGGTCGCGCAGCTGGTTGGCGAACTCGACAATCAGAATACCGTTCTTGGCGGCGAGGCCGACGAGCGCGATCAATCCGACCTGGCTGTAGATGTTGAGCGTGGCGCCTGCGAGATAAAGGCCGACGAGGCCACCCGATATGGCGAGCGGCACCGTAAGCATGATGATGAAGGGATGGATCCAGCTTTCAAATTGCGCGGCGAGAACCAGGAACACGATCAACACACCGAGCATGAAGGCGAACAGGATCGATGTGGTCGACGACTTGAAGTCGCGCGATTGCCCCTTGTAATCGATGATCGCGGTTTGCGGCAGGTTCTCGCGCACGAGGCGTTCAAGGTAGGAGAGCGCGTCGCCCAGTGCGAGATTGTCGGCCAGATTAGCCTCGAGCGTGATGGCGCGGACTCGGTTGAAGCGATTGAGGGTGCCCGAATCGGCGCGCTCGGAAAACCGCACGAGGTTGGAAAGCGGGATCAGCTGATTGGAGCGGGCTGAACGAACGTAGATGTTCTCGAGATCGGCTGGCGTGCGCTGAGCCTCGCGAATGCCTTCCAGCACCACGTCGTATTCCTGACCTTGCTCGATGTAAGTCGTCACCTTGCGCGAGCCGAGCATGGTTTCCAAGGTGCGGCCGATATCGGAGACGGAGACGCCCAACTCGGCGGCGCGATCGTAGTCGATCTTCACGTCGATCTGCGGCTTGGTCTCCTTGTAGTCCCAATCGACGCCGACGAGGCCGGGGTTAGTCGCCGCAATTTTATCGTTGAGGATGTCGCGCCAGCGCGCGAGCTCGGCATAAGTGCCGCCGCCGACGACGAATTGCACCGGCTTCTGCGTCGCCGGGCCGAAGCCCTGTCGCATGACCGGGAAGGCGCGCACACCCGGCAGGTCTGCAAGCTTGGCGCCGATCTCCTTCATCACGACAAAGGCGGAGCGGCGTTTACTCCAATCCGCAAGCACGATCACGGCGATGCCGGAGTTGAAGCTTGTGATGTTGCCGAACGAGCGTGGCGTGCGCACCAGCAGTCGTGTCGCCTCGCCCTTGTCGATGTAGGGCATCAGACGCCGCTCGATCTCGTCCATGTAGCCTTTCATGTAGTCGTGGGTCGCGCCTTCGGGCCCATTGACGATTACGAAGAAGGTGCCGCGATCCTCCTTGGGTGCGTACTCGGCGGGTATGCGCATGACCAGCCAGTAGATCGAGGCGCAGATGGCGAGGAATGCGAGAGCCGGCAGCAGTGTGTAGCGCAAGGACCAGCGCAGCGTATTCGCGTAGATGCGGCCAACCGCGCTGAAGAAGCGATCGAGCAGCCGGTTGGCGAGACCGCGGCCGGAGGAAGGGCGCAGTAGTTTCGAGGCAAGCATCGGCGACAGGCTGAGCGCGACGATGCTGGAGAACGCCACCGCCGCCGACATCGTCATGGCGAATTCAGAGAACAGCCGGCCGACATCGCCTTCGAGGAATGCGATGGGCACGAACACGGCAATCAGCACCAGCGTCGTGGCGATCACCGCAAAGGCGACCTGGCGCGTGCCGAGATAGGCGGCGACAAGCGGCGTCTCGCCAAGCTCGTCGATGCGCCGGTAGATATTCTCAAGCACCACGATGGCATCGTCGACGACCATGCCGATCGCCAGCACCAGCGCAAGCAGGGTCAGCAGATTGATCGAATAGCCGAGCATATAGAGCACGATGAACGTGGCGATCACCGAAATCGGCACTGTCACCGCCGGCACGACCATCGCCCGCCAACTCCCGAGAAAAACCAGGATGACAAGGATGACGAGGCCGATGGCGATGAAAAGAGTGTGATAGACCTCCGTGATCGCGCCTTCGATGAAAACGGACGAATCGTAGCTGTCGGCAATCTTCATGCCGTCGGGCAGAGTGGGGGCGAGCCGGTCGCGTTCCTCCTTGGCGGCGCGGGCAACCGCGATGGTGTTGGCGGTGGATTGCTTGATGATGCCAAGGCCGACCATCGCCACGCCGTTGCCGCGGAAGAATGTGCGGTCCTCGAGCGACGCCTTGACGACGCGGGCGACATCTCCAAGCCGAACCAGATATCCGTTGTCGCCGCGCTTCAAGACGAGCTTGGCGAAATCTTCCGCCGACTTGAAGTTGCGATCGAGGCGGACGGTGAACTGCCGCTTCAGCGAAGAGATGGTGCCGGCCGGCAGCTCGACGTTCTCCGCCCGCATTGCCCGCTCGATATCGGCCACCGTCAATTCGCGCGCGGCCAGCGCCTGCCGGTCGATCCAAACGCGCATCGCGTATTTCTGTTCGCCGCCGATGCGCACACGCGCAACGCCATCAAGCACGGAGAACCGATCAACAAGATACCGCTCGGCATAGTCGGTCAGCTCCGGCACGGTCATGCGGTCGCTGGCGAGATTGAGCCAGATGATCACGTCGTCGTTGGAGTCGACCTTCTGAATCTCGGGGGGATCCGCTTCCGCCGGCAGGTCGTCGAGAATGGTGGAGACGCGATCGCGGATGTCGTTGGCCGCCGCGTCGACGTCGCGACCGACCTTGAACTCGACGTTGACGCGAGAGCGTCCGTCCTCGCTGGAGGAGGAGATGAAGCGAATGCCTTCGACGCCGGCGATCCGCTCCTCGATCAACTCGGTGATGCGGTTCTCGACGACGGTTGCGGCGGCGCCTTGGTAGGATACGTCGATCGAGACGATGGGAGGATCGATATCGGGGTATTGGCGCAGCGGCAGACGCAGGAAGGCGACTACGCCGAACACGATCAAGAGCAGCGCCAAAACGCTGGCGAACACAGGCCGCGTGACTGAAACATCAGACAGCTTCACGAGCGCCCCGCCGGTTTGCCCGGCGCCTTCTGTCGCGACAGCGCGGCGGGCGTTTCGGTGGATTCTGCTTCGATCGTCTCGGTGCGTTGCAGCTCGATGGCGGCGCCCGGCCGCAGCTTGATGGTGCCGTCGGTGATCACCAACTCGCCAGGCTTGAGGCCGGTCGTGATCTCGACGAGCCCCGGCCGGCGAGACCCGGTCTGGATTCGGCGGCGCTCGACGACCTTCTTGTCCTGGTCGACGACGAAAACGTAGGTATCGGTGCCGATCGGAACCAGACCTTCCTCTTTGATCGCGACGGCCTCACGTGGGTTCTTGAATAATTCGATGTTCATCAACACGCCGGGCACGAGGCGGCGATCGGAATTCGGCAGCATGGCGCGCACGCGGATCGTGCGAGTGATTTCGTCGACCCGGTTGTCGATGCTGGCAACCGTGCCGGGAAAGCTCTCGCCGTCATAGCCGCGTGCGGTGGCGAGGATCTCCAGGCCCGGCTTCAATGTCGAGATGAAGGTGGAGGGAACCGAGAAATCGAGTTTCATCACGCTGTCATCCTCAAGCCGCGCGATGATGTCTCCGGGGGCGACGAGAGCGCCGACGCTGACGAGGCGCAAGCCGATGCGGCCGGCGAAGGGCGCGCGAAGGATGCGGTCGGAAAGTCGCGCCTCGGTGGCGGCCAGACGGGCTTTGGCAGTATGAAAATCGCGCCGCTTCTGGTCGAGCACGGTCTCGGGCGTGAGACGGCGGCTGGTCAAGCTCTCGGTGCGTTCGAATTGTGCGCGCGCCTCTTCCATGGTTGAGCGGGCTTCGTCCAACAAAGCGCGCTCCTCTGTCGTGACCATCTCGGCCAGGATCTGCCCCTTATCGACACGGTCTCCATCTTGGAAATTGATCGAGGAAATCTTGTCGGCCACGACGGCCGTGATCGTCACCGATTCATTGGCGCGCAAAGTACCGAGCGCTTCGACGCGATCGCGAAACGCAAGAAGTCGCGCTTCCACGGCAACGACCGGCACCGCTTTGTTGCTGTCTTGAGCGTAAACCGCGGAATCGGTCAGCGACATGGCTGCAAATGACATGCTGATGACGGCAACGCGCAGCGCTGCCCTGTAAGGCGCGACCCTGCAAAGCCGTGTCTCTTGATGGCGCATCTGTCGTCCAATCACCGTTGGCCTGCTTCCATGTGCAATGGGCATGTGCGATGGGCAAACCCGTCCGGATAAAGCATTTTTGGATGGTAGCCTCGAAAGCAGGCGGGCGGAAGGCAGTTTGGCGCAGGCCCAAAACTCACGCGAATGCCGAACTATCCGGCCTCTAAGACAGCGGCGGCAACGCGCGCAGCCCCATTCCTGCATGGCATCTACGTGCAGATGGCGGCTGGCGGGTGAAATTCAATGTTGGAGAGGCGCGAGAAAATCATGCCGATGGTCCGGCTGGCGCTGCTTCATTTCGGCGGTGCGGATCCATTTGGTCATGCGCGGCAACACTTCGCGGCGGAAGCGCGAGCCATTGAACACGCCGTAGTGGCCAACGGCTGGCTGCACGTATTCCTGCCGGTCGTCGCGGGCGATGCCGGTGCAGATGCGGTGCGCCGCCGAGGTCTGGCCGCGGCCGCAGATGTCGTCGCGCTCGCCTTCGATGGTATGCAGCGAGGTCTTTGAGATGGCGCCGCAATCGACTTTCGTGCCGCGATGCCGAAACGTGCCGTTGGCCAGTGCGTGACGTTGGAACACGCGCTCGATGGTATCGAGATAGAAACGAGCGGGCAGGTCCATCACCGCCAGATATTCCTCGTAGAAGTCGTTGTGCTGGCGCACCGAGCAGTCGTCGCCCTTCACCAGATGATTGAACAACTCGATGTGCGCGGTGGCATGGCGCTCGAGGTTCATGGTCATGAAGCCGGTGAGCTGCATGTAGCCTGGATAGACGGGACGCAGAAAGCCTGCGTTGGGGAACGGCACTTGGGAGATGATGTTGGTTTCGAACCACGCCAGCGAGCGCTTCTCCGCCAGACGGTTGACCTTGGTCGGATTGCAGCGCGTGTCGATCGGTCCGCCCATGAGAGTAAGTGATGCGGGCTGGCAGGGATCATCTTGCGCGGCAAGCAGCGCGGTGGCCGCCAGCGAGGGCACCGTTGGCTGGCACACGGCAACGACGTGGGTGCGGGGCCCCAATATGCGAATGAACTCCAGGATATAGTCGATGAAATCGTCGAGCCCGAAGTCGCCCTCGTAAATTGGAACGTCGCGTGCGTCGATCCAATCGGTGATATAGACGTCGTGATTTGGCAGCAGCGCGCGCACCGTGCCGCGTAACAGCGTGGCGTAGTGACCCGACATCGGCGCCACCAACAGCACGCGCGGGTCGTCACGATCGATCGTCATTTCCGCATCGCGAACGAAATGCAGAAGGTGGCAGAACGTCTTGCGCACGACGACATCCTCGCGCACGCCAACCATCTGCCCCTCGATCTCGACAGCCGGGATGTCGAATTCCGGCTTGCCGTAGCGCCGCGTCAGGCTTTCAAACACGCCGCATGCCGCAGACATGGTGCGCGCGGCCGGGAGTGCAGAAAATGGGTTGAGCGGCAGGTCGAGCTGGGCCTTGAGCACGCGCGTCGCCAGCCGCATCGGCGCCAGCATCGCGTGAGCCATCTCGTAGGCGTGGTAGTGCATGCCCAACCTCGGCTGACGTGTGATGCTCACCACGGCTGCGCGCCGCGTTGAAGTGCAACTTTGTGAGCCCAATTAACGCCTTGCACAAGAATGCTATGACTTGCCGCTCGCGGCAAGTGCCAACTAACTCGGTGTGGCAGTGATTATCGCCACAGCGTTACCGCTTTGCATGCCCGTGGTTCTGTCGACTGGCGGGCTGCTGTACGTCGGTCCGGCGGCACAGTGCTGCGACGCCAACCGTTCGCACTCGCGCGATCTTGCCGGGATTGATTGATCCGCGGTAGAAGCACGTCGTAAAGGCCCTTCCTGTGCGACTAGGTCTCGTGTCGCTTGCCACGGGAGTTTGCCGTTTCAGGAGGCTTGTCGACGAGTCCTATAGACAGCCGGTGCCGGGCATAATGGTCTTGGACAATCGACCGCAGAATGAGGCTTGGGTGTGCACCCGGGGTGCTCCCACGGCGTGCGAATGCCGTCTTACAGCCGATGCGCGCAAGCGTTGGAGCCTATAGAGGGAACTTGGCGATGTCGAACGACCGTTCCGCGCCAGCGTCGCCCGAGGCGGCAACCCAACCGCCCTATGCGCCTTCGCCCGGCCCCGCACTGCCTGACCAGATCGGCCTCGTCTTGCGCTTGCTGCGCCGTATCAACCACGCCACCGACCTGCACTCCAAGCACTTGATCAAAGCGACCGGTCTCACGACGCCGCAACTGATCGTATTGAAGGCGATCCGAGAGCTCGGCGAAGTGACGGCAGGAGCCGTTGCTGAGCACGTCAGTCTGAGCCAGGGCACGGTGTCCATGATACTTGACCGGCTCGAGAGCCACTCGCTGATCGAGCGTTACCGCTCCGCACGCGATCGGCGCATCGTGCATGCGCGTCTGACATCGGCGGGAGCGCAAGTGGTGGCGCGTGCGCCGTCGTTGCTGCGCGAAAAATTCATCGAGCGTTTCGCGTTGCTGACGCGCGAGCAGCAATTGCAGGCCTTGCAGTCTTTGCAGCAGATCGCCGACATGATGGATGCGGAAGACGGGGCCGACGCCCCGATCTGATTTTCGCACGATGGCGTGAACATGTTTCAGACGGCGTCGGGCTTGCGCGCGGCGGCGATGAAGTTGACGTCCTGATCGGCTCCGAGCGACCAGCGGCCACGCATCGGCTCGTAAACGATGCCCGAAGAGTCGAGCGGCAACAGGCCGACGCTATGAAAATGTTGCTCGACTTCCTCGGGCGTGAGGAAGCGCTCCCACTGATGCGTGCCGCGCGGTAGCCAACCCAGCACATATTCGGCGCCGACGATCGCCAGAGCGTAGGACTTGGCCGTGCGATTGATGGTCGAAACAATGAGCACGCCGCCCGGCTCCAGCGCCAAGGCTGCCGACGAGAGGAAGGCTGCCGGGTCTGGCACATGCTCCAGCACCTCCAGGCAGATGGCGGCATCGAAGCGTTCACCGCTGGCCGCCAGCGCTTCGATGCTCTGCACGCGATAATCGATCGACAATCCCTGCGCCTTGGCGTGAGCGCCGGCCGCCGCCACGCTCTCCGAGGCCAGGTCAATGCCGGTGACATTGGCGCCGAGTCGGGCCAGAGGCTCACTGACGAGGCCGCCGCCCGAGCCGATGTCGAGGATTCTGAGGCCACTGAGCGGGCGCAGTCCCTTGGCCTGCGGCACCAGGGATTGTGTCAGGCACTGGCGCACAAAGGCGAGGCGGGCCGGACCGATCTGGTGCAGCGGGCGGAACTCGCCATCGGCATCCCACCACCGGTCGGCGAGGGCGGCGAAGCGGGCCACTTCGGCTGGATCGGCATTGGGCTCGCGTGCTGCGGCCGTGCTGCTCAGCGGCGTTCGATCGGTTATTTCGGTCATGGCGTCGGCCCAGCGTCGTTCACTGGCCGGAGTTGGTGCCCTTGCCGCTCCTCGTGTCAAGGGCGTTCGGCCGGGACTCGTGACTTGCGGCAGTTGCGGTCATCCGGCGATAGCGATAAGAGTGCCGCGACTCTGACGGGGGCCTTTCTCGAACTTGCCGTTCCGGGTGCGGAGCGTGGGGGCATTCGCCCCGCGCCGGTCGAACTTGCCGCGCCGGTTGATGGTCCTCCTGGCCGACATCGAAGGTAGAAGACATGGCAGTGGTGGTGATGAAATTTGGCGGCACCTCGGTCGCCGATGTCGACCGCATCCGCAACGTCGCCAATCACGTCAAGCGGGAGGTTGATGCCGGCAACAAGGTCGCCGTCGTCGTCTCTGCCATGTCCGGCACGACCAACCAGCTGGTGGCGTGGGTGCGCCAGGCTTCCCAGCTCTACGATCAGCGCGAATATGATGCGGTGGTGGCCTCCGGGGAGCAGATCACAGCCGGATTGCTCGCCATCGTGCTGCAATCGATGGGAATGAAGGCGCGCTCCTGGCAGGGCTGGCAGATACCGATAGAGACCAGCGATGCGCACGGCTCGGCGCGCATCACCCATATCGATGGCGCGTTCCTGCGCTCACGCATCGATACCGGAGAAGTTGCCGTGATCACCGGATTCCAGGGTATCGAGCCCAACGCCAAGCGGCTATCGACGCTGGGCCGCGGCGGCTCCGATACCAGCGCGGTTGCGGTTGCCGTCGCCATCGATGCCGACGTTTGCGACATCTACACGGACGTCGATGGAGTTTATACAACTGACCCGCGCATCGTGCCCAAGGCGCGACGGCTGCCAAAAATCTCTTACGAAGAGATGCTGGAAATGGCGTCGCTCGGCTCGAAGGTGCTGCAGACGCGCTCGGTCGAGCTGGCGATGGTGCACCGTGTGCGGCTGAGGGTGCTGTCGAGCTTCGTCGCCCCGGACCAGATGAGCCCGGTCAGGCTCGACAAGTTGGAAGACATCGGCACAATCGTTACCGACGAGGATGAGATCGTGGAACAGCAGGTCGTCAGCGGCATTGCCTACGCAAAGGATGAGGCGAAGGTCACTATCCTCAAGGTCGAGGACAAGCCGGGCGTCGCCGCGCGCATCTTCGGCCCGCTTGCGGACGCCAACATCAACGTCGACATGATCGTCCAGAACGTCACGCCC
>CAZLHQ010000047.1:0-20263 GCA_964559355.1 uncultured Hyphomicrobiaceae bacterium
CCGCGCGGCTCGTAACGATACGCGTAGGGGTCCGTCACCGAGTGGGAGGCATAGTGGTGATGGTAGCGCGGATAGTAGACGAAGTGGCGCACTACGCGCTTTTCGCCCCAGCCGTCACGATGGTGGTGGCCAAATCCGGCAGAAGCCTGACCGGGCACGGCGACGACGATAGCGAGCAATGCCGCCAGCGCCGCAAAAATCGACTTGATACGAACCACGTTGTAACTCCTGCTATTCGAGATCGCTCATTCCTGCTCCCATCATACAGAAAATGGCTAATCATTCTCTAACCTTGATCTTGGAACCCTAAGATTGCGCTTCCGCGTCTCGATTTCATCTGGCGATTAATCAATTCCTCATCCAGTTGCCGTCAAATTCGATCAACGCTCGCCTGCGTGCGTGGCGTAGTGGGGGCAACCGTGCCGATCCGGCGGTAATGACACAGCGTGCCAAAACGTGATGCGTCCAGACGACAGGCAAAGTTCCGACCAGCCCGATGATCGCGATCGCATGATCGCGGCAACCGAGCGGCTGGCCGAATTGCGGTCGGGCGAGAGCCCCGGCATCGCCGGCAAGCCGGACCGCATCAACGAGGGTGATCGACCTCCAGCCCTAGGGGCGCCCCAACAGCCGACACAACCTCTCGACCGCGCCGATTTGCGGCCGGACCTGACTGCCGGCAGCGAGCTGGCCGAAGCGATGCACGCCAGCCGCCGCGCGTTCGTCTCGACCGGTTTGTTCTCGTTCGTCATCAACATCCTGATGCTGGCGGGACCGCTGTTCATGTTGCAGGTCTACGACCGCGTCCTTGCGTCGGGCTCGATGTCGACGTTGATCGCATTGTTGCTTCTGACCGCCGGCGTCTACGTCATCATCGGGGCGCTGGAGCTTGTACGCTCGCGCATCGTCACGCGGATCGGCGCGGAGATCGATGGCCGCGTCGGCGATCGCGTGTTCGACGCTTCCTTGCGCCGTTCCATCGTCGGCCGCGGTGCGGCGATGCCGGCGCTGCGTGAGCTCGACACGCTGCGTCAGTTCCTGGCAAGCCCAGGCCCGCTGACATTCTTCGACGCACCTTGGACGCCCGTCTATCTGCTGGTCGTCTTCATGTTGCATTGGACGCTTGGTGTTGCCGCCACCATCGGCGCGGTGGCCCTGTTTGCGCTCGCAATCCTCAGCGAGGCGCGCAGCCGCACGCCGCTTGCCAACGCCGGCAAGTCGGCCTTGCGCAGCATCGAGCTCGCCGAAAGCGGCCAACGCAACGCCGAGGCGATCTTGGCATTGGGCATGCAGGCCGACTTCCGCGCCCGCTGGCAGCAGACCAACCGTCAATCGATCGCCTGGCAGATCTTTGCCTCCGACCGGCTCGGCACCATGGCGGCCGCCTCCAAGACACTGCGGCTCCTGATGCAATCGCTGATGCTGGCAATCGGCGCAGCCCTCGCCATCTATGGCCAGATCAGCGCTGGCGCAATCGTCGCTGCCACCATCATCTTTGGCCGTGCGCTGGCCCCGGTCGAGCAAGCCATCGGCCACTGGCGCCAATTCCTGAAGGCGCGTGAGGCCTATGAAAAGCTCGACGAACTATTGAAGAAGGAAGCGCCGCCGCCGGCGCGAACCGCACTTCCTGCGCCGAAAGGTCATCTCGCGGTGACAGGTCTGCGCGTTGCCGCACCCGATACACGCAACCTCATCCTCAACAATTTGAACTTCGAGGTCGCGCCCGGTCAGATGCTGGCGGTGATCGGCCCCAGCGCTTCCGGCAAGTCGACGCTGGTGCGCTCGCTGGTCGGCCTGTGGCCGCCGGTTTCAGGCCAGATCAAGATCGACGGCGCCCGCATCGACCAGTGGCCGCAGGACGACCTCGGCCGCTACCTCGGCTATCTGCCGCAAAGCGTCGAGCTGTTCGCCGGCACCGTGCGCGAGAACATTGCGCGCTTTCGCACCGACGCCAGCGACGCCGAGGTGGTGGCGGCGGCCGAGCAAGCGTTCGCACATGCCATGATCCTCGCCCTGCCCAATGGCTACGACACCGAGCTTGGCGCCTTCGGAACCTATCTTTCGGCCGGCCAGCGCCAACGCATCGGCCTGGCGCGCGCATTGTTCCGCAATCCTGCTCTCGTTGTGCTGGACGAGCCCAATTCCAATCTCGACAGGGTCGGCGACGAGGCCTTGACGCACGCCATCAATGGAATGAGGAAGCGGGGCCAGACCGTGGTGCTGGTCTCGCACCGCGTTCAAGCCATCAACATTGCCGACCTGCTGCTCTACGTCGATCGCGGCACTCAGCGCGCGTTCGGTCCGCGTGATGATGTCATGCGCATGATCATGGGACAAAGTGGGGGACAGAGCGGGGGACCAAACGGGAGGCCGAACGACCCAGCTGGTCGATCACCTCATGCCGGTCAATCACAGGGCTCGGCCCTGCACATGCCGCCGCAGCCTGGTCCGATCGCGCCACGGAAAAGCCGATGAGATTGTCCATGCGCACGCGCACCGCCAATGCCGCCCCCGACGTGCAAGCCTGGCAAACGACCGAGCCATGGGTTCGCCGTGGCATGAAGCTCGTCACCTGGATGTGCGGCGGTCTGCTCCTTTATGCCACCGTCGTTTCCATCTCCGGCGCGGTCATCGCGCCCGGACGTGTCACCGTCGAAGGCAACTATCAGCAGGTGCAGCATCTGGATGGCGGCATCGTCAAAGAGATCCTGGTCAAGAACGGCGACCGGGTGCGCCAGGGCGACGTGCTGTTGCGCCTCGATGCCACCTTGGCTGAAGCAAATCTCGCGGTCGCACGCCAGCGTGTGCGCGATCTGGCGCTTCAAACCGCACGCCTGGAGTCCGAGCGCGACCGCCGTGCGACGATTGCCTTGCCCGCTTCACTCGACGCCGCCGATCCCGAAACCCAACGCCTGTATGCGGCCCAGAAATCGCTGTTCGAAGCGCGTCGCACCACGCGCTACGGCGAGCAATCCGTATTGCAGGAGCGCCGCAGCCAGCTCGACGGTGACATTCGCGGTCAACAATCGCAACTCGATGCCACGTTGAAGCAGATCGCGATCAACGAGCGCGAGCTTGGCACTCTGCGCCCCCTCTACGAGAAGGGTTACGTCAACCAGCAGCGCATGGCACCACTCGAGCGCGAGTCGGCGCGGTTGGAAGGTGAAGCCGGTCGGCTCAAATCGGAAATCTCCAAATCGCAGGGCGCGATCATGGAGATCGAACTGCGCATCGCTCAGAGCGAAAAAACATTCACCAGCGAGGTGATCGACGAATTGCGCAGGATCGAAGCATCGCTGGCCGAGCAATTGGAGACAGAGAAGGCGCAGGCCGACCGTTTGGCCCGCATCGTCGTGCGGGCACCGAGAAGTGGTCGCGTGCACGCCATGCAGAGCCACACCATCGGCGGAGTCGTCACACCGGCCAGCCCGATCATGCAGGTCATTCCCGACGACGATCGCCTGATCGTCACCGCCGAGGTTCGACCGCAGGATATCGACAAGGTGCGCGCGGGCCAAAACGCAACCTTGCGTTTTCCAGCCTTCAACAGCCACACGACGCCGACAATCGAAGGCCGCGTTGTGCGGGTGTCACCGGCCGAGATCAATGTCCAAGGCGGCCACAGCTATTATACCGCCGAGGTCGAGATCGGTTCCGATCAACTTGCGCGGTTGCCCGCGCGCCAAGCGCTGGTGCCCGGCATGCCGGCCGAGGTCTACATGGCTACGCAATCGCGCACCATTCTGAGCTATCTGATGAAGCCGCTGCTCGACTCGCTCTCCCACACGTTCCGCGAGGGTTGAGCGTTCACGGCCTCACGCTCACGCATATCCACTGCATCAGATTGCGACCGGATCGGCTTAGCCGCGCCTCAATAGGCGTTGCGATAAGCCTTGGGCGACAGCAGCGTCAGCGCCAGAATGTAGAGGTCGAGCACGATCGACCAGTTCTCGATGTAGTGAATGTCGTACTCGACGCGATGGCGCATGTCGTCTTCGGTCTCGGTGGCGCCGCGATAGCCATGCACCTGTGCCCAGCCGGTGATGCCGGGTTTGACGTTGAGGCGGCGCGGGTAGTCGAGAATGCGCTTTTCGAAATGGATGTCGTGGGCAACGGCATGCGGGCGCGGGCCCACAAGCGACATCTCGCCCGACAGCACATTGAAGACCTGCGGCAGTTCGTCAAAATTCAACTTGCGCAGCCAGCGGCCGACCCGTGTTACGCGCTGATCGTCGCGCGTTGCCTGAGTAACCTTGTCGCCGTCCTCCAGCGTGGTCATCGTGCGGAACTTCCAGATCCTGAACTCTTCCTGGTTGTAGCCGCGCCGGCGCTGACGGAAGAACACCGGCCCTTGCGAGTCGAGCTTGATTAATGCGGCGATCACCACCAGCAGCGGCAAGAGCAGCACCAGCGCCAGGGTGGCAATGACGAGATCGAAGATGCGCTTGATCATCGCCTGCAGGGGGCCGAGCGGTGCATACGTCAAGGAAAGCGCCGTAGTGCCGCCAAAGCGTGCGATGCGCGGATCGGAGAAACGGCCGATGACGCTTGCCGCGCCAACATGAATGCCAACCGGCATGACTGCCAGCGCGTTGACGATGCTCTCGATGCGCGGCGCCTGCGACCAGTCCATGAGGACGACGATATCTTCCACCCGAGCGAGGCGGGCCTGACCGACGATGTCAGCCAGAATATCGTCGAGCCGGCGCGATCCTTCGGCGGCAGGTACGGGCAGCACACCGGTTGCGACAACGTGCACGCTGGCGGTACTCGTCTCGATCTCCGCCAGAGTGCGCGCGATCTCGTCTTTGGCGCCGACCAGCATCAGGCGGCGACGATCGATATGGCCGCGCGTGATGGCGAGCTTCAGCACGGCATCGATCCCCGCGTCAATGGCGATCACCGCCACAAGGCCCACGATATAGAACAAGACCAGCCAGCCGCGCGAGTAGACGCCAGTGGTCTTGGACAGAAAGCCGATCACGGCGAGGCCAAGAAAGGCGTAGTTCCACACCATGAAAATGCGCATCGAAGCGCGACGACCTTCAAGGAAATCCTCGATGTCGTATTCGTCGCGGTAAGCGAAAGGCAGTGTGTAGAGCAGGCCAGTCAAGCCGCCCAGAGCAAGATAGACATTGATTTGTCCGGGGGTGTCGTAGGCATACAGGTGATAAGCGATGCCGCTGGCAACCGATACGGCCATGATCGAGACGAACTCGACGACAAATGCCAGAACGGCAAAGCCTGTGTTGCCTACCGCAAACCACGGCGCGGCAATGGCGCTCTTGGCTTGCGCCTTCTGAATACTGCTCGACACGTCGACACTCACTCCACAGTGCAACCTAATCGCGCAACGCACCACCACGAGCGCCACGCAAGCTCACGTCCAGCCCGCGCACTCCCACGCGGCCAAATGCAAATCCCTCCATCTCGATGGCCCCGTGTTGGAACGAGTTCCTCGCGGGACCAAGCCGACTTGCATCTGATGCAAATCCCACTGCCAACCCGCCAGCTGTCCAAGGACGTTGCAACGTTTGGGTTAAGCGCCCCCCAGATCGCGGCCCCGGCAGGCCCTCCCGGCCCACTTGGTCCGCTGTGCTTGATCTGGGCACGCAAGTTGCACTCAATCAGCAAACAAGTTGGCAGCACGGGCTGCTTCCGTCTGCTTTGCCCATAACCTGCGGCGACAGAAGCAACAATAGCGCTCCAAACCGAAACAGTCGTCTCGCAGGCTGATAACGATGGTACAAATGGCAGAGCGGCTTAGTAAGACAAGCTCTTGCAGCCGGGAAGTTGGCAACATGATGCAGTTGAAATCGCACGTGAAAATGCCGGTTTATTCGACCTCGTCGCAAGAACGACCCAGTTCTGACCTCGCTGGATTCCTGGCAATTCTGGGACGCAACGCTCACAGCATCGCGCTGTTAACCTTGCTGTCGCTCGGTCTGGCGCTCGCCTATCTGACGCTGGCCTCGCCGACCTATACCGCCGCCACCTCCCTGTTCATCGATCCACGATCGCGAAAGATCCTCCCCGAAGAAATCGTGCAGGGAAATCTTGGCTCCGATCTGGTTCTTGTTGAAAGTCAATTGGCCATCATCGGCTCAGACACCGTGCTGAAGCGCGTGGTTGAGAAGATGAACCTCGTCAACGATCCCGAGTTCAACCCGCCAGTCACTGCGGGCTCGGGCCTGCTGTCGAGCCTGAAGGCGCTGATACGCGGGCCGGTGCGCATCGTCGAACCCGAGACCCGCGCCCTGACCAGCTTGTCTGAAGCCCTCAAGGTCAAGCGCGCGCAGAAGACCTACGTCGTCGACGTCGAGGTCTCCTCGTCCTCGCCCGTCAAGGCAGCAAGGCTGTCGGAAGCGGTCGTTGAAGCGTATCTCGCCGATCAGTCGTCCAACAAGGCCGACGAAGCGCGCCGCGCCAACAAGATGATCGACGCCCGCCTCGACGAACTGCGCGCCAAGCTGCGCGAGGCCGAGACGCGCGTCGACGAGTTCAAGAAGGCCAACAAGATCGTCACATCCGAGGGTGGACTTGTTACCGAGCAGCAATTGACGAGGCTGTCGGGCGAACTGGTCACGGCGCGCGCGGTTGCCGCGGAAAGCCAAGCGCGAGTCGATCTCGTCACGTCTGCCTTGAAGGAGGGCGGCAGCCCGGAGGCGCTGCCCGATGTGATCCGCTCGGGCCTCGTGCAGAAGCTGCGCGAGCAATATGCGCAAGTGGCCCGGCGCGAGGCCGCCCTTGCCACCCAGTTGCAGGGCCGCCATCCCGTGCTGATCGAGGCTCGCTCGCAACTGCAGGAGATCAAGGCGCAGATCGCGGCCGAGTTGAAGCGCATCTCCACCAGTGCCAAGAGTGAGAACCAAATGGCGCTGAACCGCGTTGCCGAGCTGACGACTTCGCTGGAACGAGCCAAGGAAGAAGTGTCGCGGACCAATACCGCGCAGATTCGCCTTCGTGAGCTCGACCAGGAAGTCGTCGCCAGCCGCGATCTGCTCAACACGTTTCTCTCGCGAGCCAAGCAGACCCAGGAACAACAGAATCTCAACCTCGCCGAAGCGCGCGTCATCTCGCCGGCCAGTATTCCCGCCAAGCCGAGCAAGCCGCTCACATGGCTCATCCTCGCTCTTGGCCTGCTCGGCGGATTGGGGCTCGGCATCGCCCGGGCGCTGGTCAAGGACCACATCGACCGCCCAGTCGATAGCCGGCCGCCGCCGATTCCCCAGGCAACCGGCGGTAGCGAGCGCCTAGCCGCCATCCCCGCGCTCGGCGCAAACCTCCTCAATCGCCTGTTCAAGACAGGCGCGGATGCCGCGAGCTACAGCGAATTGATGTCGGCCATCCTCGAACCGACCAGCAAGCCAGACCGCACGGCCTTCCGTCAGGCCGTATTGCGGCTGCTGTCACGGTTGCGCGCCAATAGTTGCAGCCCGGCGCCTTCGATCGCCTTCGTCGCCGCTCCCAACCGGGGTGCCGGAGCCTCCTCCGTGGCGCTGTCGCTGGCCTATGCCGCCGCTCACGCGGGCGAGCGTGTCCTGCTGGTCGACGCCACATCGGCGGATGCGGACCTGTCGAATACCTTTGCCGCCGACTTCGAGCATCATGGCCTCGTCGTGCTCGACAACAAGGCGCACCTGCAAGCCATTACCCGCCGCGACGCGCGCTCGGGGCTGGTCTTCCTGCCGATCGCACTTGCCGACCTGCGAGCGCTGCGGCCGCACCAACGCAAGCGACTGGCGAGCGGTATCACCGACTTGGCGCAGTCCTATGACTGGGTGGTGATCGACGGCGGCGCATTACTCGAGGACGAGAGCTCGCAAAGCCTTCTTGCGATCTCCGATCAGATCGTCGTTGTGGCCCGCGCGGGCACGACCTCGGCGCATGCCTTGACGCAAGTCGAACGCATGCTGGAGCCGCTCCAGGACCGCTTTGTCGGCACGGTCCTCAATATGGCGGCCACCCGCCTGGTAGGTTGATGGCGCAAGAGAATGATGCAAAGTTCCGCGCAAGGCCAACCCGGCTATCGCTTGCGACGCCATTGCTCCGGGCTTGTCGCGAGAGCGCAACGCTCCTGCGCGCCGTCAGCATCGCGCGCACTGTCGGGACGGGCTGATGGCAGGATAGGCTGATGGATCGTTCCGCGACATTGACATTCTCACCGGCCGGCCCGTTGTTCGGCTTGTGGCTTGGCGTGCTCGCCATCATCCTCATGACCATCTCGCCCCTGGCCCTGGTTTCTCTGGGCCTCAACTACGACGAGACTGGCGGCAATCCGTTGGAGAAGATTCACCCGGCGACGACGCTGGCGGCCATCCTCGTGCTGTTTGCCGCGATGATCTCCGGCAATCCGCTGAGTTGGCTTATCGCCAACGCCGAGCGCCATCCGGTCCTGATCCTTTATCTGGGCACCATTGCGCTGCTGATCGTGCATTCGATCCGCGTCGTCAACCTGCCATTCACGCACTTCTTCGATACGTTCGTGCTGCCGGCGATGATCTTCCTGCTCTACAAGGACATATCGGACGCTCGCGCCCACCGTCTGGCGCTGCTGGTGCACGTCTTGATGTTCGTCAACGCTTCGATCGGCATCGGCGAGTTCATTACGGGGCTGCGCCTGACACCGATCGTGGCCGCCGGCATCATCATTGACGACGACTGGCGCTCGACCGCACTGCTGGGACATCCCCTGGCCAATGCCAGCCTCACCGGCGCTTATCTGCTGATGCTGGCACTTGGCGGCGGCCGCAGCCACTCCGGACTGTTGCGATCGACCGCCTTCATCGTGAACGCGGGTGCCATGATCGTGTTCGGCGGCCGCGCGGCCACTGTCATACTGGTGATACTTCTGGCAGCGATGCTGCTTCGACGCGGCTACCACATCATGCGCGGGGCACGCTTCGACACCGCCAATATCCTGAAGACACTGGTGGTGGCCCCTGTGGCCGGTCTTGCCATCACCGTGTTGGCGGAACAGGGTTTCTTCGATCAGTTCCTGCAGCGCTTCGTCGACGACAAAGGAAGTGCGGAGACGCGCTCGGAGATGTTCGAGCTGTTCCACCATATGTCCTGGCATGAGCTGCTGCTGGCGCCCGACGCGCAACTGATGGAAACACTGCGGTTCCGCCATGGCCTGGATTTCGGCATCGAAAGCTTCTGGGTCAGTTTCATCATGTCGTATGGCTTGATTGCAGGCCTCGTGTTCTTCATCGCTCTCATTGCATTCAGCATCGACATCGTGCGCATGGTGCGCCCCGGCGCCATCTGGGCGTTCGTGTTCTTCTATGCGGTGGCGTCGACGTCATTGAGCCTGTCGGCCAAGAGCCCCTTGCTGGCCGTCTTCACCTTCATGGTCCTGGTGCTGATGCACCGCGATCAGGACGAGCCTCGCCCCGCTAGTGTTGAGCAACCCGATGCGGCAATGGCTCCTCGCTCACCGCCGCCACGGCGCAAAGCCCCCTTGCCCGAGCCATCGCGGCCCGACCTCGCCGCCTGATCTCTGCAGCCTGACCACCGCAGCCAATTGGCTCCAGCTTTTCAGGCCGTTAGTCCGCATTCTTAGAAATATCACTTTCATGATTTTGGTTGAACTCGCGCGCTCCCGAAATTTTTTGTGCACCTGCGAGAACGCTGGTGTCGGGTCAAAAAAGTTCTGTTCGATCAATTCTTAAGGATGACCGGACAGCAGCCCCGGCTCGCGCGCAAATGCGGCACAGGGGTTGCTTTGATGGGGGTGCGCAACAGCGGCAGCCGCCCAAATGCGCGTTCCTTGCCACCGGCTCGTGCCATTTCGCACTTGCGATGTACTCAGGATTGGTGTTGGTGTGAGCTCAGTAAAGATGCGTACCATGATGGCACATCCCCTCAAGAGATCCGATCAATTGAACACCTCGGCAAATCTTGCCGCGGCCAGCGCCATTGCGCATGTCGATGGATGGCCGATCAATCTGGCAACCATGGATGAAGCGGTTGCCGCCATCGCAGACAGCACCGAGCGCGGCGAATGCAGCTCCACCGTGACGCTCAATCTCGATCATCTCGTCAAGCTGCGCACCAGCGCCACCTTTCGCAAGGTCTACAGGCGCGCCCACTTCGTTACCGCAGATGGCGCTCCAATCGTCAGATTGACCCGCGCCCAGGCCCCACACATCGAACGCACCACCGGCGCCGACTTGGTATTGCCGCTTGCCGATGCTGCAGCCGAGCGCGGCCTTGCCGTTTATCTCTACGGCTCGGACCCGGCGGTGCTCGGACGCGCCGGCGCGCGGCTGGTCGCAAATACCGATGGCCGCCTCTCCATTGCCGGCAGCGAAAGCCCACCGATGGGTTTCGACCCCGAAGGAGCGGATGCCGACGCGGCGATCGATCGCATCGTGCGCTCTGGCGCGCGCATCTGCTTTGTGGCACTTGGCGCGCCCAAGCAGGAAATCTTCGCCGCACGCGCAGTGGACCGCGGAGCGCCCATCGCCTTCGTATGCGTTGGCGCAGCGCTCGACTTCATCGCTGGCGCACAAGTGCGTGCGCCGCAATTCATGCAGCGCCTGGGTCTGGAGTGGGCGTGGCGTCTCAGCACAAACCCGCGGCGGCTTGCAACACGCTATGCCCAGTGTGCCATGCTGCTGGCTGACTTAACCTTGCTGGCACCGTTTCGGCGCAAGCTGCGCGACGCCGGTACATGATCGGGCGTATCACTCGCCCCGATGTGTGGTGATGCCCCACCGGCCGAGCCGGCGTTTGAACAACATGAGCCGCAGGGGCCGCGGCAAAGAGGGCATCGATACATGAGCGCAGCCAAGATTCTTGTCTACACGCACGGGCTGGTGGACGGCGGCGCGGAGCGGTTGTGGGCATGCCTTGCCACTGCCTTGAAGCAGCGCGGCTACGACGTCGTATTCGTGCAGGACTTCGAGGCGGAGGACAATCGCGCAAATCTGGACGCTTCTATTCCGTTGGTCACGCTTGGCTCCAACCATATCCGCGCCACCCGTCGACTCGCCGACCTGCTGCGTCACGAGAAGCCCGACATCGCGTTGTCCGCGGTCGGCGGCTCGAATACAAAATTGCTGGCCGCCATCGCGCTGGCCGGCGTCGATACGCGCGCGATCATCACCTATCACGGCTTCAACGAATGGAAGACGGGCTGGCTCAGCTGGTTCACATATCTGACGCTGCCGTTTCTCTCCCGCACTTCGAGCCGCACCGTCGCCGTTTCCATGGGCCTGCGCGAACAGCTCGTGAAGCGCTGGCGGGCCAACCCCGACAAGACGATCACCATTCACAATCCGGTGTTTTTTCCAGCTTCGGCCCGCGTACCTGGCGCCGAAGAGCTGGCCCGGCGTGAGCCTCACCTGCTGGCCGTCGGCCGTCTCGTTCCCGAAAAGGACTTCCGCACGCTGCTACGCGCCTTCGCCCGCGTGCGCACGCCCGGCGCCAAGCTCACCATACTCGGCAAGGGACCGCAGCGCACCATGCTCGAGCGCGAGGCGGCCCGCCTTGGCATCGCCGATCGCGTGTCGATGCCAGGCTATAGTCGCGAGCCCTGGTCGGCCTATGACACCGCCAAGGTGTTCGTCACGTCTTCGGTCTCAGAACCGTTCGGCAACGTCGTTGTCGAGGCCATGGCGCATGGCCTTCCGGTCGTCGCCACCGCCTGCGACGGCCCGCTCGAAATCCTGAAACATGGCGTCTATGGCCGCATTGTTTCTCTGGAAGACGAAGTGCAGCTCGCCAACGCCATCGACGATGCTTTGGCCGACACAGGCAATCCGCAAAAGCGCCGCCAGCGCGCCGACCAGTTCTCATTCGACGTGCGCGTGCCGGCCTACACGGATCTCATCAACGAGGTTCTTGCCGAGAAACATGCGCTGACCCCTAACGTCGGCGCACACCTTGTGTCGCCCTGAGGAGGAGAGCGCAGCATGACGCCCGATGGCAGCGGACAGCAGCGCGTCTATCTCGATCTTACCCACGTCGGCCGACACGTCACCGGCATCGAGCGCATCGCCATCGAGCTGTTCGAGAAGGTTTCATTCGAGAACGTCGATCTCATTGCCGTGCGCGCCCGTGGCATCCTGGCGATGATCTTGAAGCAGCAGTTGCTGTTTCCACTGCTCGCGCTACTCCATCCTTCGGCATTGTTCGTCTTTCCTGGCTTCCCGCCCTCGCCGCTGATGGTGCTGTGCCGGCATCGCGTGGTGCTCTATGTCCACGACCTGTTCCTCATTACCCGCCGGCACGAGCTTGGCGCCAAGGCGCGCGCCTACATGGCAAGGCCTTTCCAGTTCGCGGTGCGGCGGCTTCGGCATTTCCTCGTCAATTCGGCAAAAACCCGCGCCGAGCTTGCCCCGTTCGTCGCTCCCGACGCCGCGATAACCATGTATCGCCCCCCCGTCGGCAACGTCTTCGGGCTCAACCCTACCGGACGCGAGCTTCGCGACGACAATCCGCGCCCGCTGAAACTGCTCGCCGTCGGCACCGTCGAGCCGCGCAAGAATTACCTTTATGCGGCCGACATTCGCCGCGCGCTCGAAGCTGAAGGCCTTGAAGATGTCGAGCTGCACATCATTGGCCGACCCGGCTGGGGCGGTGATTACGACAGGCTTGCGGGTAATCCGCGCATCCACCTGCATGGCTACCTTTCGCTCGAGGATGCCCGCCGCGTCATCGAGGAGGCCGACATCTACCTTGCCACCTCTCATGATGAAGGGCTCGGGCTGCCGTTGCTCGAGGTGCAATTCGCTGGACTGCCGGTGGTCGCCTCGGACATCGCCGTTTTCCGTGAGGTGCTGGGCGAAACCGGCATCTACATTCCGACAACCGATGCCGCGGCGGCTGCACGCATCATCAAAGACATCGTGTCCGCCCAAGGCTGGCGAGCACACCACGCAGCCGCCGCCGCCGATAATCTCCAGCGCTGGAACAGCGCTGCCGCCAACGATGCTATGCGCGCGCGGTCGATGTTCGCCAGGGGCATTGCAGCACAGCCCGACACCACTCTGAGAGCTGTTCGCCCGTCGTGATCTTGTGACCTTTCCCGACGATGACGCCCATGAGACGAGGCCCCGTTCCCCACCTATTGACCCGCAGGACGTTGCTGATCGGGGCCGCCTCAGGGGGCGTCACCGGTCTCATCGCTGCCCCGCGCATGCTCGAAGCCCGCGACGATGGCCCGACGCTGGCAAGCCTCGCGAGCGCCAAGGGGCTGGTGCTCGGCGCGGCATTTGCGGAGCACGAGTTGGACAAACCGTATGGGCCGGCTTATGCGCGGGCCTATGTGCGCAACGTCAACTCGATCACCAGCGAGCTTGCATTCAAGATGTCGGCGCTGCGGCCCAACGCCAACGCATTGAATTTCGAACCGGCCGACCGCACCGTGGCTTTCGCCAGAAAGCATGCGTTGAAGCTGCGCGCCCACACGCTGATCTGGAACGACGACCTGCCGGCATGGATCTGGCGACTCGGCCCGGGCGAGATCGAGCAACTTCTCGACACCCATATCATGACGATGATGGAGCGCTATCGCGCCGACGTCTGGGCGTGGGATGTCGTCAACGAGCCGATTGCACCGTGGGACAAATTGCCCGGCAATCTGCGCAAGGGACCATTCCTGAGCGGGCTCGGCGAAGGCTACATCGCACGCGCCTTCCGACAAGCACGCCGTCACGACCCCAATACGCTGCTGGTGCTGAACGAGGCGCAGACCGAGACCGCAGACGACAATGGGCGTGTGTTTCGCGACAGCCTGCTGGCGCTGCTCCGCCGTCTCAAGGCGGAGGCCGTGCCCATCGATGCCATCGGCCTGCAGGCGCACTTGCGTTCCGATCGCCGCTATGACTATGGCCTGTTCTCAGGCTTCCTCGACGAGATCGCCGCGCTCGGGTATACGATCCATATCACCGAGCTCGACGTCAATGACGTGGCCCTGCCGGCTGCAATCGACAAGCGCGATACGGCCGTGGCCGAATATTATTCAAAATTTCTGACAACCGTACTGGCGCACAAGGCCGTCACCGCCGTGACGTTCTGGGAGCTCGCCGATCATACGAGCTGGCTCTATTATGAGCATCTTGGGAAGGTCGCCCAATCGCATCGGCGGCCGCGGCCGCTGCTGCTCGATCAAAGCTTCGAGAAGAAGCCGGCCTGGCACGCCGTTGCCAAGGCACTCACAGCGTTGACGCCGCGCTGAGTTTCTTGCCTGCGCCACGCGCATACTTGGCGCGTTGCAGTTCGCGATGATTTTCATAACATTTGGCGAGCTGCACCTCGGGCCGAAAATCGGCAATCTGGTTGGCGACACCGTCTGGCGTCATGAGCCCGGCGCGCTGGCGATTGCGGATTTCGACAAAGGCATCCGACAGCCGGTCGGCCATGTCGTCGATATCCGCCGAGCGCTCCACGAGGTAGCCACTTACGCCGTCCTTGATGACACTTGCGAGCTGCGGCAGATGAATGGCGCCGACGGGACGGCCCGAACCCAGCGACTCCAGCACCGAAAACGGCATACCCTCGAACTCCGAGGTCAGGATGCCGGCATGGACATTGGCGAGCACTTCAGCCACGCCCGCCGCCGACTTGAAGCCATGCAGCACCGACTTGTCGGCAATCGCGGCGAATTCCGGGAAGCGGCTGGGATCGCTGGTACCCATGTAGTGGAACTCGACGCCGGGGCCGATCTTGTCGGACAGCCGCGCCACTGTCTTGAACATCAAGGACGGCACTTTGAAGAGATCGAGACGGCCCGCGAACGCAACACGAAAGCCATCACCTGGCGGCAACGGCGTCGGATGGAACGTGCGCTTGTCGACCCAGGTCGAAAGCGTGTGAATCTTGTGGGCCTCGTTCGGATAGGTCGCGCGGATGCGCTCGGTGATGATCGGATTGACGCACAAGAAGCGGTTGCACGCCTTCACGGCCATCCATTCGTTGACGTTGTGCAGATAGCGATAGCTCTTCAACAGCGAATCCATCTGCAATTTTGGCGCACCTTCACCGTGCAGCATCTGCACGAACGGAATACCCAAGGCTCGCACCACGGTTGCAAATTCGACGCGCTGCAGATCGACACTGGTCGGCCGCTCCTTCAGCACGGATCGCACGGTGCCGATATGGCGCAGCAGGCCTTGCATGAACTGGAAGTTGATCGATTGCCGGAGTGATTTCGCCGCTTCCCGCGCATGCTCATCGGAGAAGCTGAGCACCGGCAGGAAGTCGAATTCCTTGCCGCGAAACGTCTGCCGCGAGACCTTGCCGAGCTGCATATCGCCGATCGAGTCAACACCGATCATCAGGAAGGAAAAGTCATCGGGCAGGAACGCGATCATATCGCGAATGAACGTCTCAAGGCCGCCAACCTTCGCGCCGCGCGGATCAAAGGAGTGGATGACGCAAAGTCTGTGTTGCATGACCGATCTACTCTTCATGTGCCCGTCTCGCCGCAGTCACGGCGCATAGCCGCGCGGTGCGAATTGCGAGTAATTCTAAACAATCTTCGTGCCATGCACAGTGCGCCGCGACCAATGCCTCACCGTCTTGCGCACCATTGGGTTAACTTGATGCGAACAGTGCGGCCCACAGCGTTGCATCAGGCGTCGTCACGCACCTCGCTCCGCACTTTGCCGCATCACGAGCCGCACGGCGGCACGCGCTTCTTGCAGATAGAGCAGTGCAATTACAAGCGCATAGACCGCTGCGCCGACCACCGCCGCCAGACCGATCGACAGCGCCGTCGGAGCGATCGTCATTTGTGACACGACCACACCCATGATTGCTGTTGCGGCGATAACCTTGACCACATCGCGCAACGGTATCGAGAAGCGATGCCAATGCCAGGCCCAGCCGAGCGTGACAAACAGACTGACCAGCGCCCCGACCGATGCGCCCGCCACGCTGCCGACCAGTCCGTAATACCACAGCCCGATCACCGCACCGGCGAGCGACAACACCGCATCGACGATATCGTTACAAAGCGGCACCATCGTCTGTTCTCGCAACAAGAAGACCTGCGCGCCGAAATGGATGCGAAGATTGCGCAGGGTGCCGGCAAGTATGGCCATCGGCAGCACGGCGATGGTAATCTCGCGATACGGCTCGGCGACCACCAGTGTCACGAATGGCCGCGCAACGAGCCACAAGCCGATGGCGGCCGGCAGCAGCGCGACGAGAAGCAGCACACCATTACGCTCGAGCTGGCTCTGGCCTTCGGCGATGCTACCCTCGCGCGTGCGTCTGACAGCGATCGGAAACGCTGCTGCCGTCACCAGCATGGCGGCGAAATTGGCGGCCCTGAGACCCAGTGCCCAGCCGACGGTAACCAGACCGACTGCGGTTGCCCCCTGATAGTGCTCGACAATGAAGCGCAGGCCGTTGTTGGCGATCCAGACGAACACGCCCCCTGCCAACAGCGGCAGTCCATAGCGCAAAGCCGCCTTGATGACGTCGCGGCTGGCATGGAACGGATTCTTGCCGAAATCGAGCCGCATCAGCGCGATGACGATGGAAAGCACCTGCGCCAGCGTATAGCCCCACAGCACTGCGGCTGCCGTGGGCGCGATCAGCTTTACCAGCACCAGGCCAAAGGCGAGACCCAGAACCGGCCAGGCCATTTGCAGCACCGAATAGGTCACGGTGTCGTGCTCGGTGCGTGCGCGATCCGAAAACTGCGTGACGATTGCACGCGTCAAGACATAAGCGACGCCCGAGACCAGAAGCGACATGGACCATTGCGTGTCGACCGTCATTGACAAGCCGACGACCATTATCAGCGACACGATCGCCGAACTCGCAATCACCGCGCTCTCGCTGTCGAGGAATTGGCGTTGCGCGTCCTCATTGGCGGAGTTGTAATGGCGCATGGTGTAGAGTGTGAACCAGAACAGGCTGACGGTGTAGGCCAGCTCCTGTGTCGCGCTGATGAGGGCAAACACGCCCATGCTCTCGGGCGAAAGAAAGTGCGTCCAGGCCACCACCGAGATGAACTGGAAGATGGGGCCGACGACCTGGGCCGGCAGGTAGAGAATCGTCTGGCGTAGCAGCATCGGTCTCGCGCTTTGCCACCGGACGGACCAGCGGCGGATGCAAAAGTGGAACGGGCGCGCAGATAGTGTATCCGCCGCCGCCGGAATACTTTGTGCAGTTCTTGGTGCAAGTCTTACGCCGGAGCCCGCACGAATGCGAGCCGGCCAAAGGTGACAGCGGACGCCAACAGCCGCGCCCTCTACAGCCCGACTTTGCGGCACCAAATCTGCATACCGGCAGCAATACTTGCAGCAAACTCATGTTACTGCGGTCCGCAGGAGTTAACCAAACCGCCACGGCAGCCCGCCAATTTGTACATCGACGTCTCAAAGCGGGGCGCTCTGCAAAGGTATCCAATCAACGCATGCGCATCGGCATCATCGTAGAAGCGGATCATTTGTCGCACTGGCAGGCGCGTTTGCGCGATCGCCTGGCGGTGGACGGTCTGCACAAGGCAACTCTTGTTGCGCTTTCGAACGCCTCCAGCAGCACGGTTGCGCGCGACCGGACGCTTTCGGGTCTGCTTGCGCTCGAGCGCGCGCTCGCCAAACGCGCCGACTGGTCGAGCGACGAGTTAAGCCCGCGCGAGGTGCCGATCGCCGCCTGGGATGCAGCCCTGTTCGATGCCGTCATCGATACGCGCGCAAGACCCGATCAAGCCCCATCTGACCGCGGCAGCATCCCGTGGCTGACACCGACATACGATGACATGCCAGGAGAAGCAGCGATGTGGAATGCGCTGCTCGATGGCCATGCGCCATTGCTGGGGGTTTTCGACGCACAGGCGGGCCAAGCAAGCGTACTCGCCCTTCCCGCGCTCGAAATGCCGCACCGCGTGCTCGACAGCGCCGAGGCGGTTTTGAGACATCTGATCGAGGCGCTTGCGCGGGTCGTCGATAACCTGGCTGCGCGCGGCGCGCTGCAACCGTTTGCCACCACCCCCACACCGAGCCCAGCACCATCTCCGCACCGTTCGATCAGGCTTGGCGCCATGCGGTCGCTTGCTGGTTTGATTGCCGGCAAGGCTGCACGCAAGCGCGATTCGCTGTTGCAGCGGGCGCCCGTCTGGCAGGTCGCCTACCGGCGCGCGGCCGATCGCACGCATCCTCCCGGCCGGATCGACAGCAGCTCTTACATCCGCCTTGCCGACGATGGTCAGCGCTACTTTGCCGATCCCTTCGTCGTTGCCAAAGACGGCCAACACCACGTCTTCATCGAGGAACTGCCCTACGCGACCGGCCGCGCCATCATCTCGCATTTCACGATCGGCAACGACGGCCGCGCAAGCCCGCCGCGCCCATTAATCGAAGAGCCCTATCACCTCTCCTATCCGCAGGTGTTCGAACGGGATGGCAATTTCTGGATGCTGCCGGAGGCCTCCGCCAGCGGCCGACTCGAACTTTACCGCTGCGAGCGCTTTCCCGATGTCTGGGTGCGTCATGCCTGCTTGATCGATGCGCCGTTGCACGATGCCACTCTATTCGAGCACGAGAACCGCTTCTGGATCTCCGCGGGAGTGCAATTCGAGCAAACGTCGAGCTGGGACACGCTGGCGCTGTTTTCGGCGGAGCGCCTCGATGGCCCGTGGTCGCCGCATCCGTTAAACCCCGTGCTCGTCGATGCCCGCGCGGCACGCCCGGCCGGTGCGCTTTACCGCCGCAACGGTGCGCTGTGGCGACCGGCGCAGGATTGCCGGCGAGGCTACGGCACGGCGCTGACGCTCAATCGCATCACTGCGCTCAGCCCCGATCGTTTCTCCCAAGAACTGGTGTCGACGCTGGAATTCGATGCCGGGCACCGCTTGAGCGGCCCCCACACCATAAACTTCGCCGGCGGCATGGAGGTCATCGACCTGTTTGCGCCAAAGAGCCCTGCGAAAAGCTAGCCAAGGGCTTGGCGCGGAGGCCCGGAACGGTCTAATAAGAGCCCGCAGGCGCCGATCCGCCTCAAGCCGGCTTAGCACAGTTGGTAGTGCACCTGATTTGTAATCAGGGGGTCGGGGGTTCGAGTCCCTCAGCCGGCACCAATGATTTCAGAGACTTACTTATTTCCAGCAGCCACTCGGGCGGCGCCTGCGGGAGTTTTGCGGGAGTCTGCGACCAGACGGCCTCTGAGTACAACCAGCTCCGGTCGCGCTCCATTGCGTTCGGCGACCATCTCTGCCGCCTCCAGAAGCCGAGACAGTTCGATTGCCGAATAGTGGGTCGTGATCTGTCCCGAGCGATGACCAAGGAGGTCCTGTCGGTCCTCGAAGCTCACCCCGACCGCCCTAAGCCGACGCCCGAACGTGTGCTTCAGGTCGTGGACGCGCACCTGGGGCAGACCTGCCCTGTTACGTGCCTTCTTCCAGGCCGAGGTCAGCATCCGAGTGATCGGGTGCCCCTCGTAGGTGAACACGTACTCGGGATGCTTGCCGCGGCGTGATACGATGACCGAGGTTGCGACCGAGTTCAGCACCACCAAGCGCTCATCACCGTTCTTGACGCGGCTTCCCGGTATGATGAAAACGCTCGTGCCAAGCTCGGGCACCTTCACCTCCCACTCCCATTGGAGATTGCAGACCTCCTGATCACGGCAGCCGGTGTTGACCGCAAAGAGCGCCATGTCGGCCAAATGATCGGGCAACTCCTGGAAGAGGGCCGTCTGCTCGGACCAACTCAGCGGATATGGCTTCCTCTTTTCGACGTCCGGCAGGAGCTTGAGTTTCGGGGCAGAGCTGATCCACGTCAGCCCATGCTCGTCGACCCACTCGGTTGCCGCCAGATTGAGAATTCGGCGAACTACCTTTAGGCCATGGTTGATGGTGCCTGTGGCCTTGCCCGCTTTCCGCCGCTTCTCGATCCACGACTGAAACGTGCCCAAGTGGATCCGGTCTAGATGCGTCGTACCCAGCCATGGCACGAGTTGCCGAAGTTGCGAGACGTCGTCGGCAATGCTCCGCTTGTGTTGGTTCTCCAGCACGAACTTCGCTGCCGCCTGCTCGAATGTGCGAGCGGGCCGAACGCCGTAGACCTGTGCTTGTCGGGTCTCTTCTATCAACCGCGCGAGGAACCTTTCCGCTTCCTGGATGTCACCTGTTTCAGTGCTCTGGCAAACTCGCCGCCCGCAGATGCGCTTGTCGACATGCCAGACCCCGGCTCGTCTAATGAGGCCGGGGATGTGTTTGCGTCCCATCTATTGTCTCCTTTCCGAGCGGGACGCCCGTTGCGGGACTTATAGTCCTCGAACCACGCGTCGAGTTCAAGCC
>CAZLHQ010000048.1:0-20176 GCA_964559355.1 uncultured Hyphomicrobiaceae bacterium
GCTGCATCGAATGCGTGACGATGATGATGGTGTAGTTCTCCTTGAGCTCGTCCATCAATTCCTCGACCTTCGCGGTGGCGATCGGATCGAGGGCCGAGCACGGCTCGTCCATCAAGATGACTTCAGGCGCAACCGCGATGGCGCGCGCAATGCACAAGCGCTGCTGCTGGCCGCCCGAAAGCCCGGTGCCGCTGTCGTTCAGCCGGTCCTTGACCTCGTTCATGAGCCCGGCTTTTTCGAGGCTCGAGAATACGATCTGGTCGAGATCGCTCTTGGTGCGGGCAAGCCCGTGGATGCGCGGCCCGTAGGCGACGTTCTCGTAGATTGACTTCGGGAATGGATTGGGCTTCTGGAACACCATGCCGACGCGCGCGCGAAGTTGCACGACGTCGAGCAAGGGATCATAGATGTCCTCGCCGTCGATCTCGATGCGGCCGGTGACACGGCAGCTCGGTATCGTGTCGTTCATCCGGTTGATGCACCGCAGGAATGTTGATTTGCCGCATCCCGATGGTCCGATGAACGCGGTCACAGCCCGTTCGGGAATATCGACCGTGACATTCTTGAGCGCATGCTTTTCGCCATAATAGACGTTGCAATCGCGCGCTGTGACCTTCGTGGCGGCCGTGGTAACGGCGTCCATGCTCTTACCGATCTCAAGGTTCGACTGTTCCACGACTGACATATCCATTTGCACGACATCCATCAATTCGGTTCGTTACCAGCGGCGCTCGAACCGCTTGCGCAGCCATATCGCCATGCCGTTCATGATGAACAAGAACGCCAGTAGAACGATGATCGCCGCCGCAGTCTTTGCCTCGAAGGCTGGCTCGGGCAGGTCCGACCAGAGATAGATCTGCACCGGTAGCACGGTTGCCGCCTCGGTGAAGGTCGTCGGCACATCGACAATGAAGGCAACCATGCCGATCATGAGGAGCGGTGCGGTTTCACCAAGCGCATGCGCCATGCCGATGATGGTGCCGGTCATGATGCCGGGCATGGCCAGCGGCAGCACATGATGAAAGACCGCTTGCTGCTTGGAGGCCCCGACACCGAGGGCTGCCTCCTTGATCGATGGCGGCACCGCTTTGAGGGCGGCACGCGACGCGATGATGATGGTTGGCAGCACGAGCAGCGCCAGCACCAGGCCGCCGACCAGCGGCGCGGAGCGCGGCAGCCCGAAGAAGTTCAAGAACACCGCAAGCCCGAGCAGGCCGAATACGATCGAGGGCACCGCCGCCAGATTGTTGATGTTCACCTCGATGATATCGGTGATCCGGTTTTTCGGCGCGAATTCTTCCAGGTAGATCGCCGCCATGACGCCAATCGGCAGGCACATCACCAAGGTCACGAGCAGCGTCAGTGCCGTGCCGACAAGAGCGCCGCGCACGCCGGCAAGCTCCGGCTCGCGACTGTCGCCGGCAGTGAAGAAGCGCCAGTTGATGCCGCGCTCGACCGCGCCCAGCTCGCGGAAGCGCTCGAGGAATGCCACTTCCTGGTCGTTCACTTTGCGGTCGGCTTCCGGTGTCAGGTAGCGCACCACCTTCCAGTTGCCCGCTGCGGCTTCGCCCGTGGACTTGAGCGGCAGCAGCACGTCGCCCGTCACGCCGGAAGCCTCGAGCTTTGTCAGTTTGACGAGCCCGCCGTTGATCGCAACCAGAATGCTGGGCTGGCTGCTGTCCAGTGCCTCGGATTCGAGCGGCGCTTCCAAACGTGTCTTCAGGGCCTCGGCTTCCGCGCGAACCGCAGCACTCTTTTCCGCCGCGCCAGGTGCCTTGGACCGGCCGATCCGATTGGCTTCGTCGAGCAACGTGTCAAGGCGCGCCCTCAAGCGCGCCTTGATCGCCGCCAGCTCGTTGGAAAAATCGTTGGCGGATGTCTGCAGCGTAATCTCGCCACTCGTCCCGCTCGGTGTCGCGACACCGCGCGCTGCCCGCATTTCGACCCGTGTGCCGGTACCCTTGAAGTAGAGGTCGGCGTCATCGGAGAGCAGGAGTGGTACCTTGATCGACTTGCCGATGAGACCTGGATCGGCCACGAGCATGTCGCGCAAACGATCGGAAGCACCAACCGAAAGCAGGCGAGCAAGCTGCTTCGATGCACCGCGACTCTCGATGCCGGGAATGGCCTGATCGAGCGCGGTCTTCATCAGCGCAAAGTAGTCCGCTCCCTTGATCGCGGATATCTCGCGCTTGCCCGCAGGGTCGATGACATCCTCTTTCACCGGCACTTCGAGAACGAGCGAATGCTGCTGGAACGCCGGCAGACCTCGCACCAGGATGTCGATCAACAAGACGACGAGGAAAACGGTCGTCACGCTGAGAGCGGCGATGCCGTAGTAGCGGAAACGTCGCTCCGCGCGATACCGCGCACGCACACGCGCTCTTGCCGCGTCCGACTTCAGATCGAGACGTCGCGCGGGATCAGCACTTGGCGGCGCGATTGAGATATCAGTCATACTGCTCTCTGTAGCGACGAACGATGGCAAGCGCGATGACGTTCAAGAGCAGCGTCACGAAGAAGAGCACGAAGCCCAGCGCGAAGGCGGCAAGCGTCTTGGCGCTGTCGAACTCCTGATCGCCGACGAGGATCGTCTTGATCTGAACCGTGATGGTGGTGACGGCATCGAGCGGATTGAAGGTGAGATTGGCGGCAAGGCCGGCGGCCATGACGACGATCATCGTCTCACCGATGGCGCGGCTGATCGCCAGCATGAAGGCAGAGACTATTCCGGGCAGAGCCGCCGGCAGCACGACCTTCCGGATCGTCTCCGACTTCGTGGCGCCCAGCGCATAAGCCCCATCGCGCAGCGACTGCGGCACCGCGTTTATGACGTCGTCCGACAGCGAGGAAATGAACGGAATGATCATCATGCCCATGACGACGCCAGCAGCGAGCGCGCTTTCTGAAGCGATGTCGAGGCCGAAGTGCTCGCCCCATCCCCGGATCAACGGCGCGACGGTCAGCGCCGCGAAGAAGCCAAGAACCACGGTCGGAATGCCGGCCAGGATTTCCAGAATGGGCTTCACCAGCGCGCGCACGCGCGGCGTTGCATATTCCGAAAGATAAATCGCGGAGAAAAGTCCGAGCGGCCCGGCGACGAAAATGGCGATCAACGTAATGAGCAGCGTGCCCGTCAACAGCGGCACGAAGCCGAACGCAGTCTTGATCTCTCCCTGGTCGGCGCGCAGTGCCGCTTGCGGATTCCATTCCGTTCCAAAAAGAAAACCGCTGACTGTGGGCCGTCCACTCAAGGACGGATCGAAAAAGAAGCGGACCGTCTCATACAGCACCGAGAAGACGATACCGATCGTCGTCAGAATCGCCACCGCCGCGCATGCCATCAATAGCACGACGACGAAGCGTTCGAATTTGTTGCGAGCCCTAAAGTGGCGGCCGATGTTGACGAAGGCGAAGGCAAAGCCGCCCAACGCCAGCGCGACACCTAGAGCAAAGATGATCCAGCGACCATAGAACAGCGTGCTCTTCAAGCTTTCAGCGGCGGCCGAAAGGGCTGGCGAGGGCGTGCCGGAATACTGGCCTGTCTCGAGGTTGTAGACATCCCGCAGCGTCGCGCTGCGCTTGAGCTCATCGGCTGCGACATCGGCTGGATAGGCGCTCAGCGCCGCGGAGTTGGCAAGCCGGTCGATGATCGGCGCGCCGATCGCGAACACGAGCAGCATCGGCAGAAAGATCAGTGTCGCGGCATAGAGCCCATGGTAGGCGGGCAGCGAGTGCATATTGGCGCCGCCGACTTCTCGGGAGACACCTTGAGCGCGCTGCTGCGACAGGTAGTAGCCGGTGAGCACCAGCAATGCCATCGTCGTGAAATAGATGCCAGACATGGAGCGGCGCTCACCTCGCGATGAAGACCTGCAGCTGTACCAGACACTCGATCCGGCGCAACTGCAGGCCGTTGGCAACAATTACTTCACTTCGCCGGCGGCGAGCGATTTCATGGCAATAGCCGTATCGCGCACCTTCTTGGCTTCCTCGCCGGGCAGGGCGACGAGCCCCTTGCGAGCAAGATAGCCATCCTTCGACATTGCCTTGTCCGAGACGTACTCGGCAACGAACTTGTCGATGCCAGGAACGACGCCGACATGCTGCTTTTTCACGTAAATGAACAGCGGACGCGCGCCCTTGTACTTGCCAGCCGAGATCGCGTCATATTCTGGTTCCACGCCCTCGATGGCAATGCCCTTCAGCTTCGCAGTGTTCTCCTCGAGGAACGAATAGCCGAAGATGCCGAAGGCGTTCTTGTTGGCTTCGAGCTTCTGCACGATCACGTTGTCGTTCTCGCCCGCTTCGACATAGGCGCCATCCTTGCGAATCGACTTCCAGACGTTATCGAAGGCCTTGGCATCCGACTTCTTGAGGTCCTTGAGCGTGGCGAACTCTTCGGCACCCTTTTCCATGAACAGCTCGTGGAACGAGTCGCGCGTGCCAGAGGTCGGCGGCGGACCCAGGACTTCGATCTTGATGTTGGGCAGCGAAGCGTCGATGTCCGACCAGTGCTTGTAGGGGTTATCGACGAGCTTGCCGTCCTTGTCGGGAACCTTCTCAGCCAGCGCCTGGAAAACCTGCTTGCGCGTCAGCGAGGTCTTCGGCCCGGCCTTGGACTGGGCGATGGTGAGACCGTCAATGCCGACCTTGATCTCGACGATTTCCTTGACGCCGTTCTTCTCGCACATCTCGAACTCGCCCTTCTTGATGGCGCGCGAGGCGTTGGAGAGATCGGGATGATCGACGCCGACGCCAGCGCAGAACAGCTTGAAGCCGCCGCCGGTGCCCGTCGACTCGACAACCGGTGTCTTGCCGGCGCCCGTCTTGCCGAACTGCTCGGCAACCGCCGTGGTGAACGGATATACCGTCGAGGAGCCAACGATGCGAATCTGATCGCGCGCAGAAGCCGATTCGGCGGTCGCGAAGCTGCCCAGCGCGGCGAACGCTGCCGTCAGAGCAATAACCTTATTGTTCACGGGAATTCTCCCTCTATCGGGTAAGCCAGCCGCGATCTCACATTTCGGACAATCCGCAGCTGCCGACACACCCTGCCGGCGCCCCAGTAACTAGAGCACTGACCCGAACGTTTGATGACAGTTTAGTATGCTGTAATTGCTACATTATTCACGGATCTCGCGAGAGCAGGTCGAACCGGACACAAAATGTCGAGCCGTGTCCCACTTGCGATTGAATATCGAACTCGCCGCGATGGCGGGCGACAATGTGCTTGACGATGGCAAGTCCCAGACCGGTGCCCCCCTTGGCGCGGCTCGACGCCACGCTCGCCCGGTAGAACCGCTCGGTCAAACGCGGCAGATGATGAGCCGCGATGCCCGGCCCCCTGTCCACCACGGCGGCCATCACCTGCGCCGGCTTACCAGGACGCGACGCGACCATGGACACGACGATATCGATCTGCTTGGGCCCGCCATAGGTGATGGCATTCTGCACGAGGTTGCTCATAACCTGCACGATCTGATCGCGATCGCCGCGCAGCCGCGCCGGAACCTCCGCTCTCTTGTATATCATCGAAGCGCCAGCCGCGGTGGCGACCGGCTCCAGCGTCTGCATCACATAGGCCGCAACCTCGTTGAGATCGACGATGCCGCGCGGCGGCACGTGCGCTCCCATTTCCACGCGGCTGAGAGACAGCAGATCGTCGATCAAGCGCGTCATGCGCTCAGCCTGCCCTGCCATCAACCCCAAAAAGCGCGCGCGTGCGGTCGCGTCGTCGCGCGCCGGGCCTTGGAGCGTTTCGATGAAGCCCTTCAGCGATGTCAGCGGCGTGCGCAGCTCATGACTGGCATTGGCGATGAAATCCTCACGCATCTGCGCCAGCTTGTCCTGCTCGGACAGATCGCGAAACGTAATAAGCAGGAATGGCGTGTCGTCGCCCGCCCCATAGTCATGCGCCAATCGCACGACGCGCGCCGAAATCCGCCGCTCGACCGGCAATCTCTCGTGCAGCATGACGATGATGGGCGCCGCACTCTCGCCACAGCGATCGATCGCCTCGATCAACTCGGGCTGGCGCAGCGAACGGCTCAACGGCTGGCCGGCACGAACGCCGGGATAGAGCTCGTCGAAGGGAACATTGGCGTGCAGCACCTGCGAGTGGCTGCCGAGCACGACAGCAGCGTCCGGCATCGCATCGACCATCATGCGCCAACCATTTGGCACATAGGATTCGGGCCTCTCGGACGCTTCGCCGGAGGCCCTGACGCCAATCTTCGACCCATCGGCCGCCTCGCCCTCGATCGCGGCGGACGGCGCACCCTCCTGCAGGCGCTTCAAGCCGAGCGCGAGACGAGATCGCATATTCGAAAGCAGATCCGGCTTCTTCACGCCTCGCGTGTCCTTTGCGTTCATGAGTGCTCGGCGGCGCTTCGACATCATAAGTGAAGCGAGCCCTGCGAAAAAGAGACTGGCCCGCGTCCAGCCGCTCGCCTGCCGACAAAACGTGTGTCAAAACATGCTCCAATGAAACCTCGATGACAACCCGAGCCCAAGGACGCGTCATGTCTTCAAACAAGAACTCGAACCGGACGGCCAAGTCCTCCAAGTCCGCTGCCGCTCAGGACAAATCCACGCCAACGAAGTCCACAGCCAAGGTCGTTCAGTCCTTCGACATCGACGATCCCGATCTGCCCGACGAGATCGAGGAGAAATCGCTCACGGGTGGCGGCTACCCCTATGCCAAGAAATTGAAGCGCAAAGCCTACGAGAAAGACCTGGCCAAGTTGCAATTCGAGCTCGTCAAACTGCAGACGCACATCCAGAAGACCGGCCAGCGCCTCGTCATCGTCATGGAAGGACGCGACAGCGCCGGCAAGGGCGGCTGCATCGCACGCTTCATGCAGCACTTGAACCCACGCCATGCTCACGCCGTGGCCCTGGCCAAGCCGACTGAAACCGAACGCGGCCAATGGTATTTCCAGCGCTACGTGCCGCACATGCCGACCGCCGGCGATATCGTTCTGTTCGATCGCTCATGGTACAACCGCGCCGGTGTCGAGCGGGTGATGGGCTTTTGCAGCAAGGATCAACTGGCTGACTTCCTGCGCGATGCACCCGAATTCGAAAGCCTGCTGGTGCAGGACGGCGTCAAGCTGTTCAAACTCTACCTGACGATCGCGCGCGAAACGCAACTCGAGCGCTTCCACGAACGCCGCCACGATCCCTTGAAGCGCTGGAAGCTCACCGACATCGATCTGGCCGCCATCGGCAAATGGGACGAATACACCCACGCCCAGCACGAGATGTTCCGCTTCACCCACACGCCGACCGCGCCGTGGACCGTGATCCGCGCCAACGATCAGCGCCGGGCGCGGCTGGAGATGATCCGCCTCGTGCTGAACGCCTTCGACTACGCGGAAAAGAATGCCGACGTTGCGCACGCGCCCGATCCCAAGATCGTCGGCGCCAGCGACGAGTTCTTCTTCGGAACGTGAACTTACAGCGCGAGGCGGCGCAACGGCTGAATGGTATTTTGCCGACGATCAGCGCACGACCAGCAGCGGGCATTCGATGGCGGTCACAAGCGGCCGCAAGTCGCCTTCACGCGGCACCGCGATGCCGCCGTGCTCTGCAATGACAAAGCCCGGCGCCAGTCGCCGCAGCGCTTCGGCAACGACGGCGGTGCCGCCGCCCGGCCGCCCAAGCACAACGAGCGATACCCCGGCATGACTGGCGACAGTCGGCCGCACCTGCTCCTCGATGAAGCGGCGTGCGGCATTGTCGGGAGCAGCGATGGCGAGAACCACATCGCTCGATGACACTGCGGCAATGCGCTCGGCCGCCCGCGTCATGCCGACCAGCCGCTCGACATCCTCGATCACCGCGACCACCGGCCCCTTCGAGCGACATGCTCGCGGACCGACCATGATGACGCCCGTCATGCCCGTCACCCGCTCGAACAGATCACCGAGCCGCGCCAGGCTCTCGGCCGTAAAAGTCTCCGACAGAGCCACGACGTTCCACGGCCCTACCGTCTGACAGGCGCGCGCCAAGGCGGCAATCGGCGTGTCGCGCACAACGCGACCGTGGACAGGCACATCGGCAATGCGCGCCAACTCCTCGACACGTCGCTGCATGGCGCGTGCCGCCAGCTCGATCTGGCGCGACATTCTTTCGACTTCGATGGCGCCACCCGCACCAGCCGGTCCGATCACGCTGGCAAACGCATATGCCGCCGCATCGAACAACTGCCGGTCGGCTACGAACATGCTCTCGATCTCGGAATGAAAGGCCTTGGCGACGCTGATCGCGGCGTTGATCGCGTGCTCGTTCGCCGGCTGCGTGCACGCAAGCCGCAAGACGACGCGGCCACGCCCTTCACCGCGTTCTGCAACATGCGCCGTCATGCAACGCCTCCGCCGGAATTGCCGCCGCTGCCGGCGGCGCCCCCCTGGGTGAGCGTGCGGGCCCGCGCAGCAAACGTGGCGAGCTTGTCCTCGACCAGCCGGTTGATCGTGCCCTGCGGAAAGGCGCCGTCCGATCCGCGCTCTCCCGCCGGCATGCCGGTCAAAATCTCGATCCCCTGATCGATCGTGCTGACCGGGTAGATCGTGAACTTGCCCTGCCGGGCGGCCTCCACGACATCGTCGCGCAGCATCAGGTGCTGTACATTGGCGGCCGGCACCAGCACGCCGTGCTCACCCGTCATTCCTCGCGCCTGGCAGACGTCGAAGAAGCCCTCGACCTTCTCGTTGACGCCGCCGATCGCCTGCACCTCACCCCACTGGTTGACCGATCCCGTCACCGCCAGCCCTTGGCGGATCGGCACATCGGCAAGTGCGGACAGCAGCGCATAGAGTTCGGCGGACGATGCACTGTCGCCCTCGACTCCGCCGTAGCTCTGCTCGAATACGAGGCTTGCCGAAAGCGCCAGCGAAGAATCTTGCACATAGCGCCCCGCCAGATAGCCCCAAAGGATCATCACGCCCTTGGAATGCAGCGGGCCGCCGAGCTTAGCCTCGCGCTCGATATCGGTGATGCGGCCTGCACCAAAGCGCACGCGGGCGCTGATGCGGCTCGGCTTTCCGAATGCGAATTCGCCCAGCTGCAGCACGGACAATCCATTGACCTGGCCGACCTTGGCTCCGTCGGTATCGATCAGCACGATATTGCGGGCAATCGTCTCCTGCGCGCGATCACGCAAGCGGTCGGCGCGCTGAATGCGACCATCGACGGCGTGCGCAATGTCGTTCGCCCCGATTGTCTCACGGCTTTCGCGCGTGGCCCAGTAGTCGGCCTCACGAACCAGATCGGCGATACGGCCGACCTCGATGGAAACCTTGTCGCGGTCCTGGGCCATGCGCGAGGCTTCCTCGATCAGCCGCGCCACGCCATCCGCCGTCACCGGCTTCAACTTGTGGGTCTCGACGACGGAGGCGATCAACTTCGCAAACGCCTGATCGTTGCTGTCGCTGCGCTCGATCGAGTCGTCGAAATCCGCCTGCACCTTGAACAGCCGCAGGAAGTCCGGGTCAGCGTCGGCCAACAGGTAGTAGAGCTCCCGATCACCGAACACGATGAGCTTGATGTCGAGAGGAATTGGCTCGGGCTCGAGCGTCTGCGTCGCCAGAACGCCGAGCACCTCGGAGGGCTGCTCGATGCGAATTTCGCCCGACTTCAAGGCCCGCTTCAGGGCCTCCCATGCAAACGGGAATGTCAGCAGCTTGCGCGCATCGATCAGCAGAAAACCGCCGTTGGCGCGATGCAGCGCGCCACCCGAGACGAGCAGGAAGTCGGTGACGAGCGCCCCCATCTGCGCCAGATGCTCGATGCGTCCGACGACATTCGCATAGGTGGGGTTCAGCTCCTCGTAAATCGGAGCGCCGGCATGCCCGGCTTCCGCCTCCTGTCCGACAACCACGTTGACGAGATAGCGGCGAAAGCGCGCGTCGCGTGCGGCATCGAATGGCTGGCGCACCATCTGCGGCTCTTCGGGTTGCATGAGGAACAGCCCGATGCTGCGCACGAGATCGGCAAGCAAAGTGTCGATATGCGCGAGAACTTGGGGGAGGTCGGAGACGATGGCGCGCACATCGTCGATGGCGTTGCCGACAACGACGCGGGCGACTTCCTCGTTCAAATCGGCGAGCCGCTGGCGGCGGGCCTTCTCGGAGCGCGGCGCCTTCTCGAAGATGCTTTGCAGATCGGCTTGCAGCGCCTCGATGCGATGCGCCACGTCGTCGCGATAGCTCTCAGGCAGCGTTGCAAATGTCTCAGGCTTCACCACTTCGCCGTCGTGCATCGGCGCCATGACAAAGCCGGTCGGCGTCTTCAGAATGGCAATGTTCTGCGTTTCGGCCTTGCGGTTCAGCGCCGCGAATGCATCCTCGGCTTCGGCACGGAATTCCTCGTCAATGGCGCGCCGCCGCGTCTGGTAGTCGTCGCCCTCGAAGATCGCTGGCACCGTCGCGCTCAACTCGTCGAGGGCTGCAACCATGGCGCGTGCGAACGGCCGCGCCCGCCCCGCCGGCAACCGCAGTGCCCGTGGGCGGTTCGGCGTTTCGAAGTTGTTGACGTAGATCCAATCGGACGGCGTCGGCAACGCTGCGGCGCGCGAGGCGAGAAACGCACGCACCGCCGTGCTCTTGCCGGAAGCCGGAGGGCCAAGCACGAAAACATTGAAATCGAGGGACTTCATATCGGCGCCGAAGGCCAGCGCCCCGAGTGCACGGTCCTGCCCGATGAGACCGGACTCCGCCTCGAGGCCGGCCGTCGTTTCAAACCCCAGCCGTGTCGGATCGACCTTGCGCCGCAGTGCGTCTGCCGGCAGACCCCGGGCCGCGCCATCGTCCGCTTCGCCGCGCTCTGCCACCGTCTCAGGTTCCACGGTCTGATCCGGCCGCGCTTCGGCGCGCTCGTTGGCGGCAGACTTGTCTCGCATCAAATACTTGAAGATCATCTCGAGGCTCGGCAATCGCTGGGGTTTGACTGTAGCGCTTCAACGCACCACATTTGAAGCTCGTTGGCCTCCAGAGCGAATCGACCGGAGTGCGGGGCCGGAATTCCACCGCGAAATGGCGTTTGAATGGCCGCTGAGAAAAACCTTCTCGAAAGTCGCAAGCACCGTGCCCTGCAAGTCGCACTTGCGGACGGACGCCAGTCCGAGCCGGCGCGCGAGATCGAGCGTGGCGTCGGCCGTCTGCTGCGATCTCTTGGCCACGCCCATGTCAGCGAGCTAGCGCTCGCCAATGGTCGCCGCGCCGATGTCGTCTCTCTGTCGCCGGAGGGGGACATGTGGATCATTGAAATCAAGTCGAGTGTGGAGGATTTCCGCGCCGACCACAAATGGCAAGAGTATCGCGATTATTCAGATCGCGTCTTGTTCGCCGTCGCGCCTGATTTTCCCGTCGAGATCCTGCCCGATGATGCCGGTCTCGTGCTCGCGGACCGCTACGGCGGGGAGATCATTCGCCCGGCTCCTGAGCATCGGCTGGCGCCGGCCCGCCGCAAGGCGATGCTGCTGTGCTTTGCCCGCGCCGCCGCGCTGCGGTTGGCACACGCAATGGATCCGGGTCTTTGAAAACCCCTGCGATTAAGCAACGCGTGAGCCGGCCGATTGGGCTGGCTTACTTGGCCGGTGCGGACTTCACCGGCAGCGGCGGCGGCTCGACGAAACGGCCGACGAGGCGCCGCGCCACCGGCAACACGAACACCATGACCGGGAAGGCAACCGCCCACGACAACAGCCAGCCCTTCAGCCACAAATTGGCCCATCCAGGCTGCCAGCCCACCGCATTGAGCGTCGAGATGCACGACACCACGATCGTCATCAGCATGCTCAGCACCAGGGGCATGGCGATGGCATTGTAGCTGGGGGCAAGTTTTTGCATTGCGCGCGAATCCTTCAGCGGGCGTCGGCACGATACGCCCGGCATACGTGGAACCTATTCTGAAGGAGCAACAGGCCCTGCAACCCACGTCGACGTCAATGAGACACGCGTGCGCAGCCACGCCGCCGCTCGACTGGACGCGACGACCGGTCTGCCCAGTGCGCAACCGCTACTTGGGCGCGCGCTTGGCAAGGATGCGCTGCAGAGTACGGCGGTGCATGTTGAGACGCCGCGCCGTCTCCGAGACATTGCGATTGCACAGCTCGTAGACGCGCTGAATGTGCTCCCAGCGCACGCGATCGGCCGACATCGGGTTTTCTGGCGGCGGCGCCTTGGAGTTGGCGGGGGCCAGCAGAGCATCGGTTATCTCGTCGGCATCGGCGGGTTTCGCCAGATAGTCGACCGCACCGAGCTTAACCGCCGTTACCGCCGTAGCGATGTTGCCGTAGCCGGTGAGGATGATGCCGCGCGCGTTGGGCCGCAACCGGCCAAGCTCGGCAATCACATCGAGGCCGGTGCCGTCTTCCAGCCGCATGTCGACGACGGCGAACGCCGGGGCATGCTGGCGGATGAGGTCCACCCCCTCGCTGACCGAGGATGCGCTGCGCACTTCGAAGCCGCGCCCCTCCATGGCCCTGACGAGTCGGATCAAGAACGCCTTGTCGTCATCGACGATCAGCAGCGAACGGTCTTCGGGCAGCTCGTCCTGCCGAAAAGAAAGATCTTCGGTCACGTCGGTTCCTCCCGCGACAACTTATATAGCTGCTTGTGCATATCCGCCAAGCAATAAGCCAAGTCCTGGCCGAATTATCAGGCGTGTCTCGTTAACCTTGCCAGCCAAATTGCCCGCGCCCCCTCAAGCGGTGGGACTTTCATCTCGTCGCTCGAAGATCGCACGCGGCCACGAGATCGTGACAACGGCTCCGTTTGCAGGTTCAGCTCGGTTCTCGATTGATAAGACGGCTCCGGATCGTTCCAGCAATGTCTTGGCGATGAAAAAGCCGAGGCCCAGTCCACCGGCGCGACCCTGGCCGTTGATGGCATTGTGGCGCCGCGTGGAAACATATGGATCGCCCAGCGTCTCGATCAGCTCGGGAGCAAAGCCCGGACCGTCATCGGCAATCGTCATGGCCACCGTCGTCTGCGACCAGCGGGCACCGATTTCGACGCGCGAGTGGGCGAAATCGACTGCGTTCTCGATGATGTTGCCGATACCATAGATCATGCCCGGCCGCCGCACCACGACGGGCTCGAGCACGCCGGTTCCGGACGCCAGAGTATCGGGGCCCCCTTCCACCATCACCATGATCGGTCCATTGCGATAGGCTTGGGAGGCCTCGTCGAGCAACTCGCGCACCGTAAGCCGGGAATACCACGCGTCCTGCTCCTCGGGCGTCCGCGTCAGTTTCTGCAGGATCTCGCGGCAGCGGCTCGCCTGCTCGCGCAGCAACTCGACATCCTCGACATGCGGCGTGCCCTTGAGTTCGCGCGCCAGCTCCGAGGTGACGAGTACAATGGTTGAAAGCGGTGTCCCAAGCTCATGCGCCGCAGCCGCCGCAAGGCCATCCAGCGCATGCAATTTCTGTTCGCGCGCCAGAATTTGCTCGGTCGCTGCCAGCGCCGCCGACATGATCTCTGCTTCGCGCGCCAGCCGCCAAGCATAGAGCGCAATGAACACCATGCCGGCGCCGACGGCGGCCAGAACGCCAAGCTTATAGGGTATGGGCATTTCGTACCGCATGCCTTCGAACCACGGCAGCGGCCAGTAATTGAAGGTCAGCAGATAGGCCGACGTGATGGCGACGATTCCGAGCACGATCGTGCTTGCCGCCGGCAGCGTTGCCGCCGATACCGTGACGGGTGCGACCAGCAGGAGCGTGAAGGGGTTCTGCAAGCCGCCGGTCAGATACAAGAGCGCCGACAATTGTAAAATGTCATAGGCCAGCAGCCACGTCGCAGCTTTGATCGACAAGCGATGACGCGCCGGATACTTGATCGACAGCGCGACGTTGACCCAGGCCGAAAGCGCGACGATGGCAAGGCAATAGCCGACCGGCATGGGAAATCGCATGACCAGCCAGACAAAGCAGATGGTGCCGATCTGCCCCAGCACGGCGAGCCAGCGCAATCGCACGATCGTCTGCAATCTGAGACGACTGGCATCGCCGGAGATGGTTCCCAGGTGCCGCAGTAGTGTATTAGGACTGAGCAACTGTTCCTGCCATCCGCTTAGACGCTTCGCCGGACGCACGATAACCGTCCTGCGGCCTGTCAAACAAGCGTGTTAGATGCTTGATCTGCCAGCGGGGCTCGGGCATCCCGGGAGCGGCGTGGCAGCCACTTTCCCCGCAACTTGGTGGCTGCCACGAGTTGCATCCGCCACCAGCCTGAAAAGCCCGCCGCGCATGACGCCACCACGCCACGTCCCCCGGTTTGCCCTCATGGCGCTGGCTGCCGGATTGGTGCTGGCGGCAGCCGGGCTACTAGTCGCGATCAACGAGTGGTATCGCCGGGCCGAACTCTCACTGCTGGATGCCCCCGCACAACCACCCGCTCAAGTCGGCGCTCCATTTCGCCTGCTGTCGCACGACGCACGTGACGTCACCGACCGCGACTTTCGCGGCCGTCGCATGCTCCTCGTCTTTTCCAGCCTAGCCGATGAGGGCAGAACCGCAGCAGCGCTGCAGGTGATCTCACAGGCGCTCGCGAGCCTTGGCGAGGCCGCCGAAAGATATGCACCGGTGCTCGTCACCCTCGATCCGGACCACGACACGCCAGCGCGACTGGCGAGTTGGTTATCTTCCCATGGCGCAGGCAAAGGCTGGACCGCGCTCACCGGTCCGCGTGCCGATGTCTTCGCTCTGGCGCAGTCCTACCATGTTGCACTGCCTGAGCCGGCCACGGCTCGGAAAGGGGAGCCGCCCTCGGGCGCGCTGATGCTGCATCTCATGGACGAGACCGGCGCCTACGTGTCGCACCGCACACTTCCCAATGATCCGAAGGTGTTGTCGGATTGGCTCAGACCAAATCCGTAATTGATTTCCAACTTTCGCCAACATGCGAATCGGTGCAGCCTTCGGGACTTACCGCATTGCGATGGTCGTTGTCGGCGTGTTGCCGGCCAGCGGCCATTGGCGGTGCGTTGCATAACGATTCGAGTGGCTTGCGATTGCTGTACATGCTGGGGGACAACAATTTCCGAGGGGGCAGCGCGTGCTCTACCACTGGTACGAGCTTGGCCATGCGGCAGTGAAGCCCGCACGACTTGCAGCTAACAATGTGCAACTCTTTTTCAAGAACCCGCTCAATCCATTGACCCATACGCATGTCGGACGGCAGGCGGCGGCGGCGTGTGAAGTGTTCGAGCGCACCACGCGGCGCTACGAGAAGCCCGAATTCCGATTGAAGACCACCCGCGTCGATGGCCGCGATGTCGGCGTCAACGAGGAAGTGGTGTGGCAAAAGCCGTTTTGCCGGCTCATTCATTTCGTCCGCGACATTCCCCGCCAGCGCGCCGGCCGCGATCCGCGCGTGCTGCTGGTGGCGCCCATGTCGGGTCATTTCGCGACGCTGCTTCGCGGCACCGTCGAGGCTCTGTTGCCCGATCACGAGGTCTACATCACCGATTGGCAGGACCCGCGCGACATTCCCCTGACCGCCGGGCGTTTCGACCTCGACGACTATATCGACTATGTCCGCGACATGTTGCGTCACCTGGATGGCGACGTTCATGTATTTGCCGTGTGTCAGCCCTCGGTGCCGGTGCTCGCCGCCGTGGCGATGATGGAACAGGACAACGACCCGTGCGTGCCGCACACGCTGACGCTTGCAGGCGGCCCGGTCGACACCCGCATCAACCCGACCCAGGTGAACCGGCTGGCCGAGGAAAAAGGCACGAAGTGGTTCCGCAATAACGTCATCACGACGGTCCCTTGGCCTGCCATCGGCTATGGCCGCGCCGTCTATCCGGGCTTCCTGCAGCTGACCGGGTTCATGACCATGAACCTCGACCGGCACTTGACCGCGCACAAGGATCTGTTCCTGCATCTGGTCCACGGCGATGGCGACAACGCCGAGAAACACCGTGATTTCTATGACGAATATCTGGCCGTCATGGATCTGACAGCCGAGTTCTATCTGCAGACCATCGACACGGTATTCGTGCGCCACGCGCTGCCCAAGGGCGAATTCAAGCATCGCGGCCAGCGCCTGGACATCGGCAATATCCGCCGTGTCGCAATCATGACCATCGAAGGCGAGAAGGATGACATCACCGGGCTCGGCCAGTGCCGCGCCGCGCTCGACCTCGCCCAAGGCCTGCCGGCCGAGATGAAGCGCCACTACGAATGCCCAGGCGTCGGACACTACGGCATCTTCAACGGCTCGCGGTTCCGCGCCGACATCGCACCGCGCATTTCTCAGTTTATGCTGTCGTTTGATCCGCGCAACGAGGGGGTGCCTGTGGAAGCAGCAGTGCCCTATGAGCAGGCCGTGGCGCGAGCCGCCGCGACGAGCGCCAGCACCGATCCCACCAGCGCCGCGTTCACATTCGCAAAATCAGCGCCACATTCATCTCACGCCGATGCAAAACGTCGCGCCGATTGAGCCGTGACAACGACGCACTTGTGCGAGCACAACCTTCCCGCTGCGCCCTACCGTGACTTAGCAACCTAAATGTGTCGTCCGGGCCCTTGCGGCGCGAACGCCACAGAACGCTTGCATCACGCGCGCGTTCGGCAAATGATGCTGGCCGAACCGGATGCGAACTTGCTAGGTCATCGCTGAAGGTGGCACACAACGCGTGCGGCAATCATCGGGCGTGCAACTGATCCGTCTTTCAGCGTCTGCGGTGGTTGGAGTTGCCCGCGGTCTCTGAGCAGACGCTGTGAATGCCAAATACAGCTTGCGGCGCGGCTGCGGCATCTCCATCGTGCCGGATACGCCAAGATGCGAATTGCGAACAGCTCGAGTGATCGCGCAACGTCTCGATAGAAGACGTATTCGAAAAAGCGGACGCGATCGAAGACGACGATGCAGCGGGGAGCATGCATGGCCAAGGCGGGAGCCTCAGCGCGTTCGAAACTTGTGTCGAACCCGATTGCTGATCTGGGTGCCGACGTCGAGGTGCGTCGTCATCCAGCGGCGCGGCGCTTGACGTTGCGGGTATCGCAAACGCGCCGGGCGGTAATCGTGACGCTGCCCATGCAGTGCGATCTGGTCGAAGCCGGCTCTTTCCTACATCGCAATATCGATTGGGTGCGCGAGCGGCTCGACTCCATTCCAGAGCCCGTACCCTTCGCCGACAGTGCCGTGATCCTTCTGCGCGGCGAACCGCACGCGCTTATCTTCACCGGTCAGCGCAGCCACATGGGCCCGGTTTCGCGCCAGGAAGGTCAGCCTGGATGCTACCCACGCCTATTGATTGGCGGCATGGTCGAGCATGGCGCCCGCCGGTTGACCGACTGGCTGTTTGAGGAGGCGCGTCGCGATCTCGACACCGCCGTCGTGAAGCACACCGGCAATCTCGGGCTCGTCGCCAAGCGCATCGTCGTGCGTGACCAGTCCAGCCGCTGGGGCTCGTGCTCGACCACCGGCACGCTCTCGTTTTCCTGGCGCTTGATCCTGGCGCCGCCTCTCATCCTCGACTATGTCGCCGCCCACGAAGTCGCACATCTCAAAGAGATGAACCACGGTCCGCGTTTCTGGGCTCTCGTGCGCCGCACCATGCCCAACATGGGCGAGGCCAAGCGCTGGCTGCAGATTTACGGCATGGACCTGCACCGCTACGGCCCCAATTCGATCACGCGGCGCTGACGGCAACGGCACGACAAGCCAAGCTGCAACAGAAGTCTCTCCAATCAGATCGGATCACCGTTCCGCACGATCGTAACGTCGGCGGACGCGCTGAAGTCGTCTCCTTTCTACATGTGGTCCGAGCGCTCTTCGCACTGCACGCAAGACGCGCCGTTGCACTCGCCTTGCCTGCTCATTACGCTGCCTCGTGCGGCGACCCGCAGCCGCCTGCCACTAGGCCGGCAAACCGGGTGGCAATTCGCAGACAGGACAAGACAAACGATAAACAGAAATCCAGCCGTCCTCGCAACGATTTGGCATGCCAGACAGGGGCGGAGCGAGCTGGAGCGTTGAGGAAACGGCCCGAATGAAAAACAAGGTCATCTCCGCCCGCGAGGCGATTGCGCTCATCAACGACAACAACGTCGTCACCACCACGGGCTTCGTGCAGAGCTGCATACCCGAATCCCTGCATGCAGCTCTCGAGAAGCGGTTCGTGGAAACCGGCCATCCCACCGGCCTGACGCTGGTGATGTGCGCGGGCGCCGGCGACAGCAAAGGGCTCGGCACCGGACGCCTTCACCACGAGGGCCTGCTGGCCCGCGTCATCGCCGCAAACTTCGGCCGCATGCCGAAGGTCGCGCAAGCAGCACAAAAAAACCTGATCCAAGGCTACAACTTGCCGCAAGGCATCATCGCCAAACTCTATCGCTCATGTGCCTCGGGCGCGCCTGGCTTGTTCTCAAAGGTCGGACTGCACACCTATGTCGATCCCCGGCTTGGCGGCGGCAAGGTCAACGAAGTGACCAAGGACGACATCGTCAAACTGGTCGAGGTCGATGGCATCGAGTGGCTGTTCTACAAGGCGACGCCGATCGACGTGGCGTTGATCCGCGCCACCAGCGCCGACCCATTCGGCAACCTCAGCATGGAAAAAGAACCGCTGACGCTCGATGCACAAGCGCAAGCCATGGCCGCGCACAACAACGGCGGCGTCGTCATCGCGCAAGTGGAACGCATCGTCGAGCATGGCTCGATCCGCCCCAAGGACGTCAAGGTTCCAGGCATCCTTGTCGATTGCGTCGTCGTCGCCGAAGAGCCGTCAATGCACCGCATGAACTATGGGGTCATGTACAATGCCGCGCTCGCGGGCGAAATCCGTGTGCCGGTGGAGGCAATGGCGAAGATGCCGCTCGACGAGCGCAAGATCGTCGCGCGTCGCGCCGCCTTCGAGCTGCCGATCAACGGCGTCATCAATCTGGGCGTCGGCGCGCCCGATGGCGTTGCCGCCGTCGCCAACGAAGAGAAGGTGACGCCGCACATCACCATGACGACAGAGGCGGGTGCGGTCGGCGGCGTGCTCGCGGGCGGCTCCAACTTCGGTTCCTCGACCAACGCCCACTCGGTCATCGACCAGAACCAGATGTTCGACTTCTACCACGGCGGCGGTCTCGACCTCACCTGCCTCGGCATGGCGGAATGCGATGAGGAGGGCAACGTCAACACCTCGCGCTTCGGCGGCCGGCTCAATGGCTGCGGTGGCTTCATCGACATCTCACAGAATGCACGCGCGGTCGTCTTCGCCGGCACCTTCACGGCCGGTGGTCTCGAGGTCGAGATCGTCGACGGCCGGCTGCGCATCATTGAAGAAGGACGCGCGCGCAAGTTCGTCAAGAAGGTCGAGCAGATCACGTTTGCCGGCAAGTTCGCGGCCTCGAAGTCGCAGCCCGTCATTTACGTCACCGAACGCTGCGTCTTCGAGCTGACGCCGGAAGGCCTGGAGCTGATCGAGGTTGCGCCCGGCATCGACATCGACCGCGATATCCTTCCGCACATGGACTTCAAGCCGATCATCAATCGGCCGGTAACGATGGACGCGCGCATCTTCCGCGACGAGCCGATGGAGCTGATGGGCGACCTGATGAACCTCAAACTTTCCGAGCGCGTCACCTACGATGAGAACCGCAATTTGCTGTTCATCAACCTGGAAGGCTGGAACGTACGCAAGAAGAGCGATATCGAGGACTTGAAGAGTGTGCTGGTCGGCGCCTGCAAGAAGGCCGGGCGCCGCGTCAACTCGGTGGTCAACCACGACGGCTGCCGCATCGCCGATGATCTCTACGACGACTACGCAGACATGATCCAGCACATGAGCGAGCACTACTACGCCACCACCTCGCGCTACACCACCAGCGCCTTCATGCGCATGAAGATGCAGGAGGCTTTGAGCAAGCGCGGATTAGCCCCGCACATTTTCTCCGGCCGGCAGGAGGCGCATGCTGCGCTCGAAGCCGCCAACCTGCGCAAGCGGCTGCAACGCGTCGAGCGTCTGGACTAGAGCAGGTCCGATCTTGATGGAAATACTTGGGTCGTGGTGGCCTGCTCTAAGTCCTTGTTTGAGAGTCTGATAGACGCCCTCGATGGAACCGGAAGTGGTTCCATCTCAGTCGATCAGGCTCTAGAGCCGTTCCGGTTATGATGGAATCGCGGAACGGCTCCAGGTCTTTGTTTCGTCGTGCTTCTTATCGGAA
>CAZLHQ010000049.1:0-19554 GCA_964559355.1 uncultured Hyphomicrobiaceae bacterium
CTCGCCGACCACGAGGCACTGGTGGCGGTGGCTTTCCAGCGCCAGCACCGCGAGCAGGTCGTCGCGCGGGTAGCGCACATATGCGCCATCCTTGGCCAAAGCGCCGTCGGGAATCCAGAACATGCGCTCCAACCACATCACATGGTCGAGCCGCAACGCGCCTGCGTGGCGCATGTTGGCCGCAAGCAATTCCGAAAACGGCCGATAGGCTGTAGCCGTCATGTGATGCGGCGACATCGGCGGCATACCCCAGGCCTGGCCGGTGCTGGAGAACGGATCGGGCGGTGCGCCGAACTGGCATGCGCGTGCAAAGGCGTCCGGTGCGCCCCAGACTTCCGCACCATCGGGTGCAGCACCAACGGCGAGGTCGCCATAGAGCCCGATCGCAAGGCCGCTGGCGTGTGCCGCCGCCGCTGTCGCGGCAAGCTGGCGATCCGTCTCGAACTGGAGATAGGCGTAGAAGGAGCACCGTTGCGCATGCTCGCGTGCGAAGTGTGCGACGTCGGGTGCATCGGCTCGTGCGTAGGTGGATGGCCACGTCGATGGCGGACCCATCCGTTCTTCCAGCGCCTGGAACGTAGCAAAGCGGGAAAGCTGCTCGCCTCCGCGCGCGAGGAAGGCATCGAAGGCCTTGCGGCGCGGGCTGTCAGAGCCGGGCGGGTGATGGTGCGCAAAGATCGAATAGAGCTGCTCTGCGTTGGCCAGTTTGAATTTTGCGGTGGCGGCATAGTCGACAAGTTCGCTGTCGTGCATGGCGACGTGTGCGCTAGCAAGCGCGGCGCGCATTTCGGTAGCGCCGGTGAATTCGGGAATGGCGCTGAGGTCGAGATAAAGCGGATTGAGGAACAGCCGGCTCGATGGCGAATAGGGGCTGGCGCGGTCGGGTTGTGAAACGAACAGGGCGTGCAGTGGATTGATGCCGAGCGCTACGCCGCCGGCCTGTCCGACACGCTGGCCGAGTGCCGCGAGATCGCCCAGATCGCCGATACCCGCATCGGAGACGCCGGCAGCGGCCGCGAGGTCGTTTCGCAGTCCGGAGCGCAATCCGTAAAGCTGGCATGCGAGGCCCCAACGCCTCTCGCCTGCGGCGAGCCAATCGGGCCGGTAGGCATGCGCTGGCGCGATGATGAGGCTACAGCGGCCGCTGAGACTGCCGACATCGACGCTGAGCTCATGGCGTCCGATCGGCAGATCATCGGGCAGGTTGAGCTCCAGGCGCATTATATCTGCGCCATCGATGTGTCGCGCTTCTTTGACTGAGAGTGACCGAGACGATGTTTCACCCGATCGCGCGCCATCGCCATCCAGGGAAATGCGCCACGCGATATGGCGACCCAAAAGCACCCCTGGCAGGCTCAGCACGATCGAGACGGGCTGTCGGTCGCTACGTCGCCGTGTCACCAAGACGGGTGGCAACAGCCGAACCCAGGGCTCGAGCTGCAAACCGCGCAGCAGGTCGCGTGCGTCTTGCTCGGTCCGCGGGGGCAGGCCCATTGCGCCAAGCAAAGCCCGCTTCGTATCGACGGAAGCAATACACTCGCGGCCATGCAAATCCCAGTAGGTGGTTTCCACGCCAGCCAACCGGCAGAGCCGATCGAGTGTTGCAGTGTCGGCTGTGCGTGTGCCGGCCGGATTACTCCTCGTGCCGGATGCAAGCGATTGTGCTGCCGCACCACCCGATCGCAGCACGACGAGACTGCGCGCCGTAAGCGAAATCGTCTGCTCTGCGGCGAGAACGAATGAGGTGTGCACAGGTGCGTGTGGCACGGCGGTATCTGCAAGCACATGCCACTCGCGCCCATACCGCGCGGGTGGCAGGCGGAATGCGACCTCGCCATCATGGGCATTGAAGAGGATCAAAACGTTGTGGCGCAGTGTCGGCGCATCGGTCCCGTTTGCGTCCGTGTCACAATCAGCCAAGTGCAGGCCAATGGCTCGGGCATAATCGATCTGCCAATCGGCCAGTGTCATCTTTTGGCCGTGCGGAGACCACCAGCTGGCGTCCTCGATGTCGGCCTCGCTCAGCGGCTTTCCGGTGAGGAAGCGCGTTTGCCGCAGCGTGGGCAGAGAATGGCGCAGATGCGCGAGCCTGCGAGCGAACTTCAGCAGTGCGGCGCCTTCTTCACTCGCCTGCCGCGACCAGTCGATCCAGGTGAGTGCGTTGTCCTGGCAATAGGCATTGTTGTTGCCGCCTTGCGTTTGGCCGATCTCGTCGCCCGCAAGCAGCATCGGCACGCCTTGCGAGAGTAGCAGCGTCGCAAGGATATTGCGCATCTGCCGGGCCCGGACGGCGCGGATCGAAGGCTCTGCCGTCTCGCCCTCGACACCATAGTTGGCGCTGAGATTGTCGTTCGTGCCGTCACGGTTGTCTTCGCCGTTGGCTTCGTTGTGCTTGATCGCGAAGCTGACGAGATCGCGCAACGTGAAGCCGTCGTGAGCGGTTATGAAGTTGAGGCTCGACTGCGGACCGAGCGTATGACCGGCAAAGACGTCAGTGGAGGCAGTGAGGCGCGTGGCCAGCTCTGGAATGCGGCCGGCGTCGCCGCGCCAGTAGGATCGCACGGTGTTGCGGTAGCGGTCGTTCCATTCGCTGAAATTCTCGGTGAAACTGCCGAGCCTGTAGCCCCCGGGGCCGGTATCCCACGGTTCGGCAATCATCTTGACGCCGGCCAGGACAGGATCGGCGCCAAGCGCTTTCATCAGCGGCGCCCTGGCGTCAAAGCCATGGTTGGTGCGGGCGAGCGTGGTGGCGAGATCGAAGCGGAAGCCGTCGACCCCCATCTCCTCGACCCAATGCCGAAGCGAGTCTCGCACCAGGCCAAGGGCCGGCTCCCGATCGAGCGCCAGCGTGTTGCCGCAACCGGTGTCGTCGACATAATAGCGCGGAGCCTGCGCAATGAGACGGTAATAGCTCGCATTGTCGATGCCGCGCAGGCTGAGGGTGGGGCCAAGGTGCCAGCCTTCGCCGGTATGATTGTAGACGACATCGAGAATGACCTCGATGCCCGCATCGTGGAAGCGGCGGACCATGGCGCGCATTTCCGCGCGCGCTTCGCCGGCGGCAAAGCGGGGATCGGGCGCCATGAAGCAATAGGGATTGTACCCCCAATAGTTGGTGAGGCGCTTGGCGACCAGATGCGGCTCATCCGCGAAGGGGAATATCGGCAGCAGCTCGATTGCCGTGATGCCGAGCGAGGCGAGATGCCCAATAACCGCATCGCTGGCAAGGCCGCTGAATGTGCCGCGCAAATGTTCGGGCACATCGGGGTGCAGTCGCGTCATGCCGGCGACATGCAACTCGTAGAGAATGGTTTGCGCCCATGGCGTGTGCGGGGCCCGGCCGAGATCGAGCGTGTCGTGCTGTCCCGCGACGATGCACTTGGGCATGAAGGCGGCGTTGTCGCGCGTGTCGAAGCTGAGGTCTGCCTCCGCCGCGCTGCGCATGAAGCCGAAGTTGGCGCCGTTATTGATAATCCTCCCGTGCAGCTCGCGTGCATACGGGTCGATCAGCAGCTTGTTGGGGTTGAAGCGATGGCCCGCTTCCGGCGCATAGGGTCCATGCACGCGGTAGCCGTAGCACTGGCCGGCCGCTATTGCCGGCACGAAGCCATGCCACACGTCCCCGGTTCGCGCCGGCAAGGTCAAACGAGCGGTTTCATGCCGACCGCTGGCATCGAACAGGCACAGCTCGACGCGCTCGGCATTGGCCGAATAGAGCGCAAAATTGACGCCGTCGCCCTGGTACGTCGCACCGAGCGGGACAGGCATGCCCGTCAATATGTGCTTTGGGGTTGCAAGATCCATGTGCGCGCTCACGCGGAGTCGGGCGCAAGCACGAGAACGGCAAGTGGCGGTATCGTCAATGTCAGGGAGTTTGGCAGATCGTGCATGGGCACCCTTTGTGCGTCGACGCGGCCAACATTGCCAAGGTTGGAGCCGCCATAGAAGGCGGAATCGGAGTTGAATAGCTCGCGCCATGCACCGGCACGGGGGATGCCGATGCGATAGCCTTGCCTGGGGACCGGCGTGAAATTGCACACCACGACTGCGGCGTCGTGCGGATTTCGACCGTGACGACGGAAACTCAGAATTCCCTGCTCGAAGTCGTGGCAGTCGATCCATGCAAAGCCATCGGCCTCGCTGTCGCGCTCATGCAAGGCTGGCAGCGTCCTGTAGAGCCGGTTCAGATCGCGCACGAGAGACTGCACGCCGCGGTGCATATCATCACCCAGCAGATGCCAGTCGAGGCCGCGATCGTGGTTCCACTCGCGCTCCTGCGCCAGCTCGCCACCCATGAACAGCAACTTCTTGCCGGGATGCGTGAACATGAACGACAGATAGAGCCGCAGATTAGCGAACCGCTGCCATCGGTCTCCCGGCATGCGGCCGAGCAGCGAGCCCTTGCCGTGCACCACCTCGTCGTGAGAGAGCGGCAACACGAAATTCTCGGTAAAGGCGTACATCAAGGCAAATGTCAGGTCGTTATGATGGTGCTTGCGATAGACCGGATCGCGCGCCATGTAGCGCAGCGTGTCGTTCATCCAGCCCATGCTCCACTTGTAGCCGAAGCCGAGCCCGCCGCTGGAGGTCGGCCGCGATACCATCGGCCAGGCGGTCGACTCTTCGGCGATGGTGAAGGCGCCGGGGTGGTGCGCATAGACGAGCTCGTTCAAGCGCCGTAGGAATGCGATGGCTTCCAGGTTCTCGTTGCCGCCATAGCGATTGGCCAGCCATTCGCCGGGCTTGCGCGAATAATCGAGATAAAGCATCGACGCTACCGCATCGACGCGCAGGCCATCGACGTGCAATTCGCTGAGCCAGTAGAGCGCATTTCCGATCAAGTAGTTGACGACTTCAGTGCGGCTGAAATTGTAGATCAAGGTGCCCCAATCGGCGTGGCGGCCAAGGCGTGGGTCGGCATGCTCATAAAGGTGCGTACCGTCGAAGCGGACAAGACCATGCTCGTCCTCGGGGAAGTGGCCGACGACCCAATCGAGGATGACGCCGATGCCGGCGGTATGGCAGCGGTCGATGAGGTGGCGAAGATCGTCGGGCGTGCCAAAGCGGCTGGTCGGCGCGAACAGGCCGATCGGCTGATAGCCCCACGAGCCGTCGAAGGGATACTCGCTCACCGGCATCAGCTCGATGTGCGTGAAACCCATGTCCTTGACGTAGGGCACCAGCTCCTCGGCCAGCTCCGTGTAAGTCAGGTATCGGCCATCTTGCTTGCGCCGCCAGGAGCCCAGATGCACCTCATAGATGCTGATCGGGGCGGCCGTTGAATTTCTGCCCGAACGTTCGACCATCCACTGCTGGTCGTTCCAGGAGAAGCCGCCAAGGCGCGTAACGCGCGAGGCCGTGCGTGGCGGCGGCTCCATGGCGAAGGCATAAGGGTCGGCTTTGAGCGGCAGAATGGCGCCATCTTTCGATTTCACCTCGAACTTGTAGAGGGTGCCCTCGCCAAGTCCGGGAATGAAGATTTCCCATAGGCCGACTCCGGGGTGGAGCCGCATGGGATGACGGCGACCGTCCCAGCCGTTGAAGTCTCCAACGACGCTGACGCGGCGTGCGTTGGGCGCCCAAACGGCGAAATGCACGCCCGCGACGCCCTGGTGGGTGAGGACGTGGGCGCCGAGCTTCTCGTAGTTGCGGTAGTGGGTGCCTTCGCCGAACAAGTGGAGATCGATGTCGCCCAGAACCGGGAGGAAGCGATAAGGGTCGTTGATTTCTTGCACGAGGTCGCCGGTGCGGGTGCGGAAACGATAGGCAGCCGGCATGGCGGCGGCGGGCAGGCGAGCCTCGAACAAGCCCGCCGGGTGTGTTTTGTGCAGAGCAGCAAGCAGCGTGCCTTCCGGCGAGACGAGGTCGACGCTGGCGACGCCAGGTAGAAACGTGCGCACGACGGCGCTGCCGCTCGCGTCATCGGAATGCGGTCCGAGGTAGCCGAAGGGGTCGCCGTGGTCTCCGCCGACAAGTGCCGCAGCTGCAGCGCTGTCCTTTGTGCGATCGCTCATGGAATTGGGTTTCAGCTGTTGCTCAAGGGGCTAATGCTCAACGTGCTAATGCTCAAGGGGCTCACCCGTGCACACGCGGTTATTGCGAGGCAAAGTCGAAAGCACCCAAGCATAAGGTACGCTGCGGCGCAATGTGGCCGCGCCGAAGATGCTCGATGTTAGAGTGTTGGATTTGACGCAGGTTAAGTCCGGTGCAGCGCGGTGTGTGCTAGCAACTCTTGCATGGTTGCGTTCTATTGATGGTGCGTGACATGTTCCAGACTCGCATTCATGGTCGAGGCGGCCAAGGTGTCGTCACCGCCGCCGAAGTTCTGTCTATTGCAGCCTTCCTTGAGGGGCGACACGCCCAGGCCTTTCCGAGCTTTGGCTCAGAGCGGATGGGGGCGCCCGTCACCGCGTTCTGCCGCATCGACGACAAAGAGATTCGTCTGCGCGAGCCGATCTCCAGACCCGACGCGCTGATCATTCAGGACCCGACATTGCTGCATCAGGTCGAGCTGTTCCGTGGCGTCGATACAAACGGCTATCTTCTCATCAACACCTCACGCAGCGTCGAGCAGCTTGGTATCGGTGAACTCGCCGCGCGATTTCCGCCCGGTCATGTCCGCACCATTGCCGCCAGCGAGATAGCCGTGAAGCATGTCGGCCGGCCATTGCCTAACGCGGCGCTGCTTGGCGCCTTCGCCGCTGTGACGGGGCAAGTCAGCGTCAAATCCGTGCAGGCGGCCATCACAGAGAAGTTCGGTGGCGATATCGGACGCAAGAACAGGGAAGCGGCAGCGGAGGCCTATGCGGCAGCCAAGGCCGCCTGATTGCACCATTTGCGCTGCACGGTTCGTCAGCGTTCGACCGGCTCAACCACCATGTACGACCTGTAGCGGTAGGATATGCTGAAACAAATCGAGGGCTCGCACGCCGTCGCCGAGGCCATTGCGCTGTGCCGGCCGGAAGTGATCAGCGCCTACCCGATCACGCCGCAAACCCATATCGTCGAGACCCTGGCGGAAATGGTGCGCGAGGGTAAAGTCGGCTCGTGCCAATTCATCAATGTCGAGTCCGAGTTTGCCGCAATGAGCGCATCGATCGGCGCCTCGGCGGCTGGCGCGCGCGCCTACACAGCATCGTCCAGTCAGGGCCTGCTGTTCATGGCCGAAGCTGTTTTCAATGCCTCCGGGCTCGGGTTGCCGATCGTGATGACAGTCGGCAACCGCGCCATCGGTGCTCCGATCAACATCTGGAACGACCACTCCGATTCAATGGCGCTTGCCAATTCGGGATGGATTCAGCTGTTTGCCGAAACCAACCAGGAGGCGGTCGATCTGCACATTCAGGCCTTCAGGCTGGCCGAAGAGCTCAGCGTTCCTGTGATGGTTTGCATCGACGGCTTCATCCTCACTCATGCCTACGAGCGCGTTGACATTCCCGATGCCATTGATGTCGATGCCTATCTGCCGCCCTTCCATCCCGTGCAGGTGCTCGACCCGGACGATCCGGTCTCGATCGGCGCCATGGTCGGGCCGGAAGCGTTCATGGAAGTGCGCTATCTCGCGCACCACAAGCATCTTCAGGCACTCGAGGTCATCCCGCGGCTTGCTGCGGAATTCGCGCAGCGCTTCGGACGCGACAGCGGCGGCCTCCTATCGCCCTATCGCTGCGAGGGCGCGCGTACCATTGTGGTCGCGCTAGGCTCGGTGTGCGGCACGATCAAGGATCTGGTCGACGAGTTGCAGGAAGAAGGCGTCGCCGTCGGTGTCATCAAGATCGGGTCGTTTCGCCCTTTTCCGCTGGCCGAGCTGCGGGCGGCTTTGGCGGAGGCGGAGCGCGTCATCGTGGTGGAAAAGGATCTAGCACTTGGTCTTGGCGGTATCGTCGCCTCCAACGTGCGCATGGCGCTGCGCGGCTCCTCCACCTTGGTCTACACGGTGATCGCCGGTCTCGGCGGCCGCTCCATCACCAAGGCCTCGCTGGCGCGCGTCATTAAAGACGCCGTCGCCAACAAGCTCGACGATCCGCATTTCCTGGATCTCGACTGGCGGATCGTCGATGCCGAGCTGGCGCGTTCGCAAGAGAAGCGCCGCTCCGGGCCGATTGCCGAGAACATCTTGCGCGACATTGGCCTCATCGGCCGCAAGAACGGGTGAGGATGGGCGATGACACAGCGTATCAAATTCTACCAGACCGGCACCTTTACCGTCGGTAATCGCCTGCTCGACGCGCAGAGCCGAACCGTTCAGGCGACAACGGAGCGCAACAACTCCCTCACGAGCGGCCACCGCGCCTGCCAGGGTTGCGGCGAGGCGCTTGGCGCCCGCTATGCCGTTGATGCCGCCATGCGCGCCGTCAATGGCCAGCTGCTATGCGTCAACGCTACGGGATGCCTGGAAGTGTTCTCGACTCCTTATCCGGAATCTTCCTGGCGCGTTGCCTGGCTGCATTCGCTGTTCGGCAATGCGCCGGCGGTTGCAACCGGCGTTGCGGCGGCATTGCGCGCCCAGGGCCGCACGCAGACGCGCGTTCTTGCGCAAGGCGGTGATGGCGGCACGGTCGATATCGGTATGGGATGCCTGTCGGGCATGTTCGAGCGCAACGATGACGTGCTCTACATTTGCTACGATAATGAAGCTTACATGAATACGGGCGTGCAGCGTTCGGGTCGCACACCTCCTGCCGCGCGGACCTCGACGACGCCTGCTGTAGGGGCGCATCCAGGCAACGTGTTTGGCCAGGGCAAGCATCCTGCCATCATCGCCATGGCGCATGATATTCCTTATGTCGCCACAGCCAGTGTCGCCGACCTGCACGATCTCGAGGCGAAGGTGGCCAAGGCCATGTCGATTGGCGGCGCGCGCTTCCTGCACGTCCATGTGCCATGCCCGCTGGGCTGGGGAGCCGAGCCCTGCAACACGATCCGGCTGGCGCGTCTTGCAATCGAGACCGGGCTTTTCCCGTTGTTCGAGGCCGAGCATGGCGATGTGACGGAGGTAACGCCGATCCGCCACCGGCAACCGGTCGAGGCATATCTGAAATTGCAAAAGCGCTTCCGTCACGTCCTCGACGACGCCGACGCGCTGGCCGCAATCCAGGCGATGGCAGATCGCAATATTCGCCGCTTCAAGCTACTCGGGGAGGCTGCGGCGTGAGCACCAACAAGCCTTTCGCGATCACGCTCGACATCGGCTCGAGCACAGCCAATCACACCGGTTCCTGGCGCACCGAACGGCCGGTCTACGTGCATCGTCTGCCGCCATGTAACAACGCCTGTCCAGCGGGTGAGAACATCCAGGGTTGGCTGCACGAGGCCGAGGAAGGCCGTTATGAAGAGGCGTGGCGCATTCTCACCGCAGATAATCCGCTGCCCGCCGTGCATGGGCGCGTCTGCTACCATCCGTGCGAGGATGCGTGCAACCGCCGCGCGCTGGATCAGCCAGTCAACATCCACGCGATCGAACGGTTCTTAGGAGATGAGGCGTTGCGGCGCGGCTGGGTAATGCCGCGCGCCGCCGAAAGCGGCAAGCGCGTGCTGATCGTCGGCGCTGGCCCAAGCGGCCTGTCTGCCGCCTATCATCTGCGCCGGCTCGGTCATGGCGTCGTCATCCACGATGCGGGTGCGCGGCCCGGCGGCATGATGCGCTATGGCATTCCGCAATATCGCCTGCCTCGCGATGTGCTCGATGAGGAAATCGCGCGTATCACTGCCATGGGCGTCGAGATCAGGACATCGAGCAAGGTGGACGATCTTGAAGCCTTGATGCGAGCGGAAGGGTGTGCCGCGGCCTTCGTCGCCGTTGGCGCTCATCTGGCCAAGAGGGTCGATATTCCTGCCCGCGATGCCGGAGGGATTCTCGATGCGGTCAGCGTTCTGCGCGATGTCGAGGCGGGAGCCGCACCTTCGTTCATCGGCCGCCGTGTCGCCGTCTATGGCGGCGGCAACACCGCGCTCGATGTCGCGCGCACGGCGGAGCGTCTGGGCGCCAAGGAAGCCGTGCTGATATACCGGCGCACGCGCGAGCAGATGCCGGCGCACGATTTCGAAGTTGACGAAGCGCTGGAAGAAGGCGTGCAGGTGCATTGGCTCAGTACCATCTCAGGCGTCGCGGGATCGACCATCACGATCGAAAAGATGGCACTCGATGCGAGCGGCTGGCCCAAGCCAACAGGCGAGTATGAGACGATCGAAGCCGACACCGTGATCCTGGCGCTCGGGCAGGCCAGCGATACGGGCTTCCTTGCCAGGATGGATGGTGTCGCCGTCTCCAAGGATGGCGTCGTCGCGGTCGATGCCGGCATGATGACGGGGCGGCCGGGCGTGTTCGCCGGTGGCGACATGGTGCCGGCCGAGCGCTCGGTGACGGTTGCGGTTGGGCACGGCAAGCTCGCCGCGCGCAACATCGACGCCTACCTGCGCGGCGCGCACTACGTTCATCCGCCACGGCCGGAACTCGCGAGCTTCGAGCGTCTCAACACCTGGTATTTCTCAGACGCCGACCAGAAGCATCAAGCCAAGCTCGACAAGGCGCGGCGCGTCGCTTCGTTCCACGAGATCGTACAGGGGCTCGACGATGAGACCGCGCAGTATGAATCGCGCCGTTGTCTCTCGTGCGGAAACTGCTTCGAATGCGACAACTGCTACGGCATCTGTCCCGACAATGCGGTCCAGAAGCTCGGGCCCGACAAGGGCTATGCGTTCAACTACGACTACTGCAAGGGCTGTGGACTATGCGCCGCCGAATGCCCGTGCGGCGCCATTGCCATGGAGCCGGAGCAGAATTGAAAACGCACTGAACCTGATGTCGATGCCGGGATGGATTGAATGAACAAGCATGTGTTTGCCTTCGAGGAAGGAGACGGAAAGAACAAGCGCCTGTTGGGCGGAAAGGGCGCCAATCTGTGCGAGATGACGCAGATCGGCCTCAATGTGCCGCCGGGCTTCGTGATCTCGACCGAGGCGTGTCTCGCTTATCTCGCCGGTTCCGAACGGCACTTGCCCGCGGGGCTGATGGACGAGGTGCGCGCGCATGTCCGTAAGTTGGAGGAAAGCACCGGCAAGCAATTTGGCGGCGAAGATAACCCGCTGCTGGTGTCGGTGCGCTCGGGCTCCGCGCTGTCGATGCCCGGCATGATGGATACGATCCTCAATCTCGGGCTCAATGCGCGCACGCTGAAGGGTTTGATTGCGGCGAGCGGAGACGAGCGATTCGCGTGGGACGCATACCGGCGCTTCATTCAGCTCTTCGGCAAAGTGGCGCTGGGCGTTGGCGACGAAGCGTTCGACGAGGTTCTAGAGGAGGTCAAGCGGAAGGCCGGCGTCAAGGCCGACATAGGACTTTCCGCGCGCGATCTGCGCGAAGTGGCCGATCGCTTTCTCGCTGTCGTCAAAGGTGCGCCCGGCGGCGCCTTCCCCGACGATCCCTTCGAGCAGCTCGAGCTTGCCATCAAGGCCGTGTTCAACTCGTGGATGGGCCGGCGCGCGGTTGATTATCGTCGCGAGTTCAACATCACGCCGGAGCAGGCCAACGGTACCGCCGTCAACATCGTCGCCATGGTGTTCGGCAATCTCGACGATCATTCCGCAACCGGCGTCGCCTTCACGCGCTATCCAGATACCGGTGAGAACAAGCTGTTCGGCGAATATCTCGTCAAGGCGCAAGGCGAGGACGTCGTTGCCGGCACGCGCACCCCCAAGCCGATCGATGCGCTGGCCGACGAGATGCCCGATCTCTATCGGCAGTTGGTGGATCTGCGCAATCGGCTGGAGAGCCACTATCGAGAGGTGCAGGACTTCGAGTTCACGATCGAGAAGGGTCAGCTTTACTGTCTGCAGACCCGCAATGGCAAGATGAATGCCACGGCGCTGGTGCGCACATCCGTCGAGATGGTCGGCGAAGGCCTGATCGACAGGCGGCGGGCGCTGTTGCGCATCAAGCCAGAGATGCTCGATCAGATGCTGTTTCCGCGTATCGACCATTCTTCCGCCGCAACTGCGGTTGCACGCGGTCTTGCGGCCTCTCCAGGTGCGGCGACCGGCATTGCCATCTTCGATGCCGACCGCGCGGAGAAGGCAGGTCGCGCCGGCACGGCGGTGATCCTGGTGCGCGAGGAGACCAAGCCCGAGGACATTCACGGCTTCTTTGCATCACGAGGCATCCTGACCTCGCGCGGCGGCAAGACCTCGCACGCGGCAGTGGTGGCGCGCGGCATGGGCAAGCCGTGCGTTGCGGGAGCGGAGGGCATCGAGGTCGATGTGCGTGCGCGTCGTGCGGTGATCGGCGACCATGTCATCGTCGAAGGCGATACCATCAGCATCGACGGCACATCGGGCGATGTCTATCTGGGCGAAGTGGCGATGTTGCCGCCGACATTCTCGGGCGAGCTGGCGCGACTGCTCGAATGGGCCGACCAGGCCAGCACGCTACAAGTGTTCACCAATGCCGACACGCCCGGGGATGCGCGGCGCGCGCTCGAATATGGCGCCAAAGGCATCGGCCTGGTGCGCACTGAGCGCATGTTCAACGATCCTGAGCGTTTGCCCTACGTCGTCGAAATGATCCTGGCGGAGACGCGCGAAGCGCGGCAGGCGGCGCTCGACGAGCTGATGGGAATGCAGAAGGGAGATTTCCGCCAGCTGATCGAGGTGATGTCGCCGCGGCCGGTGACAATCCGTCTGCTCGATCCGCCGATGCATGAGTTTCTTCCCAGCGAGCGCCAGCTCGAGGATGATATCGAGAGGTTGAAGCAGCTGCGCGATACAGCGAGCGGCCTTTCGGTTCTTGCTGGTGCGCTGACACTCATGCATCGCAGCCGTCAGGCGGCCGCGGCCGTGCCCACGCTCGCCGATCAGGCCGTCATCGGCGAGGCGATCGCGCGCAAGGACGCGATGCTGCGCAAGGTGCGCGTGCTTTACGAGGTCAATCCCATGCTGGGGCACCGCGGCGTGCGATTGGGCCTGACGCAACCCGAAATTTATCGCATGCAGATTCGCGCCATCCTGGAGGCGACGGCGGAATGCCAGAAGGCGGGGATCGAAGCGCATCCGGAAATCATGGTGCCCCAGGTGTGCAGCGTTCGCGAGTTGGCCGCTGTTCGCCGTGAGGTCGATCAGGTGCGCGCCGAGATCGAGAGGCGAGAGGGCGTATCTTTGTCATTCAAGTTCGGCTCGATGCTTGAAGTGGTGCGGGCATGTCTGACGGCGGCGAGCCTGGCACACGAGGCGGAGTTCTTCTCATTCGGCACCAACGACCTGACGCAGGCCGTATTCTCCTTCTCGCGGGAGGATGCGGAGAACAAGTTCCTGCCGGCCTATCAACGGCTGGCCATTCTGGACGAAAACCCCTTCGAGGCGCTCGACGCATCAGGTGTCGGTCGGTTGATGAAGCTCGCGGTGATGGACGCGCGGGTGGCACGGCCGGGTCTCAAGATCGGAATCTGTGGTGAGCATGGCGGTCATCCGCAATCGATCAGGCTGTGTCACGATGCTGGCCTGTCCTACGTGTCGTGCTCGCCGCCACGGGTGCCGATTGCGCGGCTCGCGGCCGCCCATGCCGCGCTCGATTCCGATCCCAATGCACTTCTCGGCGCTTGAGGAGGGGCCGCCGGGATGCCAAGTCTGAAGGAACTGCGCCAGCGCATTGCCACGGTCCGCTCGACGCAGAAAATGACGCGGGCGATGAACCTGATCGCCACCACGCGTCTGCGCAGCGCTCGGGCGGCGATCGAGGCCACCCGCCCTTATGCCAAATCGCTCGATGGCATGATGGCGCAGATCTGCGCCCGCACGCCGGCGGTTGCCGAGCAGTTGCCACTGTTTGCCGGCAGCGGGCGCGAGCAGGTGCATCTGCTGGTCGTCTTCACCACCGATCGCGGACTATGCGGCGGTCTCAACACGGGCGTCGTGAAGATGGTGAAGCAGCGCATCGCTCGCCTCGATCAGCACGGGCAGACGGCGCGCCTGCTTTGCATTGGCCGCAAGGGACGTCGGCTGCTCGAGCGCGAGCACGGCGACAAGATCGTCGAGACGATGGAGCATGGCCACTATCACAAGGTGGGCTTCGAGCATGCGCAGCTTATCGCTGAAAAGATTCTCGCCTTGTTCGCGGCGGGGACGTTCGACGTGTGCTGCCAGCACTACGCGCGTTTTCGCTCGATTTTGCATCAGCCGCCGAAGGCGCAACAGCTTGTGCCGATGCGCTTTGCCGTCATGACCACGGCAGCCGAGCTTGCGGGCTATCGCCTGCATGGCATGCCGATGGCGACCTATGAGCCTGATGAGGCCGAGGTGCTGCGTCAGTTGTTGCCGCATCAGGTGACAACGCAAATATACCGCGCCTTGCTCGAATGCGCGGCCTCCGAGGAAGGAGCACGGATCGCCGCAACGGACCGCGCAACGCGCAATGCCGGCGAGCTGATCCGCACATTGTCGCTCGCCTACAACCGGCAGCGGCAGGCGGCGATCACGCGGGAGATCACCGAGATCGTGGCTGGCGTCGAGGCGCAGCGCGACGGCTGAGTGCAGTTGTGCCGTACCTCAATTCGCCAGTGGCCGCAGCCGATCATCACGTCAACGGCTCTACGCCCCAGATCATTTCGGCATACTCCTTCACGGCGCGATCCGACGAGAAGCGGCCCATGCCGGCGACGTTCAGCACGGCTTTTCGAGCCCAGGCCTCCTTGTCGAGATAGAGCCGGCACACACGCTCGTGCGCGGCCATGTAGGAATCATAGTCGGCCAGCAGCATGTAGTGATCGCCGCCGTCGAACAGCGAATGGAAAATCGCAGCATAGCGGCCGGGATCGCCGGGCGAGAAGTAACCCGTTCCGATCATGTCGAGCGCCTGATGCAACTCGGGATTGGTGCGATAGTGCATGCGCGGGTCATAGCCCTTTGCCTTGGCTTCGACCACCTCGTCAGCCCTGAGGCCGAATATGAAGATGTTGTCCTCGCCCACCGACTGGGCGATCTCGATGTTGGCGCCGTCCCACGTTCCGATCGTCAGCGCGCCGTTCATGGCAAACTTCATGTTGCCGGTGCCGGAGGCCTCGGTGCCGGCAGTGGAGATCTGCTCGGATAGATCGGTTCCGGGAATGATGATTTCAGCGAGCGTGCCGGAATAATCGGGCAGGAAGACAACCTTCAGCATTTCTCCAACTGCCGGGTCGGCGTTGACGACACGTGCGACATCGTGAATGAGGCGGATGATGAGCTTCGCCATGTAGTAGCCGGGCGCGGCCTTGCCGGAAAGAATGACGACGCGCGGTGTCTGCGGAATATGCCCTTCGCGAATCCGGTTGTAGCGCGTGATCACATGCAGCACGTTGAGAAGTTGGCGCTTGTATTCGTGGATGCGCTTGATCTGGGAGTCAAACAGAGCCTCATGCGGCACGACGATGCCGAGCTTGTCCTTGATGAAGCCGGCGAGCCTGGCCTTGTTGGCCTCCTTGACGGACCGGAACCGCTGGCGGAACTCGGCGTCGTTGGCCAGCGGCGCGAGCCCCGCAAGCTGCGACAGGTCGGTCGGCCAGCCGTCGCCGATGTGCTCCGTGATGAGCTTGGCAAGTCCGGGATTGCTTTGTAAGAGCCAGCGACGGGGCGTCACGCCGTTGGTGATATTTACGAACTTGCCGGGATAGAGCCGGTCGAAGTCGGGAAACATGTTGGTGCGCAGCAGGTCGGAGTGCAACTTGGCGACGCCGTTGACCTTGGTGCTGGCGATGATGGCAAGGTGCGCCATTCGGATCGACTGATCGTGATCTTCCACAAGGCTCAGCGTGTAGGTCTTGCCGGGATTGTTGGGCGCGAACGAGCGCACCTTCTCCAGGAAGCGCACGTTGAGGTCGAAGATGATCTCGAGGTGGCGTGGCAGCACTGCCCGCAGCATGCTGATCGGCCAGCGTTCCAGCGCCTCGGGCAGCAGCGTGTGGTTGGTATAGGCAAATGTTCGTGAGGTGATGTCGAAGGCGCGCTCGAACTCGAGCCCGTGGACATCTACCAGGAGCCGCATCAACTCGGCGACGCCAATTGCGGGATGCGTGTCGTTGAGCTGGATCACCACCTTGTCAGGCAACGCGTCGAGCGACGTGTTGGTGCGGAAAAAGCGCGTGAGAATGTCCTGGATCGAGGCGCTGACGAAGAAATACTCTTGCTTAAGCCGCAGCTCGCGTCCTTCGTGCGTGGAATCGTCGGGATAGAGAATCTTTGAAAGCGTCTCCGAGGTGATCTTCTCTTCGGTCGACTTGATGTAATTGCCACGGTTGAAGTAGCCGAGATCGAAGTCGCCGGTCGCGCGCGCGGTCCACAGACGAAGATTTGTCACCGTGCCGTTGCGATAGCCGGCGATGGGAAAATCGTAGGAGGTGGCCAGCACGCTCTGTGCTGGAGTCCATTGGCAAACGCGCCGCCCATCGGCCTCGATGGTGCAATGGCAGGTGCCGCCGAATGGCACCTCGTAGACCACATCGGGACGGCGGAACTCCCAGGGATTGCCTTCTTTCAGCCAGTTGTCGGGATGCTCGATCTGGGCGCCGCCCTCGATTGCCTGGCTGAACAGGCCGAATTCGTACCGAAGTCCGTAACCGCCGCCGGGCAGGCCGAGCGTCGCCATCGATTCCAGGAAGCAGGCGGCGAGCCGCCCCAGGCCGCCGTTTCCAAGGCCCGGATCATGTTCCAGATCGGCAATCACATCATAGTCCTGACCGAACTCGTCCAGCGCCTGGCGCGTAAAGTCCAGCATGTCGAGATCGAGCAGGTTCTTGGTCAGGCTGCGGCCGACGAGGTATTCCATCGAGAGATAGTAGACGCGCTTGACGTTCTTTCCGTAGCGTTGGCGCGTGGTGTTGATGTAGCGCTCCGAGAGTGCGCCCCGCACCATGAATGCCATGGCGTAAAACCAGTCGCGCGGCGTGGCGTAGGCCGGGTCCTTGCCGACGGCGTGAACGAGATAGTTGACGAGGGCACGCTTGACGGCGTCGGCATCATTGAGCTCGATGAGGTAGCTCGAAACCGCCTTGGGATCGAGTAGCGCGGGCAGAGGTTTATTCAGCATTACAGGTTCCTTCCAACCGGGCTGCGGACCGGTTGTTGTCTTGCCATCGGCGTTGCGCGCTTCACTCCCGGTGAGCTTACGCAGCGCCTTGTGCCATACGGTATCGGTCACGCAGCCTCCCCACGCATCTTGTCGTCGCCGGCCTCGCCATGTGGAGCCAGGACCTTATAGATCCACGCGAAGTCCTCGGCGGCCCGCGCCCAGCTGAAATCCTGCTGCATCGCTGCTCGTTGGGCAAGGCGCCAGGACGGTTTGTCCGCGAACAAATCCATTCCGCGCGCGGCAGCTTCAGCCAATGCGTCGGGCTCGGGCGCGTCGAACAGGAAGCCGGTTCCCGTAACAGTGCCGTTCGCCAGGATGCGCACCTCGTCAACGGTATCGGCGAGGCCGCCGGTGCGGCGCACAATCGGCAGTGTGCCATAGCGCATGGCATACATTTGCGTCAGGCCACACGGCTCGAACCGTGACGGCATCAAGAACAGATCGGCGCCGGCAATGAAGCGATGCGCGAGCAACTCGCTGTAGCCGATGCGGGTGGCCACGCGGCCTGGTGCAAATGGCAGGCTGGTGAGCGTGCGCTCCCATTCAGCTTCCCCCGCACCCAGTATGGCGACTTGCGCGCCGTGCGCGAGGAGGCGGGGCAATGCATCCACCACCAGATCGATACCCTTCTGCTCCGTCAGTCGCGTCACCATCGCCAGCAGCGGGGCGTCGGCATCGGTTGCGAGCCCAAGCTCGCTCTGCAGCATGGCCTTGCAGCGCGCCTTGCCCGCAAGATCGCTGGCCGAGTAGGGCGCGGAGATAAGGGTGTCGGTTTGCGGGCCCCAGGCCGCGTAGTCGACCCCGTTGAGCACTCCGGTGAGATCGCGGCGGCGCGCGTAGAGCAGTCCTTCCATGCCATAGCCGAACTCGGCCAGTTTGATCTCCTCGGCATAGGTGGGGCTGACCGTCGTGATGCGATCGGCAAAGGCGAGCCCTGCCTTCAGCATCGAGAGCTGGCCGTGAAACTCCATGCCCTCCATCGAAAAAGCGATGCGGGGCAGCTCAAGCTCGGCCAATACGCTTTCGGGAAACAGGCCCTGGTAGCGCATGTTGTGGATGGTGAAGACGGAGCGCGTGTTGGGGGCGCCGGCAAACCGCAGATAGGCCGGCGCAAGGCCGGTTTGCCAGTCGTTGGCATGCAGGATATCGGCGCGCCAGGGCACACCCGCCGAACCGGCGGCAATCACGGCCGCGGCATGCGAGAGCACACCGAAGCGTAAGTGATTGTCTGGCCAATCGGCGCCGTTGTCATCGGTATAGGGGCCGCCGGCGCGCGCGTAGAGCGCGGGGCAATCGACGAGGTAGAGCGGCAAGCCAGTGGTGGGCATGCGGGCAGCAAACAAGCGCACGAGGTGTCCGCCAAGGGTTTCGCCGAGCGTTGCGGTGTAGGTGACGTCCTTGGCGGTGTCGAACACTTGAGGGTAAGCCGGCATGATCAGCCGCGCATCGATCCCGCGGGCAGCAAGCGCGACTGGAAGGGCGGCCGCCACATCGGCGAGACCGCCTGTCTTGATGAGTGGATATGCCTCGGACGCCGCGAATAGAATCCTCAATAGACTACGCTCCCGCGACGATCTGCCAAACCCATCATGGGATGCGCCAACGGCGGCGCGCTGTCAATGCGGCGGCGCAGCGAACGGGCACCTTGACGACAAGGTGTCAGAAGGTGTGCTGAGGCGATAGGCAGGGCCGGTGCCAAAGTTGTGGGCAGCACGCTGGCTGAGGCGGCGCAGGACGCGCTGCGTGTATGCCAGCACGACTGCCGCTGTCACGTTGTCAGTCTGCGTGCCGCCCCGCGCCGAAGGGCCGCGGCAGGTGTGCTTTCCACCCTGGTGCGGCGATGCTATCGAACCCGCGTCATGATTGGTTTGGGCCGGGCGCAGTCGGCCTGGTTGTCAATTGCTGTGCAAGCTCGTCATGGCCTGCCTGCGGCACCGGGCACGCAGCCGGGCGGTCAATCGAAAAATGCCCTTGGGAGGATATGCGACGATGGCGAAGAACGCATTTTATGCGCAATCGGGCGGCGTCACCGCGGTCATCAATGCGTCGGCATGCGGCGTCATCGAGACAGCACGCAAGCACACCGACAAGATCGGCAAGGTCTACGCCGGCCGCAACGGCATCATCGGCGCGCTGACCGAGGATTTGATCGACACGACGGCGGAGAGCGATGCGGACATTGCCGCCCTGCGCCACACGCCGTCGGGCGCATTCGGCTCTTGCCGGTTCAAGCTCAAGGACCTGGAGAAGAGCAAGCGCGAATATGATCGGCTGATCGAAATCTTCAAGGCGCACGATATCGGCTACTTCTTCTACAACGGCGGCGGCGACTCCGCCGACACCTGCTACAAGGTTTCGCAACTTTCCGAGAAGATGGGCTATCCGGTTCAGGCCATCCATGTGCCCAAGACCGTCGACAACGATCTGCCGATCACCGACACCTGCCCCGGCTTCGGCTCGGT
>CAZLHQ010000050.1:0-19530 GCA_964559355.1 uncultured Hyphomicrobiaceae bacterium
CGGCTCGACACCCTGGCACGTGTGCGCGAGGCCGGCATGAAGGTCTGCTCCGGCGGCATCATCGGCATGGGCGAGACATCGCAGGATCGCATCGACATGCTGGTGACGCTGGCCAACCTCGACGAGCATCCCGAAAGCGTACCGATCAACATGCTGATCCCCATTCCTGGCACGCCGCTCGCCAACGTCGCTCCGATCGATGGCCTCGAGTTCGTGCGCACCATCGCGCTTGCCCGCATCATGATGCCGCGCTCCTTCGTGCGCCTTTCGGCGGGCCGCACCGAAATGAGCGACGAGCTGCAGGCGATGTGCTTCTTCGCTGGCGCCAACTCCATTTTCGTAGGCGACACGCTGCTGACTGCGGACAACCCCGGCGAAGACAAGGACGAGGCCTTGTTCCGCAAGCTCGGCATCGAAGGGCTCGAGATCGCGGACGAGGCGCGCGATGGAGCGCCAGTTGCAGGCGAGGCGCACCATGCGGACGGCCATCGCCAATCCGGATGCCGCGGGCATGCACGACAGCCATAAGCGTTCACTGGCAGCCCTGAAGCGGCGCGGACGCCTGCGTGCGCTGAGTCCGGCGCGCGGCCTCGATTTTTCCTCCAACGATTATCTTGGCCTCGCTCAGTCGGAATCGATTGCTTCGGCCGCGCGTGCCGCGCTCGACCGTGGCGTGCCGCTAGGCTCGGGCGGCTCGCGCCTGCTGCGAGGCAACCACCCCGAGCATGAAGCCCTGGAGGCCGAGGCGGCTCGCTACTTCGGCGCCGAAGCCGCGCTTTTTCTTGGCGGCGGATTTGTCGCCAACACTGCACTGTTTGCCACATTGCCCGAGCGTGGCGATCTCATCGTATACGATTCATTGATCCATGCCAGCGTGCGCGACGGCATGAGTGCATCGCGCGCGGCGGCCAGGGCCGCTCTCCACAACGACGCGCAATCGATCGACGATGCGATAAAGGGCTGGCGCGGCGATGGTGCAACAGGCCGTGCCTGGATTGCCGTCGAGAGCCTTTACAGCATGGATGGTGACGTCGCGCCCATCGACGATATCGCTCGCGTCGCGCGACGTCACGACGCCATGCTCGTCATCGACGAAGCCCACGCAACCGGTGTGCTTGGACCGCAGGGCCGCGGTCTTGCTGCGCATCTGGAAGGCCGCGACGACATCATTGCGCTGCACACCTGCGGCAAGGCGCTCGGCGTATCGGGCGCGCTGGTCACACTGCCCGCTGTCCTTGCCAGCTACATGATCAACCGCGCGCGGCCGTTCATCTATGCGACGGCGCCATCACCGCTGATCGCGGCGACCGTGCGAGCAGCCTTGGCGCACATCTCGCAAGACACGACGCTGCGCCAGCGACATCTCGCCCTCGTGCGTCACGCCGGCGACAGACTTGCACAAGCATGCGGTGTAACCCCGACCGGCACGCACATCCAACCCGTCATCGTCCACCGCGACGAAAAGGCGGTACGGCTTGCCGGAGCCATGCGAGATGCGGGCTTCGACATTCGCGCCGTGCGACCTCCTACCGTGCCGGAAGGCAGCGCGCGCCTGCGCATCTCGCTTACCCTCAACGTCAGCGAGGCCGATGTGACGCGGATGATAAATACGCTCGCCGAAGCGATGCGCGAGGTATCAGAGTGAGCGGGCGCCTCGTCATCAGCGGAACCGACACCGGGGTAGGCAAGACGGTCGCTGCCGCTGCTCTCGTCGGGCTGCTCGATGCCGACTATTGGAAACCGATCCAGGCGGGGCGCGACGGCGGCACCGATCGAGATACTGTCGCGAGGCTGTCAGGCGCGAACGCTGCGCGCCTCCACCCCGAAGCGTACAGTCTTGCGACAGCCGCCTCCCCGCATCGCGCCGCTGAAATCGATGACCTGACAATCGACATCGCGCGGCTGACGCCGCCGCGAACAACAGCCCCACTCATCATCGAGGGTGCGGGCGGGCTGATGGTTCCACTGACCCGCGACATGTTGCAGATCGACCTGTTTGCAACGTGGGGCCTGCCCGTCGTGCTGATCGCCGCAACGCGGCTCGGCACCATAAATCACACGCTGCTGTCTCTGGAAGCGCTGGCGAGCCGCCGCATTCCCATTGCCGGAGTGCTGTTCGTGGGCGATGAGAACGCCGACAGCGAGCGCACCATTCTCGCGTTTAGCAACGTGCCGGGTCTGGGCCGGCTACCGCTGGTCACGCCGCTGAACGCGGAGGGACTGCAAGCCGCGGCACGCGCGCATCTGGATGTGGCAGCGCTCCAGAACATCGTGCGTGGGGTGCGATCATGAGCACCAGCGATTCGTCTCCCGTCTGGCATCCATTCACGCAGCACGCGATCGCGCCGCAACCAATCCACGTAGCGCGGGCCGATGGCGCATGCCTCCACACGAGCGACAACGCTGCGATCATCGACGCCATTTCGTCATGGTGGGTCGTCACGCACGGCCATTGCCACCCCAAGATCATGGCCGCGATACGCGCGCAGGCCGAACGGCTTGACCAAGTGATATTCGCAGGTTTCACGCATGAACCCGCAGAACGCCTCGCCCGCGCGCTGATCGCACTGGCGCCGCACGGGCTGACGCGCGTCTTCTTTTCCGATAGCGGCTCGACCGCCGTCGAGGTGGCCCTCAAAATGGCACTCGGCCACTTCCACAATCGCAACGAGAAGCGCGCGCGCATCCTTGCGCTCGAACACGCCTATCATGGCGATACGGTCGGCACGATGTCGGCGGGAGCACGCGGCGTCTTCAACGCTGCCTATTCGCCGTTGCTCTTTGATGTCGCGCGCATTCCGTTTCCGGCCGCGGGATGCGAACAGATTACGTTTGACGCACTCGACGCCGCCTGCCGCCAAGGCGATGTCGCCGCGCTCATCGTCGAGCCGTTGATTCTGGGCGCTGGCGGCATGCTGATCTACTCGGCCGCCGCACTCGCCGAGATGGCGCGCATCGTGAAACATCATGGCGCGCTGTTGATTGCCGACGAGGTGATGACCGGATGGGGCCGAACGGGCACGCTGTTTGCCTGCGAGCAGGCCGGCGTAACGCCCGACCTGATGTGCATCGCCAAGGGATTGACCGGTGGCGCGATGCCACTCGCCGCCACGCTTGCAAGCGAAGAGATCTTCGCATCGCATTACTCAGCCGACCGCGCCAAGACTTTCTTTCACTCATCCTCCTACACCGCCAACCCGATCGCGTGCGCAGCCGCTGTCGCCAACATCGACATCTGGCGGGAGGAACCCGTGCTTGGCCGCATCGCGGCGCTAAGCGAAGCCCAGCGCCTCAAGTTGGCCGCCACAGATCGGGGCGACGGTTTTTGCAACGCGCGCCAGATCGGCACCATCACGGCGCTCGACATCGCTGTGCCTGATGGGGGATACATGGCGTCCATCGGCCCCGCGCTACAACGCCAAGCGCTGGCAATGGGCGTGCTTCTCCGCCCACTCGGCAATACGGTCTATGTCATGCCGCCCTACTGCATCACGCCCGACCAGCTCGATCAGGTCTACCGCGCAATCGCATCGGCAGCATCCGTGACACGCACAGGGGCCGCACGATGACGCGAGGCGCTGAAATCATCGGACTTGGCCACTACGCACCCGAGCGCGTGGTGGCGAATGATGAGATCGAAACTCGTCTCGGCCTCGAGCCTGGCTGGATCGAGCGGCGCACCGGCATTCGCGAACGGCGCTTTGCAGCCGACGGCGAGGCTCTCTCCGACATTGCGATCGCGGCGGGCGACATGGCACTGTCGCGCAGCGGCATTGCACGCGGTGACATCGCCCTCACCATTCTCGCCACTTCGACACCCGATCACCTGTTGCCGCCGACCGGACCGCTGGTCGCGCATAGTCTCGGACTTGCCAACTCGGGCGCAATCGACATGGCTGGCGCATGCGCGGGCTTCATCTACGCGCTGACGTTCGCCGATGCGTTCGTCAAGACGCAGGGCAAGGCGGTGCTGGTGATTGCTGCCAACATCCTGTCACGCCGCATCAACCCGGCCGAGCGCGCCAGCGCCGTGCTGTTTGCGGACGCGGCCGGCGCAGTGGTGTTGTCGCCGACGTCACGCGGCGGCGTGGGTATGCTTGGCTGCGATCTGGCCGCTCAAGGCAGCAGCTACGATTTGATCAAGATCCCGGCTGGCGGCAGCCGCGCGCCATTCTCGACCACACTCGAGCCAACCGACGTGCTGATGTCGATAACCGACGGCAAGGCCGTATTCACCCGCGCCGTCGCCATGATGACCGAGAGCGCGCTGAAGGTGCTGGCAGCAGCACGTTGCGACATCCGCGATATCGCACATTTCGTGCCGCATCAGGCCAACACGCGCATCATTCAAGCGACGCGAACCAAGCTCGCCATCGCCGAGGCAAAGACCGTGTCGTCGGTCGCGCTTTACGGGAATAGCTCGGCGGCGACGATACCATTCACGCTATCTCTGCTGGCCGATGAGCGGGCCTACAAGCACGGTGACAAGCTGTTGTTCACCGCCGCTGGTGCGGGCCTCACCGGCGGCGCTGTCGTATGGGGTTGGTAGCTAGAGCCGTTCCGGTTTTGATGGAATCGCGTAACGGCTCTAGGCTTTTGTTTTGTCGTGCTTCTTATCGGAAAACCGGTTCCCACTTTTCCGGAAGCACTTAGGTCTTTGTTTTGTCGTGCTTCTTATCGGAAAACCGGTTCCCACTTTTCCGGAAGCACTCTAGGCGCCGACTCACGACGCCACGACCAGCGCATCGCTGATTTCGCGCGCGATATGGGGTGCGAGATCGAACTCCAGCGCCTGCTGGTAGAACTTCTCGCGCTGATCGTCGCTCGCGCCAAGCGCACTTGCGAGCTGGCGTAGCTTGGCGATGAGCCGCCGGTGGTCGCCCTGCGCTACGCCGCCGCGCTCCGCCAACTCCTTGCGGAACACGTTCGCGATCTTTTCGGGCAGCTCGGGTCCGCAGATGAAATAGCGCAGATACTTGAGAAACCGCGCATCCTCGTAAAGCGCCTCTCCGGACGCGCCGGCCTGCTCGAGGCTCGTGCGCATGGAAACGGCCTGCCCGAAATTGTGTACCGCATCCTCGAAATAGTCGAGGCGATGACGGGGCACGGCGTCACGCTCCAGTATCGAAGTCGTCAGGATGCGCGCCAGCTCGGCGTTGTCTGCTGCACGCGCGTCGTCAAGGTTTAACGATGCAGGGGGAAACGAGATCGAGTCGAACAATGCGATCTCGAAATCCGTCAGCAGCACATCCATGTGGTTGGGTCTCCGCTAGAGCGCCTTTCGATCCGATGGAACCGGACCCAAAGGCGCTCTAGATTTGTTGGTTTGTCGCATTTTCTACGACGAACCGGCGGCCGCTTCGTCGGAAAGTGCTCTGGCCTCGACCGACGGGCACGCGCCACCGGATGCACCAACCTACGACGGATCAGTCGCTTCCTTTCCGCGACTTTCCGTCGCCCAGCGAATAGAGATTTTGCAGCAGCGCATCGAGGCCGCCGGCACCCTGGCCGGTGTGCAGATCGATGCGGCCGACCTTCTCGACGAGCTTTTCCAATGCCTCCAGCTCCTTCAGGCGCAGCAGCAGCGGATTATCTTCCATCAGCCGCGAGGTATTGAGCAGCGAGCGCGTCGCCGCCGTCTCCTCCTGGCGACGGATCAGGTTGGCCTTGGCCACACGCTCCGCCTCGACGACCTTGTTCAGCAACTCACGCACGTCGCCGGGCAAGATGACATCCTTGACGCCGATCTCCTTCAGTTCCGCACCAAGTGCGGCGGCGCGCTCAGCCACGAACGCGCGCACCTCCTTGTCGATGGTGTCGCGCGCGGCCAGGATGTCGTCGAGCGTGCGGGAAGCCACCGCCTCACGGATTGCAAATTGCACAAGGCGATAAAGCGTGCCCGGCACGTCACCCGATGCCAGCGCCGCCTTCTCCGGATCGGAGATCTGATAAAACGCCGTCAGCGTCACGCGCACCCCGACGCGATCCTTGGTCAAGATTTCCTGCGCAGTGATCTCGAGCGGCTGCGGGCGCAGGTCGATCTTCACCACCTTGACTGTGCGGCCGACCTGCCAGAAGGCATGGCGCCCCGGCGACAGCCGACCCTTGATCTCGCCATCGACGAACAGCAGACCCGCCTCGTGCGCTTCCACGATGGCATTGACGGCAACCGGCACGCGCGTCAAATCGAGCTTGTCGAGATGACGCTTGGAAATGCGCATGTCGGCAGCCGTATCGATCATCTCGACGTCGACCTGGGTGAGCGTCTTCCAGAAGGCGCGCGTCGTGTTGGGCAGCACAAGGTGCTTGGGCTCGCCATCGAAGGAGATGATGGCGACCTCGTTGGCTCCCGCCTGCACGATGGCGAAATTCTTCTCGGCAAGTGCAGGTTGCGTCTTCTCCAGCAGCAGTGCGCGCTCTGCCGAAATTTCCGCACGCACGACCTTGGACACTTCGGCCGCAAGCTTGGCCCCGGGATCGAATGCGGAAAAGCGCCCCGGCTCCAGCAGCCGCTCGAAGCGTCCGTCACGATAGAGAAAACCGCGCTCGTCGTCTTTCACGACGGCATCAAACATCAAACCAAAACCGCGGCGCATGTTCTGCGCTCCTTCTTCAAATGAACGTCCAACGCGCAACTTGCTCGCGAGCAGACTGCGACGGGTCGCCGGCTGCCGGCCACGCAAGGGCGACGGGCCCGCACTTCAGGCCTGGCGCTCCACCTTGCACCGCAGGCTGCGGCACGCCCGCCCGAAGGCATGGCGCACCGGGGCCAGAAGCTCCGGTTTCGCACGCGGCCGATATCCGCGCGGGCGCAGGGTGCTCCTGCGCTTGCCCTTCCCGCCTCACCGTTGGCCGAAGCCGCAGGATCAGCGTGTCAGGCGGGTCGGCAACCGGCTTCCCTCAGTCAGAGGTCTTTCGACCAGGATGTGCTTACAAGGCACAGTGCAACGCAGGAGTCGAACCCGCGACAGCAAGATCCCAGATCTTGTGCTCTATCCAGACTGAGCTAGTTGCTTGGCAAAGCTGAAGGGAATCGAACCCCCGACCTCCCGGCCCAAACCAGGCGCTCTATCCACTGAGCTACAGCCCTTACCTGTAGACACGGAACACGACAACCGCACGGCGGCGCGCGCCAGCCGGGTCTCAACGAGCCCGAACCCATGGCGTCCAGCAGGCGGCGCCAGAGATACGATGATTGCGGTAAATTTGCACACACTTGCATGGGACCATGATAGAATTTTAGAGTCCTCTGCATTTCGTCCGGTTCCAGGCGCCGCGTGCCGGACTTGCTACGGCGTCGCGCGGCATCTCCATAACCGGATTGCTCAAACCACATGTATGCCCCGCCAGAGTTCTTCTCCGAGCCTGTCCTCATTGCGTTTGCGGTGTGCGCGGCGGCCGCCGCTTCCACAGTGTTGGGCTCGGTGTTCGTGCTGCGCGCCAATCATGCCAATCCGCGCCTGCTGGCATTCGGGCTGGCATTTGCGGGTGGGGCGATGGTGTACGTGTCGCTGGTCGAGATCTTCAACAAGTCCGTCACGGCCTTCAGCAACAGCTATGGGCCGCAGACAGGATACGCCTACGCCACGCTGTCCTTCTTTGCCGGTATTTTCATGCTGGCGATCATCGACCGCGTAATCCCCAACCCCCACGAGGGCATGGACGAGCGCGAGGTGCTGCACGAGCATGGACACCACCACGACCGGACCGCCGCATCGCCCAATGTCGCGCGTGTCGGCCTGCTGGCCGCGGCCGCCATCACCGCGCACAATTTCCCCGAGGGCTTGGCGACGTTCTTTGCCACGCTCGACAATCCCGTGGTCGGCTTGCCGCTTGCCATGGCGATCGCCATACACAACATTCCCGAAGGCGTTTCGATCGCCATTCCCGTCTATTACGCAACCGGAAGCCGGCGCAAAGCCATCCTGGCGACGTTCGTCTCCGCACTGGCCGAGCCTGCGGGCGCGCTGATCGGCTATGTGCTGCTGGCGCCGTTTCTGACGCCGGCCGTGTTTGGCGGCGTGTTCGGCGTCATCGCGGGCGTCATGGTTTTTCTGGCGCTGGATGAGCTGATGCCGGAAGCCAAGCGCTATTCCAAGGGCCATGAAGCCGTTTACGGCATGATCATCGGCATGGCGGCCCTGGCCTTGAGCCTGGTGTTGTTCAAGTGACCACATCTCCACCGCAGTTTGGCGTCTACAGTGCCGCCAGGCTTGTATGACCCCGCGCCACTGGGTAAGCCCGACGCGGGAGGAACCTGCCATGTCCCGTCTTGCCCGGCCGCTGGAAGACCTCAAAGCGCGTTATGACGTGATTGTCGTCGGCTCCGGTTATGGTGGCGGCGTCACGGCCTCGCGGCTATCGCGTGCGGGCAAGAAGGTCGCCGTGCTGGAGCGCGGCCGCGAGGTGTCGACGGGTGAGTTTCCCTCCCGCTTCCCCGATCTCAAGGGCGAGATGCAATTGCGCGGGCGCAAATTGTCGAGCGGGCCGGAGACGGCGTTGTTCGATGTGCGGCTCGGCGAGGACATGCACGTTCTGGTGGGCTGCGGGCTCGGCGGAGGATCGCTGATCAACGCCGGTGTCGCTTTGAGGCCTGACGCGCGCGTTTTCGAAGATGACGTTTGGCCCGGCCAGATCCGGCAGGACGGCACGCTCGACGAAGGCTTCCGGCGGGCCGCTGAGTGGTTGGCGCCGGCCCGCGATCCACGCGCGGATCAGATGATCAAATTCAAGGCGCTCGACAGCGCTGCCCGCGCCAGCGGCAGGGCGACGATGGTCACACCTGTCGTGGTGTCGTTCGAGGAACGCATCAACGCGGCGGGCATCCGTCAACCGGCCTGCACGCGCTGTGGAGATTGCTGCGGCGGTTGCAACATCGGCGCCAAGAACACCATTGCGTTGACCTATCTGCCGGATGCCGTGCGTCACGGCGCGGAGCTCTTCACCCGCATCAAAGTCCGCCATGTCGGCAAGGGCGCGAACGGCGACTGGCACGTGCATGCCGCGCAAATCGACGACAAGGGTCATGCGACGCCAAAAGAAATGGTGATCGAGGCAGGCATGGTAGTGCTGGCCGCGGGAACGCTCGGCTCGACCGAAATCTTGCTGCGCTCGCGCCAAAAGGGCTTGGCGCTATCGGATCGATTGGGCCAGCGCTTTTCCGCCAATGGCGACATCATTGCGTTCGGCTGGGGAGCCAAGCCGGTCATCAATGCCGTCGGTGTCGGCCATCCCGCCAAGATCGAGGGCCACGAAGTGGGCGCCTCCGTCTCCGGTCATATCGAATACCGCGACGGCGATACGCTCGCGCATGAGCTCAACGTGCAGGACGGCGTTCTGCCCTCGGCCATAGCGCCAGCATTGCCGTTGCTGTTCATCCCCAATGGCCGTCTGCTCGGCGCACTCCAGAGCCTCGTCAAAGGCGTCTATAATGGGCCCTTCGCGCATCTGCAGACGTTCTTCGCCGTATCGCACGACAGCGCTTCGGGCGCATTCCGCCTCGACGACGATCGCTTGATCCTGTCGTGGCCAGGGGCCAGGGACGAGCGGGCCTACCAGCGCGTCGATGCCAGATTGACCGAGATTGCCGGCCACTCGGGCGGCTCCTATGTCAAGAACCCGCTGGCCGGTACGGTCATGGGTCATCAACCAGCAACCGCCCACCCGCTCGGCGGCTGCGGCATGGGGCACGAGCGCACGGATGGCGTCGTCAATCACATGGGACAAGTGTTCGATGCCGCCACCGGTCGCGGCGCAACCGACGTGCACACCGGCCTCTACGTCATCGACGGCGCCATCATCCCGAGGTCTTTGGGCGTCAATCCGCTGCTGACCATCACCGCGCTTGCCGAGCGCGCCATGCTTCACGTGGCCGCCGACCTGGGTTTGCGGCTAGACGTGTCACCGTCACCCGTAGCGATCGACGTGTAAACGACGGCCACCTGCGACAGCGATCCAACAGGCCGACACCCCCCTGCATACGACTGCACGAATGCGTACGGTTTCCGCTTCGATGATCCTGCCCGCGCACCTATGCTGGCGTGGAAACAGCTCGGGCAAATGCAGGTTAAATGGCTGATATCGGCTCAATTTTATCGCTCGCCATCGGCCTCGTTGCGTCCGGTGACGGAGAGTTGTACGCGATCATCGCGCTATCGCTGCGGGTGACGCTCACCGCCGTCGCCATCGGCTGCGCGGTCGGTCTGCCGTTGGGCGCCTTTCTCGCCGTGGTCCGCTTCCCCGGAAACACCGCCCTCACCGCGGTGCTCAACGCCTTCATGGGCCTGCCGCCGGTCGTCGTCGGCCTGATCGTTTATTTGATGCTGTCGCGCTCGGGGCCTTTGGGCGTGCTCGGCCTGCTCTACACGCCGACAGCCATGATCATCGCGCAGGCCGTGCTGGTCACACCCTTGATCGCCGCGCTGGCCCGCCAGTCGCTCGCCGACCTGCACAACGAATATGATGAGCTGTTCCGCTCTCTCAATCTCACGCCGCGCGGCAAAATCGCAGCACTCATCTGGGATGGCCGCTACAGTCTCACGACCGCCGCGCTCGCCGGCTTCGGCCGCGCCATCGCCGAGGTAGGCGCCGTCATCATCGTCGGCGGCAACATCGAGCATGTGACGCGCGTGATGACTACTGCGATCGCGCTCGAAACGTCGAAGGGCGACCTCGCCCTGGCGCTGGCGCTCGGCATCATACTCATCTCGATCTCGCTTGCCGTGAACGCAGGCGTGATGGCGTTGAACCGCACCGCCAAGAGGCTTGCGTATGCTTAAAGCCACCAATGAGCAGGGCGACCGAGCCCGCATCAGCGGCGGCATCATGTTTCCGCTGGTCGTTGAGGGACTGCGCTTTGAAGACCGCGGTCGCGTCCTGCTCGACGGCATGTCACTGACCTTGGATGGCACGCGCCGCACTGTCATCATCGGTTCGAATGGTGCGGGCAAAAGCCTGCTGCTGCGGATGTTGCACGGCCTCATCACCCCGACCGGGGGAACGATCCGCTGGGCTGGCAGCGCCATGAGCCCCGACATTCGGTCCCGCCAGGCGATGGTGTTTCAGCGCCCCACGCTGCTGCGCCGCTCCGCGCTCAGCAATCTCGAGTTCGTGCTCGATCACTTGGCTAAATCGAAACGTGGCGCGCGCGCCAACGAGCTTCTCGCCGCCGCCAAACTGGAATCGGTTGCCGCAACGCCTGCACGCCTCCTCTCCGGCGGAGAGCAACAGCGCCTCAATATCGCGCGCGCCCTCGCCCGTACACCCGACGTGCTGTTCCTCGACGAGCCCTCGGCAAGCCTCGACCCCGCTTCGACGCTCGCCATCGAGGAGATGATTCTCGCCGCTCACGCCGATGGCACCAAGATCATCCTCGTCACACACAACATCGGCCAGGCCCGCCGGCTTGCCGATGACATCGTGGTGGTGAGCCATGGTCGGGTCGCCGAACACACGAGCGCGGCAGAGTTCTTCGCCAACCCCGCATCGCAGGCTGGCCGCGCCTATCTGGAGGGCCAACTCGACCTTTGACGGGCAATATGAATTGCCGCTCATCCCACGGAGAAAAGAACGACATGACAAGAGCACTCGCTTCACTCCTCACAGCCGCTGCCGTCTCGCTGCTGTCGATTGCCCCAGCCATGGCGGACAAGCCATTCATCGTGGTGCAATCGACGACGTCGACGGAGAACTCCGGTCTCTTCAAGCATCTGCTGCCGATGTTCACGGCCAAGACCGGTATCGACGTGCGCGTTGTTGCCGTCGGCACGGGCCAAGCCATCAAGAATGCGGAGAACGGAGACGGCGACGTGCTGCTCGTGCATGCCAAGAAGGCCGAGGAAGAGTTTGTTGCCAAGGGCGGCGGCGTAAAGCGCTTCGACGTCATGTATAATGACTTCGTCATCGTTGGGCCGAAGGCCGATCCGGCCAAGATCGACGGCAGCAAGGATGCAACTGCCGCACTCAAGAAGATCGCCGAGGCCAAGGTCCCGTTCGCCTCACGCGGCGACGACAGCGGCACGCACAAGGCCGAGTTGAAGCTATGGGAAGGAGCCGGGGTCGACGTCAAGGCGGCAGGCGGCGATTGGTACCGCTCGACCGGCTCGGGCATGGGCGCGACGCTCAACACCGGCGCGGGCATGGGCGCCTATGTGCTGGCCGATCGCGCCAGCTGGTCCGCTTTCAAGAACAAGGCGGACATGAAGATCGTGGTCGAGGGCGACAAGAAGCTCTTCAACCAGTACGGCGTGATCCTCGTCAACCCCGAGAAGCACAAACACGTCAAAGCCAAGGAAGGCCAGATCTTCATCGACTGGCTGCTGTCGGCGGAAGGCCAGAATGCGATCCGTGCTTTCCAGATCGAGGGCGAGCAGCAATTCTTCCCCAACGCCGCCGGTGCTGAGTTGAAAAAGGCGGGTTGATGTACGTGGGCTTGCCGGCGCACACGAAGCAAGCCTCAATGTTGAATTGACCAGGGCGGGTGTCATCGACACCCGCCCTGATTGACTTTGATGGGTTGTGCGTTCTGTTGGGACTGAGGCTTTGTCAGCCGCGCGTGCAAGGACGCATCAAGGCCCGTTGTAGTTCACCGTTCCGGTACCGCTGATGTCGTAACCGCCAAGACTGTTCGCGCGCTCGCGAAAGGCTTGCGAACGGGTGAACGACAACAATTTCTGCACCGCAGGTTCGAACGCCGCGCGGCGCCACACGACGAGATCGTAACGCTCCTCGACCAGTGGCACGAAGCCGAGCCGGTATTGCCGGGCCACCGCCTCGATGGCAACCCCGGCATCGGCACGACCCTCGGCAACCGCTGCTGCTACATCGCCTTCGGTGCGCGCCGGGGTCTCGATCAAGGCGATGTCCGAAAGCTTCATTGCCTCCTCGGCCAACAGCCGTTCCAACAGCACGAACGCGCCCGCCTCACGCTGACGGCCGATGACCTTGCGGCGTCTCAACGATTTGATCCCGGCCAGCTGCAGCGGGTTGCCCGGCGGCACGATCAGGCCCTGATTGCGGCGCGCCCATTCGATCACCACGACCGGCTGCCCCATGAGCTGCCGCCGCACATGGCCGACGTTCCACGATTGGCCGACTGGCAGCTTCTCATCCGCCAGATGCATACCCGCCATCACGGCCTCGGCCTTGCTCATGCGGCGCAACCCATCGAGGCTGCCGCCGAAATTGACCGCCAGTCCCGTCCCTGCTTCGCGCAATGCCCAGTCGAGCAGCGGATCGTGACTGCCCGCCACGATCGGCGGCCGTTCGGCAAGACTCTCGGTGCCTTCCTTGTATTCGAGATTTCGCGCCAGCCAGGCTTCGATCAGCTCGCGCGGGAACAACAGCTTGCCGGTCGCCCGCACGCACGGAATCTCGCCGGCAGCCACCAGATCGTAAACCTTGCGCTCCTTGAGGCGCAGCAGGTCTGCCACCTCTCGCGTCGTCAAATATGAATGAACTGCGCCGACCATGTCGTCTTATTACCTGCTGTTTGACGCTCGCATACTCAGACCACGACAGGCTCGGCATGCCGATGCCAATGTTAGCCACCCATCGAAACAACGCATGCGATGCTCACCTGCCTCCAAGCGGATCAACGCAAACGCAGTCGCGAAACGCACCAGCTCTCCACCAGCATTTGCTTCGCATGTTCGAGGCGCTGCCCGACCAGACGTTTTTCATTTTGCCTTCTGATGGTCGGCAAGCCAGCTCAGCGTCTCCTCGCCCTCGCGCGCAGTGATGTGCTCCATCGTCCGGTACCGGCGAATCAGCTCCTTGCCGAAATCGGTGAGCTTTGCTGCTGCCCCGCCCTGGCCATGTTCGGGTGTCGCCACCGAAGGCTCCACGAACGCGCCATTGATATGCTGGATAAACAGCCATGCCCGGCGATAGGAGACATTCATCGCTTCCGCCGCGCGCGACAGCGAGCCTTCTGCCTCGATCAACTCGAGTAAGCGAATTTTACCGGGTCCGATGCGGCCGCCACCGGGAAGATCGAGTTGCACCTTCACGACGATCCCAGCAAGGTCCGGCACCCGTGGTGCGCCCACCAGACCGCCAGCCTGTTCCTCATTTTGATGTCCTATCATCGGCCGTCTTCCCCTTTGTGACAGACAGGACCTTAACACGGTGCGGCGTGGCCGAAAAAGCATTGCCAAGCCAGCGCCACCCAAAGACCCGAGGCCAGCGATCAGAAGGCCTGCGACGACGCGGCAGCAAGCTCCCAGCCCGCAGGTTGTCGACAACCGTTGACAGACGACGGCCACCCATTCAATTGTCACGGGCATCCGGTCAGCGCCATATTGCCCAAGGACGTACCGCCGCCTGCGCGCCAGGAGCCGAACGATGTCGCACACAACAATTGCCGCCGTCGTCTACGCCGAGGGACAGGGGCCGCGCATCGACGAGATGCTGGTCGATGTCGTCGCCCGACTGCGCCAATCCGGCGCCAAACTTTCGGGCGCGATCCAGCACAACACCGATGACGGCGATCGCTGCCGCTGCGACATGACGCTGGAGGATTTGGCCGGCGGCCGTCTCATCGACATTTCCGAACGACGCGGACCCCAATCGCGCGGATGCCGTCTCAATTCATTCGCTCTGGAGGAAATCGTCGGAATCGTCGAAGCCTCGCTGGCGCATGAGCCGGAGCTTCTGGTGATCAATCGGTTTGGCAAGCGCGAATCCGAAGGCCATGGGTTCCGGCAGGCAATCGAACGGGCGATGTCGCAGTCTATTCCTGTTCTGGTTGCCGTGAGTGAAAATCAGCGCGAGGCGTTCCAAAACTTTGCCACGCCTTTTGCCAACGAGCTTGCCTTCGCGCCCGATGCGATCCACAGCTGGTGCACGAGCGTGATGCCGTCACTTAAGACAAGCGCGCCTTCGCAACACGCAGCCACCTCTGCAACCGTGTGAGCGCAAGCCCGGCCGGCTGCAATCGCGCCTTGCCTCAACGATCTTCCATCTCGTCGTCTGCCTTGCGCACCCGAGCTGCATCCTGCCGTGCCGGATGAATATCGGCCCATGACAAACCGAAGCGCGCCAGATATTTCCTCAGCCGATCCGCATCGTTCTGCGAGGCCTTGGCCTGTCGCGACACGGCGAACAGGCGACGGCCCGCGTCGCTGAGCGATCTCGCCTGCCGACAGACGTCGATCACGCCGGAGAGTTGCATCTGGTCGAACGGATCGATGGCTGCCAGCCGGTCTGCGCCAACCAGTTGCTCGAGCGCAAGAAGATCGGCACTTGCCTGTTGCCTCGACCAACGCGCCTTGAGGCGATCGATCTCCTCCCAGACCACCGCCTCGGTTATTCGACCCGAAGGCGCAAGCGTGGCCATTCGCGTCAACGATGCCGCAAGGTCGCGAAAGTTCGCCGGCCAGCTTGCATCCGGAGACGTTGCAAAGTCCAGATAGGTCGCGCGCGCCTCCTTGTTGAAGGTTACGGCATCACCCGCCGTCTCTGCATGCCGGCGCAGCTCATAATCGAGATTGGGCGCGATGTCCTCGCGCCGCTCCTTCAAACCCGGCAAGCGAAACGTCCACAAATCGAGACGCGCCAGCAGATCCTCACGGAAACGTCCCTCTCCGACACAGGTCGCCAGATCGCGATTGGTGCCGGCGATCAACTGAAAGTCGCTGGCGCGTTCCTTGTCTGCGCCAACCGGCAGGAAGCGGCGCTCTTCCACGGCGCGCAGGATCATCGCCTGCTCATCGAGGCCCAGCTCTCCGATTTCATCCAGAAACAACAAACCGCCATCGGCCGCGCGCAAGAGACCGGGGCGGTCCGTCAGCGCGCCCGTGAACGCTCCCTTCACATGGCCGAACAATGCACTCATCGCCTGATCGCCGCGCAACGTTGCGCAATTGACCTCGACGAAAGGGCCTTTGACCTGATGGCGCGCGTGCTTCAACTCATAGATGCGGCGTGCGAGCTGCGATTTGCCTGCACCGGTCGGCCCGGTCAGCATGATGGGCGACTTGGTGCGCACCGCAACCTGCTCGATGCGATCAATCATGTGATTGAAGCCTGGGTTTCGCGTCTCGATGCCCGACTTCAGGAACGATTGCGCATCCTTCTGTTCGGCGCTGAAGCGCGTGGCGAGCTGATCGTAGCGCGACAGATCGAGATCGATAATGCCATAAGTGCCAGGAGCTGCGTCCTTCCAGCGCTTGGGCGGCGTCAGTTGCAGCAACCGGCCGGGGACCACGCGCGCCTCGGTCAAAAGGAACCAGCAGATCTGGGCGACGTGCGTGCCGGTCGTGATGTGAACGAGATAGTCTTCGACGTCGGGATCGAAGGCATAGCTGCGCGCGAAATCATAGAGGCGGGCATACACCTCCTCGAAATCCCAAGGATCGCGGAAGTCCACGAGATGACAGCGTACTTCGGTTTCCGGGGAGACCTGCGCGATGTCCTTCTCGATCCGGCCTGCGAGCGCGATGTGTGGCCGACCATGCAGCAACTCGAACCGGTCGATCTGGAAATCCTCGTGCTGGCACAGCGCAACTGTGGGCCGCCAACGCTGCCAGCGATCGGGGTTTTTGCCCTGATCCAGCGTGGAACCGAGAAAGCCGATGGCGACGCGCTTCTTCATAAAATGACCGTATCTCAAAATATAAAAAAAGCGATGAATATATAATTTTTTCAATAATGAGGAATCGGCAAGCGTCGGAGATCAAAGAAATAATACATACAAAACAATATGTTGTCGTCACTCCGGGTGCATGGACGACTGCTGGCACGCTCGCTGCAATTGTTGTCACTGTCCGAACCGCTCCCGCCGCCGTGGCGACCCAACAGGGAATCCGATGACGCGGCGGGAGCCGGCGGAAAGACCGTTCAAACCGATGGAGGCCAGCCATGGCCAACAAGTCCCTGTTCGCTTCCTACGCCGGCAAGCTGATGCCGCGCGCCACGGCGAAGAACCGCCACGGTACCCCCGCCTACGCGCTCGCGGCGCGCCACGAGCTGGCGCAGCTCGCCATGACGGGAACACTGTCGCGCACGTTCTATGCAGATGCGCACGCCCAGCTCGCCGACGTGATGGCGCTGGCTGAAAAGGCGCCGGCCAAGTTTCTCGCCAAGGCAGCCATCTACGCCCGCAAGCGTGGGCATATGAAGGACATGCCTGCGATCATGCTTGCGGTGCTGTCGCGTCGTGAACCGGTGCTGTTCGCTCGCGTGTTCCCGCGCGTGGTCGACAACGGCCGTATGCTGCGCACGTTCGTGCAGGTGATGCGTTCGGGCGCCACGGGCCGCAAGTCACTGGGTTCGCGTCCCAAGGCTGAGATCCAGGGCTGGCTCAATGCCGCCTCGGATGTCGATCTGATGCGTGCGGCCGTCGGTCAGTCGCCGTCGCTCGCCGATATCGTCAAGATGGTGCACCCCAAGCCCGCCTCGCCGGAGCGCCGCGCGCTCTACGCCTGGCTTACGGGAAAGCCTTACGATGTCGCGATGTTGCCGGAGCCTGCGCGTTCGTTCGAGGCTTTCAAGCGTGATCCTTCGCTGCCCGTGCCCGATGTGCCGTTCCAGATGTTGACGAATCTGGTCCTCACGCCGGCGCACTGGTTCGAGATCGCAAAGAAGGCCGGCTGGCAGATGTTGCGCATGAACCTCAACACGTTCGACCGTCAGTGTGCTTTCGCCATCGACGGTTTCGCGGAGTTGGTTGCGGCGCGGCTGAAGGATGAGCGTGAGATCGCCAAGGCGCGCGTGCTGCCCTACCAGTTGATGATGGCCTACATGGCTACATCGAAGGACGTGCCGCACGAGGTGCGCGAGGCGCTGCAAGACGCGATGGAGGTTGCTTTGTCGAACGTGCCGGCCGCGTCCGGAAACGTAGCGATCTGCCCCGACGTGTCCGGGTCGATGTCCTCGGCCGTGACGGGTCACCGCAAGGGAGCCACGTCCGCGGTCCGCTGCATCGATGTGGCGGCTTTGTTCGCGGCAGCGATGTTGCGGCAGAACCCTCAGGCAAAGGTGCTGCCGTTCGAGAACAATGTGGTGAACGTCGCCTTGAATCCGCGCGACTCTGTGATGACAAACGCGGAGAAGCTGTCGGCGATCGGTGGTGGCGGAACGAACTGCTCGGCGCCGCTCGCGGCGTTGAACCAGGCGAACACCAAGGTCGATCTCGTCGTGTTCATTTCGGACAACCAGTCCTGGATGGATGCGCGGCAACCAGACCGCACGGGAATGATGACGGAGTGGACGAAGCTGAAGCGCAAGAACCATAACGCCAGGCTCGTCTGCATCGAAATCCAGCCCTACGGCACGACGCAGGCGCCCGAGCGTGACGACATCCTGAATGTCGGCGGCTTCTCGGATGCGGTGTTCGAGATCGTCAACGACTTTGCCCGTGGCGTCCTCGGTCCCGAGCATTGGACGGGCGAGATCGAGAAGATCACCATCTGACGCAATCCAGCCCGCTGCGATTGCGTCGGGTTGAAAGTAGCCTGCGCTTGCGGATCGTCCAAAGGCCAGATGCGAGGCATCTCCTTTGGACGTGAATCGCCAGCGCAAACACATAAAAACGGCCGGGGGGAATGCCAGCCCGGGACTACATCGCTGAAACCGAAGAAAGTCTCAGGCACACGATCTCGTCCCCCCGGCCCCAACCTGAATGAGAGATACTGGTAATGCAGTCGTGACGAATGCCGGACGGAACTACATCATGTCAAATGACCGGGTCGCGGGTTCGACTCCCGCCGGGTTCGCCAACACTCACGATGTGAGCGTATGGCCCCGTAGCTCAGCGGTAGAGCAGGAGTTTCGCCACCCCTCGTCGTCACGACTTATCGACCGCGATAGAAATTGAAAGCAGTGGAACATCACTCAATCGCTCCGGCGAATGCCGATGGGACTACATGGTAGAGCGCCTGCGGGCAATCGCAGGAGGTCGGAGGTTCGAATCCTCCCGTGATTGTCTGACAATCGCGTGGCTCAGTCACAAACGTCCCATCACTTCTCGTCGCCGGAACCTCGATACTCAATACAGAACCAACTGAAAGAACGTGCCATGACCCGCGATTTTGAATTTCTCGCCGAACGCTCCGAGGCTGCCAAAGCCGTCGGTGCCAACGCGCGCCCGGTAAAAATGTGGACACGTGGCGTGCCGGTCGAGGAGCAGGCCAAGGCGCAGTTGCTCAATACCGCGTCGATGCCGTTCGTCTTCAAGCACCTCGCGGTGATGCCCGATGTGCACTACGGCATCGGCTCTACGGTTGGCTCGGTGATCCCGACCAAGGGCGCAATCATCCCCGCCGCTGTCGGCGTCGACATCGGTTGCGGCATGATGGCGTGGCAGCTCACGCTCTCGGCCAAGGATTTGCCCGACAGCCTCGCCGCCATCCGTTCTGACATCGAGCGCGCGGTGCCGCACGGCTTCGTGACGACTCCGGGGCGCGCCTTGAAGGGTGGTTGGGAAACGGCGCCCGCCGCCATCTCGACGCGCTGGCGCAAGCTCGAGGAACGCTACAACGCGATTCTCGCGAAGCATCCCAGAATCGCCCACAAGCGGCCCGTGCATCA
>CAZLHQ010000051.1:0-19522 GCA_964559355.1 uncultured Hyphomicrobiaceae bacterium
TGCTGACCTGGGCGGAGAACACCGAGATCTTCAACGATGTCGGATTCGCCTTCCGCCTGACGTTCCTGAACAAGTGCGACGAGCTGGAGCGTCCGCTGGTGGCCGAGTTCTATCAGCGCTCGTTCGGTCAGGAGCTGCCCGAGAGCACGGCCAATGTGGCGTTGAGCTGAGGCAATGGGAGCAGGGAGCCCTGCAGATGTCGACGGCGAAGTCTTCGAGCGGTGACCTGCCGACCGGCTTCACGGTCGATGAGTTCCTTGCGTGGGCCGATGGCCGGCCGGGACGCTATGAGCTGCACGATGGCGCCGTCGTGATGATGTCGCCGGAAACGGTGGGACATTTACGGGCCAAAGCAGACGTGTTTCTGGCGTTGCGCGATGCGATCGCGCGTTCCGAACGTCTTTGCCATGTGCTGCCGGATGGAGTAACGGTACGGACATCGAGCAAGATGGCGTTCGAGCCCGATGCGCTTGTCTACTGCGGCGAAGCCCTCGATGATACTTCTATGGAGGTGCCAGCGCCCGTCATCGTCGTCGAAGTGCTGTCGCCGTCAACCCAACGCATCGATGTCGGTCGCAAGCTCGCGGCCTACTTCTCGATTGCAAGCGTCATGCATTACCTCATTGTCAACCCTGGCAACCCGCCGTTGGTGCATCACCAGCGTCAATCGGACGGCACGATTCTGACCCGACTGGTTTCGAGCGGCACCGCCCGCCTCGATCCGCTAGGCCTCGATCTCGACGTGGAGCGGTGCTTCGCTTAATGGCCAATCCGACCCCTCCCAAACGCAGGGAAGCCCCCTCCGAGCCGTTCAAGCGGGCGCTGGAAGTGTGCGTGCGCGCGGTGGCCGCCGATGGCGAGGTGCACGTTTCCTATCAGCCAGGACGACCGGAGCTGGAGGGCAAGACGGTGCATCTGCCCGAGCCCTCGCGGGTGCCGTCGCAACGCGAAATCGCCGTCATGCGCGGCTGGGCCGATAGCCTTGCGCTGACGGCTGCTTGCCACGACGATCGCCTGCATCATCGCCTGTTCGCGGGCGGTGGACCGGCTCGCGCTGCCTTCGATGCCGTCGAACGTGCGCGCGTGGAAGCCGTCGGTGCCAATCGCATGGATGGCATGGCGCTAAATCTCACCGCCAAGATCGAGGACCACTACGCGCATGGGCGTTTCGCCACCGTGACGACGCGCGAGGAAGCCCCGCTCGAGGATGCCTTGGCATTGATCGTGCGCGAGCGCCTGACCGGGCTGCATGCGCCACACAATGCGCAAGCCGTCGTCGACGTCTGGCGCGCCTTCATCGAAAGCCGCGGCGCCGATATGCTCGATGAGCTGCACGCGCACCGCGAAAATCAAGAGGCTTTCGGCCGGCTCGCAAAGAAGCTGCTCGTATCGCTGGAGATGACCGACGAGCCCGATCAGGGTGGCGAGGACGATACCGAGCAGGAGGAGGAAGAAAGCCCCGACAGCGGCGAGGACGAGGCGCAAGACGCCGAGCCCGAGGGCGATGGCGAGGAGCGCGCCGGCGATGATCCGCAGGAGGACGGCGAAGGCGGCGAGCAGAAGGAAGCAGCCGAGCGCGCTGTGCCCGATCAGTTCGAAGCCGACATGGAAGGCCCCGAGGACGGCGCCACGCCCGAGCCGTGGCGGCCCAATCCCTCCGTGCTCGATGATCCCGAGCGCTTCGGCTATTCGGTCTTCACACGCGAGTTCGACGAGACCGTCGAGGCCGCAGACCTCGCCATGCCGGACGAGCTCGATCGTCTGCGCGCGTTCCTCGACAAAGAGCTGAAGAGCTTGTCCAGCGTCGTCTCGCGCCTTGCCAACAAGCTGCAGCGCAAACTCCTGGCGCAGCAAAACAGGGCCTGGGACTTCGACCTGGAGGAAGGCACGCTCGATGCCGCGCGGTTGACGCGTATCATCATCGACCCGATGGCGCCGCTGTCTTTCAAGCACGAGCGCGACACCGATTTCCGCGACACCGTCGTAACGCTGCTGCTCGACAACTCCGGCAGCATGCGCGGCCGACCCATCATGGTTGCGGCCTGCTGCGCGGAAATTCTGGCGCGCACGCTGGAACGCTGCGGCGTCAAGGTCGAGATCCTGGGTTTCACCACACGCGCCTGGAAGGGCGGTCAAGCGCGCGAGCGTTGGATCGAGAAGGGCAAGCCTGGAAGCCCCGGCCGCCTCAACGATCTGCGCCATATCATCTACAAGAAGGCGGACGAGCCCTGGCGGCGCGCCCGCCGCTCGCTCGCCTTGATGATGCGTGAGGGGTTGCTCAAGGAAAACATCGATGGCGAGGCGTTGGCGTGGGCGCATGCACGGCTGTTGGGCCGGCCCGAGCAGCGCCGCATTCTGATGATGATCTCGGATGGCGCACCGGTGGACGATTCGACCTTGTCGGCCAATTCCGGCACGTATCTCGAAAGTCACCTGCGGCAGGTGATCGCCGAGATCGAGACGCGCTCGCCCGTCGAGCTGTTGGCGATCGGCATCGGCCACGACGTTACGCGCTACTACAAGCGTGCCGTCACCATAACCGACCCCTCCGAGCTGGCGGGCGCGATGACCGAGAAGCTGGTCGAGCTGTTCGACGAGAAGACCAGCGACCTCAAGATGGCTGGACAGCAGTCGTGGCGTGGCGCCCGGCGCGCGCATTGAGCCGATGCCTGCGGGCAGCCGGCGTTGCCTGAGAGCCGGCTCAACTTACATGGAATCGCCTCGTGCCATGGTGACCTGCTCTAAGTCCTTGATTGAGAGTCTGAAGTTCGCGTCGCAGTTGGGAACGAGGGATTGCTAGTGTGATGAACGAGAATTCCGCTGCATACTTTTCGGCTGGTTGCAGAGGCGGACCTCTCGTTCTCGATCACACCAGGATCATATGGTTGGCTAGTGTCGTGATCGCTTCTACAGTGATGGTGACAGTTCCGCGCGTCGAGGCCCAAAGCCCGGCATCCAAGCCTGATACGTCGGCCAGTGTGGCAGGCCCCATCGCCATCACGGCACAGCCGCTTGGCGGTTTTGAAAAGCTCGATCAGGGTCGCGCGGTGTTTGGCCGGCTGGAGTGGCTGGGTGGTCTCGTCTTGTCATCGAGCGATTCACGCTTTGGCGGATGGTCGGGCCTCGCCATGGATGCGGACGGCAAGCGGCTCGTTGCGGTGTCTGATGCCGGCACCTGGCTGACGGCAGACGTCGCTTACACGAAGGGCCGCCCGGCCGGGCTCGAACGGGCACGCATAGGACCCTTGAAGGCGCGTGACGGCGGGCCGTTGAAGCGCGACCGGGATCGCGACGCGGAGGCCATCGTGCTGTCGAGCGGTTCGCTTGCCAAGGGGCGCGTGATGATCGCGTTCGAGCAGAACCACCGCATCGGCGTGTTCGACATCACCAGCGAGGGCCTGCGTGCGCCATCGAGCTATCTACCGGTGCCGGCCGAGGCCAAGCGCATGCGACCATTGCGAGGGTTCGAGGCGCTGACGGAACTGCGCAGCGGCGCTTACAAAGGTGCGCTACTCGCCATTGCTGAGAACTTTCCCGATGCCAGGGGACATCACAGCGGCTGGATCATGGCGCGCGGAGTCGCGCATCGCTTCGCGTTGACCGATATCGGTGGTTACGAGCCGACCGACGCGGTGGCGTTGGCAAATGGCGACGTGATCGTTCTGGAGCGTCGTTTCCGTTGGCTGGAAGGCGTCAAGATGCGGTTGCGGCGCATCGATGGCGGCGAGTTCAAGCCCGGCGCCGTCATCGAAGGTGAAGTGCTGCTCGATGCCGACATGTCGCAAGAGATCGACAACATGGAAGCTGTGGCCGCCCATACCGATGCTTCGGGTGCAACCGTTCTGACACTCATGTCGGACGACAATTTCAACGGTTTCCTGCAACGCACTTTGCTTTTGCAGTTCCGTTTGTCCGACAATCGCTCGGCGCGAAAATAGGCGCATGCAAAAGCCCGCAGAGCACGACGTTGCGGGCTTCCACAAATCACCGTTTCCCGCTGAAATCAGCCAGCCAGCTCTTCCTTGACCTTGCCGACCAGCTCGGCCAGCGAGAAGGGCTTGGGCAAGAAGCCATACTTTTCCTGCGCATCGAACCCGGCGCGGAATGCATCGTTTGGATAGCCCGACATGAACACGAACTTCAGATCCGGATGCGTCTTGCGCAGTTCCCTCAGCAGTGCCGGGCCGTCGAGCTCTGGCATGACGACGTCGGAGACCACGATGTCGAGCTTGCCTTCGTTGGCGGCAATGAGGTCGAGTGCTTCCGCGCCATTGGTCGCCTCCAGAACCTCGAAGCCCCGGCTGCGCAAGGCGCGTACCGCGAAGCTGCGCACGCCGTCTTCGTCCTCAACCAGCAGCACGCGGCCCGAGCCGGTGACGTCGGGGGCGTGGCGCAGTTCCTTGCGCGCCTGTTTTTGCTGGATTGCCGCTTCTTCCTCGGCATCGGGAACATAGCGCGGCAGGAATACGCGGAACGTGGTGCCCTTGCCGACTGTGCTCTCGGGGAAGATGAAACCGCCCGACTGCTTGACGATGCCGTAGACGGTGGCAAGCCCCAGCCCGGTGCCCTTGCCGACTCCCTTGGTGGTGAAGAACGGCTCGAAGATCTTGTTCAGCACCTCGGCCGACATGCCGGTTCCGGTGTCCACGACTTCGATGAGCACATACTCGCCAATCGCCAGGCCGAAGTGATCCATCTTCTGGCACTCGCGCTCGGTGATGTTGCGCGTCCGGATGGTGAGGTTGCCGCCTTCCGGCATGGCGTCGCGTGCGTTGACGACCAGGTTGACGATAACGCGATCGATCTGCGACTTGTCGGTCTTGACGAGCCACAAGTCACGTTCGGTAAGCACCTTGAGATCGATCTTCTCGCCCAGCGTCTTCTTCATCAGCGGCGTGATCTCGCTCACCACTTCGCCAAGCTGCAACACCTCGTTCTGCAAGGTCTGCTGGCGCGAGAAGGCGAGCAGCTTGGAAACGAGACCGGCCGCCCTGCTGGCCGAGGATTTGATGCTCAGCAAGTCGCGGTGTGCGGGGTCGCCCGGCTTGTGGCTCTGCAGCAGGAACTCGGAAAAGCCGATGATGGCCGTGAGCACGTTGTTGAAGTCATGGGCGATGCCGCCGGCCAGCGTGCCGACTGCTTCCATCTTGTTGGATTGGGCAAAGCGCGCCTCGAGCCGCTTCTGTTCAGTAGCGTCGAGCACATAAAGTACAGCCGCCTCGCGCGCGCCCTTGGCGCCGGCAAGCGGGCTCATGAAGATGCGGCGTGTGTATTCGTTGTTGGCGCCGAGCGTGATCTCGATCGGAGCGACGTTGCCGCGGCCTGCCAGCACGTCCTTGAGACCGGCCGCCACCTGCTGTCGCGCGGTCGGCTCGGATTTGCGGGCAAGCACGTCGAGCACGGTTTCGCCGGTGCCGCTGCTGCCGTCGAGGATCATGCGTGCGAAGGCGGTGTTGGAGCCTGAGATCGTACCGTCGGCTGCAATCGTGGCGATGCCGAACGGGGCTGATTGGAAGAAGCGCGACAGGCGCAGGTCGGCCGAGCCATCCTCAGACAATCCGCCAGCCTCGTCCTCACGGTTGAGACAGCCGATGACGAGCCCACCTTTCTCCAGCGACGCGGACCGATGGCAGACGAGGTGCATCGGCAGGGAGCGGCCATCCTCGCGGGCAATGTCGAGATCGAGCGCCAACTTGTCGGTGCCACGGCGTGCGGCCGTCAGCATGACTTCCGCGCCGTCGGCGGAAACGAGGTCGCTAAGCCGCAACATGCGTTTCTCGATCGCTTCGGGCGCAAAGCCAATCCACTCGGCGAGGGTCGCATTGGCATGCGTGATGATGCCGTCGACATCGACTGTCATCAGGCCGAACGGCATGTGGTCATAAAGGCCGAGCTGGGCCGCCACCTCGGCGCGCGATTGCACGCTGGCGCGGCGGCGCTGGGTGATGTCGGTCAATGTCCAGATGGTCAAGGGGCCGGGATCGCGGCCGGTAGCGTCGCTGGTGAACGGTCTGACGTCGACGCTGAAATAGCGGGTTGCGCCGCCTGCCTCGCGTGCGGGTGCCTCGAGCACTTCGCGGCGCACTTCACCCGCGGCTGCGGCGCGCGACAGGCGATAAAAGGGTTCGGAGGCGTCTCCGACGCCGCTGAACGCATCCTCGATCAGGCCAAGCGCGCCGGCGCTGGAACGGCCGACGAATTCCGACATGGCACGGTTGGCATAGATCGGCCGGCCGCCGCGCCGCGTCGTCACCAGAATGCCGTTGGCATCGTTCTCGGAAATCGCCCGGATCAGATCGGCTTCCGGCAGGCGCTCGCCAATTCGAATGTGCCCGGCGGCCATGCCGAAGACAAAGAATACCCCGAGCATCGCCAAGGTGGCGAGCATTGTCAGGAACAGGGGATTGGAGGAACCCGAAGCGATGAGCGAAAGCACCACTGCGCCCGCAGCAACGAGCGCGACGAGCATGGTGGCATAGCCACCTCCTCCGCGCAGGGCCGCGAGCGGATCATCGGCGGCAATCCGGTCTGGTCGCGCCTTGGTATCGCTCATGGCGCGAGAGGCTAGCTGATTCGTGGGCAGGACGGCTTTGAAGGCCTGGAACATTTACGGGTACTCGATATCTGCGACGCAACGTGAATACCGGACGAAAAATGCCCGGCGATGCAACTTTGACGCGCGGTCCGGTGTCGAGGGAGGCGTGAACCCCAAGGATCACGCAACTGCCACGGTTTGCCCGGATGCGACGGCCATCAACAGTTCAATCATTAGGGTTAAAATGACGTCAATTTCGCGCTATAGCTCGCCCGTGTCGGAGTCGATGCGCATCGCTTTCGCGATCAACTAGCGCAATTCGGTCTTCAAAGCGGTGAACGGCCGCATCAGTTCGGTACGCTCTGGGGAGCGCCGGCGACAACCAATGAGAGAGGAACGCGGCTTGGCCGCGGTCGCAATAGCATGTGGGATATCGCATTTTATCTCCTCCTGATCGTCGTTCTGGGCGGCGTCGCGGCAGCAATCGCCTATTTCGGGCGGGCCTATCTGGCCGGCAACGGCAGTGGCTCGGGCCTGTTCGGACCACGGGCGGAGCGTCGCCTCGATGTGGTCGAGCAGTCGAGCGTCGACGGGCGCCGGCGTCTGGTGCTGATTCGCCGCGACGAGGTCGAGCATCTGATCATGACGGGTGGTCCCGTCGATGTTGTCATCGAGACCAATATTCAGCCGCGTCGCTCGCGCGCGACTGCCGATATCGTCGATGCGCCGCAGCCGGTTTTCCAGCGCCCGCAGCGGGCTTTCGGTACCGCGGGCTCGAGCGAATAATCGCGCAGGATGGCGATTGGGCAACGCGCACCGGTGTCGATGCGCGCGGCCAAGCCTGTTGCGTCGTGTATCTGGGATAGCGCCTGCCGCTCCCGCCTGCAGGTGGTCGAAGTCTGTTGTGGTGTTAAGGCTCCAGGGCGGGATTCCGCGCGGCGGGCCGGAGCACCGTTCAAGTTCGATCCAAGTCCAATATTCACGTTGAATGACGAGGTGACATGCCCCGCACGTTTCGCCCGCTCCTATTCGTGCTGTTCTTCGAGCTCCTGCTTTGCAGCCTCAGCGGCAGGTCGAGTGATGCGCTGGCGGGAGCCATGACAGGTGCGGCTGCACAAACGCAGCCGGCAGCTACCAAGGAAACGGGTCAAACCACCGGGGCGCCAGCGGCTCAACCTGCCACTCCACCCGCTACTCCTGCCGCTCCCGCAACACCGGTCGCCCCCGCGAGCATCGAGCCGCCAAGCTTCATGGAGCCGGTGCTACAACCCGTGCGCGGCCTATCGATCCAGCTCGACGATCTGGAGAAGGCCGTCGATCGCGTGCAAGAGCGAGAGGATGAGCTTTCGCAAGTGCGTCTGGAGATCGACAAGATCCCCGCCGACGCTCGCCGCGCCATCGATGCCATTCGCCCGCGGCTCGACGACGCCCGTGCTCAGCTCGAGAAGCTAGGCCCCGCGCCCAAGCCGGACCAGCCGGCCGAAGCCGCCGAGATCGCCGCCGATCGAGCGCGGCTGGCTGCAATCGTCACCCAGCTCGACGGCGCGATGAAATCGGCCGAGCTTTCCGCAGAGCGCGCCCGCCAGCTCAATGGCCGTGTGCAGGAGTATCGCCAGAAGCTGTTTGCCGCACAGGTGCTGCGGCGGACCAAGCAATCGCCGTTGAAGCTTTCGCTATGGCAGGACGTTGCCGGCGCGATGCCGAAGGCCGCACGTGAGGTTGCTGCCATTGGGCGTGGCTGGTGGCTTTCGGCCTCGGCGCGATGGATGGAGCTTGTCGGTATCCTGGCGCTGGCGCTGGTGGTGTATTTCGTGCTGCGCGCGCTACGCCGAAGGGTCGTCCGCAGGCGATTGTTGCCGGCGAGTGAGCATGTGCCTCGCTTTTTCGAGCGGGCGGCAGTGGCGAGCGTGATGGCGCCGGCCATCGCATTGCCCGCGGCGGCGGCTTCGATCCTCGTCTATGTGGGACTGGAGAGTCGCGATCTCCTTTATTTGCAGACCGCGCGCTTTGCCGAAATCGCCCTGACTGCGCTGCTGATCTTCATCGCCGTGGCCGCACTCTCGCGCGCGATCCTTCAACCTGGGCGTGGCAACTGGCGCCTGCTCAACTTGTCGGGGCATTCTGCGCGCCGGCTCAATTGGCTGACCCGCACCGCTGCCATGGTCTACGGTATCGATTTGGTTCTGAAGGACGTGATCCGGATGCTGTACCTGCCGTTCCAGGTCAGCGTCGCCCAGGCCTTCGTGTTCAGCCTCGTGTTCGCGGGGCTGCTGCTCGCACTGGCGCGCACGCCATTGGAGCCGCGCGTTGCCGATGTCCAGGATTTGCCGATTTCGCGCTGGCAGCCCTACTGGTTGAAACTGCCGCTGGTGCTGGTGGCGGTGGCCATCGCGGTGGCCTCCCTGCTAGGTTATGTGGCGCTCGGCCGCTACATCTCGGCGCAAGTCGTGCTGACGGCAACCGCGGTGGTCGGCATCGTGCTGTTGCATCTGGCGATCAGGGCGGCGGCGGGCGACTCCAGCATTCCAGGAGACAGTGTCGGTGCGCGCTTGTTGTCGGGCGTGGTCACACTCGATGAATTCCAGCAGGCGCAGATCGACCGTGTCGTCTACATCGCCTTCAATCTGGTGCTGGCGTTTCTGGCTGTCCCGCTGCTGCTGGCGGCCTGGGGCTTTTCTGCGCCAGAGATAATAGCGCTTGTCAACTCGGCGATATTCGGCTTCGACATCGCAGGCGTGCGAATCTCGCCAACGCGCATTCTCGCTGCGATTGCCTTATTCATCATCTTGGTTTTCGCCACACGTCTCGTTCAGCGCTGGCTGTCGGCGACTGTGCTGCAACCCTCGCGCATCGACTCTGGCCTGGCGAATTCCATCCACACCGGGATGGGTTACGCCGGTTATGCGATCGCCGCGCTTGTCGCCGTTTCGTATGGCGGCCTCGATATCACCAATGTCGCAATCATTGCCGGCGCATTGTCAGTCGGCATCGGCTTTGGCATGCAATCGATCGCCAACAACTTCGTGTCAGGCCTGATCCTTCTCGTGGAGCGGCCGGTCAAGGTTGGCGACTGGATCGGTGTCGGCAATTACGAAGGCCATGTGCGGCGCATTTCAGTACGCTCCACCGAGATCGAGACGTTCGATCGCTCGAGCGTTATCGTGCCCAACTCCGAACTGATTACCAGCTCGGTGAAAAACCGCACGCACCGCAACGCTTTGGGCCGTGTCGATGTGGCGGTCGGCGTGGCCTACAGCTCCGATCCGGAGGCGGTGAAGGCACTGCTGGAGAAGGTGGCGCTCGAATCCCAGATGGTGCTGAAGTTTCCAGCTCCCGTCGTTTCGTTCGACAACTTCGCGGCAAGCTCTCTCGACTTCACGGTGCGTGCCTACGTCAGCGACGTCAACAAGTCGGTGGCGACGGCAACGGACTTGCGGCTGCGCATTTTCAAGGCTCTGCAGCAGGCCGGCATTGAAATTCCGTTCCCGCAGACCGACGTGCACCTGCGCGATCTCGATCTGGTGAAGGCGGTTGTCGGGCGCATCGCCGAGGAGCGGGCACGCAAGGCTGCTGAAGCGCAGGTGTCGAGCAATGAGCCACCGGCACCCGGCATGCGTCCGTCATAAAGCAGGTTCAACTTACAGGGAATCGCCGCGCGACTACTTGTCGGCAACGTAGGCCGTGGCGCTGGCGAAGGCTTCCTTGGCCGTGCGATTTTCCAGAAAGCCAAGCTTGAAGCCATGCTCGGCGGCCGCAAGCCGTTCGTCGGGCGTGCCATGGTGATGCACGTTGCGAAATTGCGTATCGCCGGATTGCCATCGGCCGATGCCTGCGGCCCAGAATGACGCCTGTGGGTTGTCGCGCTTGCGGATGCCGAGATAGTAGCCGGCGAGGCAATCGGCATGCATCTCGATGCGCTTGACAGTCGGCTGGTCGCCGCGGATGGCGTCGAACAGATCATCCTTGTAGACCCACACATGCGCAAATTCGTGCGCAGCCGTCTGCAACAGCGAGATGCCGGAGGGATCATACTCCATCTGCTTCTTGAAGTAGTTGCGCCCGAAGACGACGGCGAACTCGTGCGCGCCGCCGACGCTGTAGCGCATGGCCAGTGCGTTGGGGGCGTCGCCATCGTCATAAAAGCCGACCTTCGGCCAAACATCGAAGGTTTCAGCCAGCCGCTGCAACGCGCGGTCGAAGCTGCGGTCGAGGTCTTTGTCGCCGGTGGAGCGCATCATGGTCGAGACTTCGGTCGGCAAGTGCGATTGAGCGCCCGTGGTGAGGTTGGCGCCTTGCACCAGCGCAGCATTGTTGGATTCGACGAAGCAGCCCTTGATCTTCTTCAGGCTCGCAACCTTGCCCTGCAGTTCGCGCGCGGAAGCCGGATTTGGCAATGCAGCGCATGCGAGGCAGCACGACAAGCCGGTGAGAACGGCACGGCGGTCGGGCATCGATCGTGAGTGCATTGTGCCGCTCTCCTGCGTCTGCGTTCCTTGGCATGTGTGCATTGGGCCGGTTCGGCCGGCAGCTATTTTTGCGTTACGACCCGGAACTCGGTGATGGCGGTATCCTTGTACTTGGTGCCGGCGTAGACCGTGCGGATGGTAAAGCGCACCCACTCTGCCTTTTGCTCGCCGACCTCGAAGGTCTGGACGCCGGGAGCATCGGCAAGCGTGATGGTGCGTTGCTGGCCATTGGAGAATTGCAGTTCGGCTGTATGCACGCGGCTGTTGGCCAGGAAAAGCTTCTCGTTCTTATGATAGCCGTTCATCACTTGGATGGCGGTGACGGTGCGCGATCCGCTGAGTTCGACAACAAGGTTTTCGCCCTCGCCATTACCTGTTTTGCCTTCGACCCAGGCGGTCTTCAGATCGGTGTCGACGAGGTTCTTCGGGCGGTAGGTGAAGCCATATTGCGGCGCCAGCACCGAGCTGACGCAATAGCGAAAGCCGCCGACATTGTCGCAGATCTCGTCCTTGTTGCGCGGGCGCTCGAGACCTGCGGCCTGTGCCGGGCCGAGCGGGCGTATTTTGGCGACGGCCGGCGCCTGCGGTGGATTGGGGTTAGGTGCGTCGGTAGGCCCGCATTCCAGGAAGACGCAGCGCGGCTGCGCAACGCCAACAGAGGCGAGCACCGTGGCTGCACAGCCGGCAACGATCGCCGGCAGCAACCCGCGCTGCATCGAGCATTTTCCGACGAAGTGGCCGCCGGTTCGTCGTGGAAAATGCGACAAACCAATAATCCTAGAGCATTTTCCGACGAAGTGGCCGCCGGTTCGTCGTGGAAAATGCGACAAACCAAGAATTCTAAAGAGCCGAGCCGGTTTTATCGGATCGAAAAGCGCTCCCGCTCCATCCACTCGCTTCATGCCGTGCTGCCTCCCCTCGACGTGTCACTGAAATGCGCAGCCCGTGGTCCGCTGAGAACGAATGGGCGGAGGGCTATGCAGTGTGCATGCCGGTCGACTTTAATGCAGGGCGTGAGGCGAAGGAATGCCGCTTTGCCTCGGCTTGCAATCTCGCCACGCATGCAGGCATCGGCAACACGCGGTGGCCTTCACACCGACGCAAGAAGAGGCGATATCCCGTTTGATCTGGGGGGCGTGTTGAAGGCACCTCGACTATGCGAAGGAGATCGAAGCCTTGCTGTGCGCGATCAATGGGACGATGCGCGGCTCATGCTCGGCGTCGCAACGGGCGCTTCGTGCATGTGGTGCGTTAGGCGCGGCGATGCTGGTTACGTCAACGCCCGCGACCGCTGGAGACGTGCCGCTGGTGGCGCTATCGCAGGTTGCCCCGCAAATCAGGCAAGACATGCGCTATGCCGGGACGGGCAACTTCACCGGTCACAAGGTTCCGGGCTACGAGGCCGGCGAGTGCTGGTTGCGTCCGGCCGTCGCCCAGGCCTTGGCGCAGGCCGACCGGGAACTGGCCAACGAGAGCCCGCCACTCGCGCTCGCGGTGCTCGATTGCTACCGGCCACGACGGGCGGTGGCGGCGTTCGGCATCTGGGCGCAATCTGCGGAAGATGGACGCACGCGGCATTACTATCCCAACATCGGTCGCGGTGATCTCATCAAGCGCGGATATATCGCGCGTTCTTCCACCCATTCGCGCGGCATCGCCGTCGACCTGACGCTTGTCAAACGGCAACGAGCGGGAACACATGCACTCGACACCGCGATGACAGATAAGCCGCGACAACAAGGGGGCGCGCTAGCGCCGTGCACGCAAAGCGGCAATGCCACGGGCACGATTGATGCCATCGACATGGGCAGCGCCTTCGATTGCTTCGATGCCAAGAGCCACACCGATTATCCGGGCCTTGACACGGATCAGCGCGCAGCACGCCAAATCCTACGGCGGGTCATGCTGAAATATGGCTTTTCCGCCTACGCCAAGGAGTGGTGGCACTTCACATTTCCGACCGCCGACGATGGCCGTTCGTTTGATGTGCCGGTGCGTGCCGCGCCGACGCGGTGAGGCGTGGCAGAGCTGCGTCAAGTCCCGTCAAACGAAAAAGGCCGGCCGCAATGCGCGTCCGGCCTGATCAGAAGGGTGTTCGTTCGACGGGCGGTGCCACTAATCTTCGCGATAGACCTTCTCGCGGCGCTCGTGGCGCTCTTGGGCCTCTAGAGATAGCGTCGCAATCGGCCTAGCGTCGAGCCGCTTCAAGCCGATCGGCTCGCCGGTCTCCTCGCAATAGCCATAGCTGCCGTCTTCGATGCGGGCGAGCGCGGCATCGATCTTGGCGATCAGCTTGCGTTGCCGATCGCGGGCACGCAGCTCGAGCGCACGGTCTGTCTCGGACGTGGCGCGGTCGGCGAGATCGGCATGCTGCGTGCTGTCTTCGTGCAGGCCGGCAAGTGTCTCGCGGGTCTGGCGGATGATTTCTTCTTTCCACGTCCGCAGCTTGTTGCGGAAGTAAACGCGCTGCCGCTCGTTCATGAACGGCTCGTCTTCAGCCGGGCGATAATTGGGGTCGAGGACGATTTCTGCAGATTTCTTCTTGTCGCCAGCCGCGCTCACCGGTTTCTCCTTCTTGGTCGAGCCCGTCGGCTTGTTGGCCGCCTTGGTAAAGACCTTGGCAGGCGGCGTTGCAGCAGCCTTCTTAGAGGCGGCAGCCAATACCTTCGTGACGGCGGCTTTGCCCGCCTTGGCCGCTGACTTAGCTGCCGGGGCGGTCTTTTTTGCGGCGACCTTGGGCGCGCTGGCCTTGGCCTTGCTGGCCTTGGCGGGGGCGGCCACCTTCGCGGGCGCCCGCGCAGCGGATCCCTTCGCCTTGGTGGGCGATTTGGCTTTCGGTTTCGACTTGGCCTTGCTCATCTGCAGCCTCCTATGAGGCGATTAGCTCGACCCCGCCCGGATTCTTGTATCGACCCGTTGGCCGTGGGTAGAGCACTCCCAGCAAATTTCGTGCCTCGTATGTAGGTCGAGAGCCCGTGGTGTCAAGAAAAACTCCAATGTTACGCAAGGCTTATTTGAAAAGCGTATGGGCCGTGACGCAATGTATGCCATCAGGGTTAACGCGGCCGCCACAACTTCAAGTAAATACACCGCCAGATTATTCTTATTCTGCGGTGCGGTATTGAGCGGACCTTTGAAGTCTTCGGCTAGTCTTGCTCACATCATCGCTTTGGGTGCGCCGCCGTTCCCGGTCCAGCCGCACCACCCCATCCGATCTCGGGGAATATCGTCCGACGCAGCGCTATTCCCTCGCTCGGCGCCATGCTTGAGGTCCTCCAGGCGTGGCGCCGTCTTCCTTTCGGGTGCTTATTCTTTGCATTGACGCATATCGTTGGCGCGCTTGTGGCCGTGACCGGCGCGGCGCGACCGGTTAAGCTCGCTCCCCGTGCCAAGCAGAGCAGAGTTGATCATGAAGTTCTCAGGAACGAAGTCCTACGTCGCCACCGATGACCTCAAGGTTGCCGTAAACGCCGCCATAACGCTGGAGCGGCCGTTGCTGGTGAAGGGCGAGCCGGGCACCGGCAAGTCGGTGCTGGCGCTGGAGGTGGCCAAGGCGCTGGCTACACCGATCCTGGAATGGCACGTCAAATCGACCACCAAGGCCCAGCAGGGGCTCTACGAGTATGACGCGGTCTCGCGTCTGCGCGACAGCCAGCTCGGCGACGCTCGCGTTCAGGACATCGCCAACTACATTCGCCGCGGCAAACTGTGGGATGCGTTCGCGATGGACGTGCGCCCGGTTCTGCTGATCGACGAGATCGACAAGGCCGACATCGAGTTCCCCAACGATCTGCTGCAAGAGCTCGATCGCATGGAGTTCTTCGTCTACGAGACGGGCGAGACGGTGAAGGCGCGCCAGCGCCCCATCGTCATCATCACCTCCAACAACGAGAAGGAGCTACCCGACGCCTTCCTGCGCCGCTGCTTCTTCCACTACATCAAGTTCCCCGATGCCGAGACGATGCGCGAGATCGTCGAGGTTCACTTCCCCGGCCTAAAGGGCCGGCTCGTCAACGAGGCATTACGCGTGTTCTACGAGCTGCGCGATGTGCCGGGCGTGAAGAAGAAGCCCTCGACGTCGGAGCTGCTGGATTGGATCAAGCTGCTTTTGAACGAGGACATCGACGCCGAGACGTTGCGCGAGAGCGATCCGAGGAAGTTCATCCCGCCGCTCGCCGGCGCGCTCATCAAGAACGAGCAGGATGTGCACTTGTTCGAGCGCCTCGCCTTCATGAGCCGCAGGAAAAGCGAGGGGTGAGAGTGCGCATCGTCTGGCGCGGGGCGCATTGCGGCCATTGGGTTGGCGCCGGTGCCGCAGCGATCGGAGCAAGTGCGGAAGCGAAGTTGCTGGCATTGAGAGGGATAACACTGTTCCAGCTTGGATGGGGGCGCGGACGATGGCCCTGCCCCGCAGGATGGCAACGACGGCGGACGGTGCATTGTAATCACATTCGAGCATCCCTTCCTGCGTTGCGCGTCATTTCAAGCGTCACGATCTCGCCGCGGCAAACGAACTGATGTCACAGCGCTAGCTATTGCTTGATCGCGACCGATGCACGTTGCCAAGCGCGTGCAACCAATCTGCTCCCAATACGCCATCACGTCGATGCGAAGTCGGGCAGGCACAAGGTGTCGGTGGCTGACGGACACGAACGGCTCGTTTGCTTCTGGTCATCAGACAACGCGGACATTACGGTCGATCTGGCAGATCGTTGCGGTGAGGAGTTCGCATGGCACTAGCGAAGATGCGGAATAAGATCTCGAAGGCTCTTAGCGTGCGCCGATTAAAGTGGTTGGCTGGCCGACCGATGTTCGCCGCCAGTGCGAGTTTGCGGCAGCGATACTCAGTTGCGACCGATGCGATCGATATCGAGGCAGTGGCCGAGACGGCATCACAAATCGAAAGAGAGAGTCGTTTTGTACTGTCCGGGTCCGAGTTCGACTACTTCGAACATTTCGGAGCGCGGTCGGGCTGTCCGCTACAGGGGAACACCCTTGTCCTGCCGCACCAGCTGTGCGTGTTCAGGCTGCGCGGTGTGACTCAGCTCGCCCACACGGGCGCCGTCCTTCACAATTCCAGCGGCAAGCTCGTCGACGCTTCGCGGCTCATGAAAAAGGCCCCGTCTTGGGGCCTGCAGAATTCTTTCCGTCCGCGCAATTTTCGGAATGTGCAGCAAATTAATGGTCCGGCGATCTCTATGATCGGGTCCTGGAAGGGCCATCGGCACTTCGCGCATTTCATCCTTCAGCGGCTCCGTCTCTTGCTGATGACGCTGGAGGACTTGCAGCTGGAAACGGCGACGGTCGTCATAAGGGACGAGATCCCCGCATTTCAGCGCGCGGCCTTCGATGAGATCCGAAACCAGCATCCGCAACTGAAGCTACTCGAGGTCGGACCCGATACAAGACTGGAGTTCGAGGAGCTATTGGTGCCGGTGGAGACGGCCAACCATGCGCTCGTCTGGTATGCGCGCCAAGGGGCAATGGAAGCTGTGCGCGACCTCTATCTCAGCGCCTACGGCCTTGCTCCTGCTAACGGTGATGGCGACCGCAAGCTCTATCTCAGCCGCAACCGCCAAAAGCTGAGGCGCGTGCTCAACGAGGGCGACCTGATGCCGTTGCTCGCGGCACGCGGCTACAATATCGTGCATCCGGAAACGCTCGCGCACCGTGACCAAATCCTGCTGATGCAGCAAGCAACATCCATCGTTGCACCAAGCGGGTCGGCCATTGCGGGTACGCTGTTTTGTGCGCCGCGCACAAAGATTCTTCTCACAGGACCCTTGGATGTCCACAAAGCGTTCTGGGTGGGCTTGGCTTTGGATCTCGGTCACCAGTTCGCTTTCCTGCCCGGCAGCAATGCGCAGCAGCACTACAACTTCACTGTTGATGAAGCCAGGTTGGCCTTGGCTTTGTGACGAAGTTGGTTTTTTATGAATGTGTTGCGTCGCCCTGGTGGGGATTTGCAGATTTTTTCTTTCGGGACGAGATATTCTGTGGGGGCAGTATGCGCCAGTCGATTAGACCCGAACTGACTTGGCCGAAGAAAAGCCGGAAGCTCACCTCTACGATTGCCGGACGTGCGGGCGGCGAACCGATAGACGGCGTGCATCTGATCGACCTTGAGGTTCACCGCGACCATCGCGGCGGGCTCGTGGCATTTGACCAGATGCAGGGCCTACCCTTCGAACTCCAGCGCATTTTTTACGTCTTCGACGTGCCTGACGGGGTGATGCGAGCCAATCACGCCGTCTCCTCGCACCTCCTCCTCACGGTTCCCTTCGGCAGTGTTACGGCCACATGCGACAACGGCGAGCGCAGTCAGATCTTTATTCTGGAAGGCCCGCATATCGCATTGCATCTTGAGCCTGGCATTCTTCTCGAACTCACCGATTTCTCGTCGCAATCGTTCCTGCTGGTCGCCTCATCGCAAATCTACGCCGACGTACGCTATTTCGACAAGCCGATGTTCGGAAAGGCCATAACGAGTTGACGGGCTTCGCTTAATGATCCCACAAGCGGCCCCTCAACTTCGCATTGCCCGGTTTCGTTCAGCCATCGATGCCCGAATCGCGGCAGTGCTGTCGTCCTCATCCTACGTCCTCGGTCCCGAAGTCGAGCAATTCGAGTCGGAGTTTGCCGCCTACATCGGCGCGTCCCATTGCGTCGGAGTGGCCTCTGGAACCGATGCCTTGGCGCTCTGCTTGCGCGTGCTGGGGATCGGACCGGGTGACGAAGTGATCACGGTCGCGATGACCGCCTCACCCACAGTCGCGGCCATCCTCCAGTGTGGTGCTCAGCCCGTCTTCGTTGACGTCGATGGTGCGACACGCTGCATTGATGTTGCGCAGATGGCAGCGGCCGTCTCATCACGCACTTCTGCTATCGTTCCGGTCCATCTGCATGGACATCCTGTCGACATGGGAACAGTAATGGAGGTTGCCGCGCGCCACGGCCTTGCCGTCATCGAAGACTGTGCCCAGGCGCACGGAGCTGAGTGGCAGGAGCGGCGTGTCGGAACATTCGGCCACATGGCTGCCTACTCGTTCTTCCCCACCAAGAACCTCGGCGGCGTCGGTGACGGCGGCGCCATCGTGACGTCCGACGCCGCGCATGCTGCCCGTGCGCGTTCACTGAGAACTTACGGGTGGACAGATGCGCGCCGCATCAGCACCGAGCCGGGTGGAAACTCACGGCTCGACGAAATCCAGGCGGCGATTCTCAACGTCCTCCTGCCGGAGCTTGACGAAAGCAACGCAGAGCGTCGCCGCTTGGCGCAATTCTATCGCCGGGAACTTTCGGCGGCGCTCGATGTCGAGAAGATCGCCTTCGCCGTGGAGGAAAGCGGAAGCGTGCACCACCAGTTCGCAATCGAGGTGAGTAACCGCGATGCCGTGCGCAAGCACCTTTCCGAAGTCTCGGGCATCGCCACGGGCTTGCATTACTCGCCGGGTTTGCACCAGCATCCTGCCTATGAGCATTTCGCGTCATCGCGGTTGCCGGTGACGGAACGACTTGCCCGACGCATGATCAGCCTGCCGATCCAACCTGAAGCCGTGAACAATCGCGAGCATGAGGTCGTGCAGTCGGTCATTGGAGCGGTGCTCGCATGCAATCAGCATTGATCTTTGGGGTCGGTTCCGCACTGATTGCGGATTACGAGGAGAGCGCGGCGCGGGCCGGGCTTGAGATCATTGCCGCTGTAAGGAATTTTGCCGGAGAGTGTTTTTTCTCAGACCCCGCGCGCGTCATCGACGTTAGTGATGTGGGCGCAGAGCATCTAGCCGTGCCGATTCTGATCCCTCTTTTCACACCGGCAAATCGTCGGCATGCAGCGTTGCAAGCCGAGGCGCTCGGTTTCGGGGAGCTCGCCACGCTTATCGACCCGTCGGCGGTGCTACCGCGAAAACTTTCGCATGGGCCCGGTCTCTTTGTGAACGCCGGCTGCACCCTTGGTGCGGCCAGCAGCTTCGGCCGCGCCGTGTTGATCAACCGCGCCGCCGCCGTTGGGCATCATGCAGTCATCGGCGACTTCTGCTCGATTGGACCGGGTGCTGTGATTGCGGGCAACGTGTGCATAGGTCAGGGTAGCCTCATTGGCAGTGGCGCCGTAGTGCTGCCGAAAACGCGTATCGGTGAGAATGCCGTCGTGGGTGCTGGCGCGGTCGTCACTAAAGACGTTCCGGATGGCTGTCTCGTACTCGGCAACCCTGCGCGGATTGTCGATGGCACTCCGGGGCAGAGAGGTGCCTTGTAGAGCCGCCTGCAAGTCAACGCTCGCCCCCTACTCGAACATCTCGCCCGTCAGCACGGTCTGCATCGCGTCCGCCAGCGGCCGGTGGGCAGGTATGTGCAGACGTTCGCTCAGCTCCAGCCGCGGGCTCGCCAGCTCGATGCCCTCGTCCAGCAGCTTGGCATGCTCGATCGGCGTCAGCGTGCGCAGCGAGGTGGTGATGTCGCACTGCGACCCCAGCATGTAGAGCAGATCGCCGTTGTCGTTGAAGATCGGCAGGATGAACAC
>CAZLHQ010000052.1:0-19307 GCA_964559355.1 uncultured Hyphomicrobiaceae bacterium
CCATCTTGCCGACCTTCATGTTCGCCACCATCTGCGGCGGCGGCACGACGATGGTCTTGACGTCCTTGTCGGGATCGATGCCGCCGGCGGCGAGCCAGTAGCGGATCCACAGATCGTGGGTGCCGCCGGGGAAGGTCATGGCGGCCTTCACTTCCTTGCCTTCGGCCTTCTTCTTGGCGAAGGCTTCCTTGAGCGGCGAGGAGTCGGTGCCGACGGGGAGATCCTTGTATTCGTTGGAAACGGAGAGACCCTGGCAGTCCTCGTTGAGGTTCAGCAGCGTGTACATCGGTAGCGGCTGGTTGTTCTGCATCACCTTGCCGGTGGTGTAGAGGTGCGTTTTGGGACGCAGGATGTGACCACCGTCGATGCCATTGGCCTTCGTGCCGAGCGCCATGTTGTCGCGCGTCGCACCCCATGAGGCCTGCTTCAGAATCTCCATGTCCGGCAGGCCATGCTTGGCGAAGAAACCTTTCTCCTTGGCGACGATGAGCGGAGACGCATCCGTGAGCGCGATGTAGCCGAGCTTGGTGCCCTTGACCTCCGGGCCCGCACCTTGGGCGAACGCACCACCGGGAAACGACGCCTTGATCGCGGAGAACAATGCGGCTGTCGCGGCGGTTGCCGACGCATTGCGCAGCAACGTGCGACGATCGATGACGGCTGCCTTGGATGCGGTCTTCTTGCTCATGCTCGTTCTCCTTCGATATTGCCGATCGCCTGTGCCCTCGACCGCCGCGGCCCATGAAAAAAGCCGCCTCTCCGGTCACAACCCTCGGGTCGTTCGCGGATCGGCGGCATTGCCACTGCCCGGGAGCGGGCGTCCAGAGGTCAAGGTCGTCGGGAGACCAGCGTTGGCCTCGATCTGCTATTCAGCATGATCCATGCCAATCCATGAAAACGTGATTTTGTTTATACGTTTCAATAGACTAACCGCGCGTCGCCACGACAGGGAGGGCGAAGAGAATCGCACAGCGGTTGTGCGGTTGCTCACGCGCGTTGCACACGTTTTGCGCAATGCAGCATGATACGATCGCGTCAGCTCACTCGATCAGCGGCAAAGCTTACGAGATAACTTTCGACATCGTTGGCATCGAAGCAACGCGCGTCGAAGAAGCCATCCTCGAAGCGATCATCGCGCGCCGGCACGACACCTGCGATCGAAGCGAGGGCTGTGCGCAAGACATCCGGCTCATAGGTGGCACGCACCAGCTCGACAGCATCGCGCGCATAAGCCGCTTGCCCCCATCGCACCATCTGCGTGTAAAGCCACAATGCTTGACTGGTCCACGGGAACGTTGCGTCATTGCGCGCAAACGTCAGGAATCCATCGACTCTGCGAGCGCTGCCATCCGGCGCAATCAAGCTGCCGGACAAGCCCGGTCGCAGCATATCGATCGGCTGACCGATGTAGCCGGGCCGCGCCAGGATCTCGCCCAATGCAGCGCGATTTTCGCCGGCGTCACACCATACCGCGGCACGATAGACCGCGCGTACCAGCCGCTGCAGCCATTCGCCATTCTCCCGCGCCCAAGCCGTTCGCACACCCAGAACCTTTTCCGGACATGACCGCCAGATGTTGGCATTGGTAGTGAGGATGCGGCCTGCGCCTTGAAGCACGGCGACGCTGCCCCACGGCTCACCGGCGCAAAAGCCGTCGATCTGACGGCCGGCCAGTGCCGATGGCATCAGTGATGGCGGCACCACCACCAGTTCGACGTCGCGGCCCGGAATTATACCCGCCGACGCCATCCAGTACGCGAGCTGGTAGTGATGCGCGGAGTAGGCGTGCACGATACCCAGCACCAGACGCGAGGCGCCTGCAGCTCGGCGCGCTGCGACCACCCGCGCCAGCGCCTGCACCGCCGCGCCGGCATCGAAATCAACTGGGGCGCCGGCCGCCTCGAGCTCCCCCCAGACCGATTTCGAAACCGAGATGGTGTTGCCGCCGAAGCCAAGCGCCATCGGCACCACCAGCGACATCTGCAGCGGACCAAGGCCTAGATTGGCGGCAATCGGCATCGGCGCCAGGATGTGGGCGACATCGAGGTGACTGACGGCCAAGCGGTCGCGCAGGGCCGCCCACGAGGTTTCCCGATGCACGCTGAGCGTGATGCCCTCGGCGGCAGCAAACCCCAGCTCGTGCGCAACGATCAATGGCGCACAATCCAGCAGCGGCATGAACCCTGCGCGTACCTCGATCGTCATGCGTCCTCCCCTGGCCCGAGCAGGCTTGCGGCGACAATGATGCTATCGGCGATATCGACGATGCGACGGTTGGTATTCATGGCCGTCTTGCGGAGCAGGGCGTAGGCCGCAGGCTCGCTCAAACCGCGTGTGCGCATCAAGATGCCCTTGGCGCGATCGATCGACGAGCGCTCGGCCAGCTCGCTCCTGGCGCTATCGAGTTCGCGCCGCAGCTTGTCGAAAGCGTTGAAGCGCAACACGGCGACGTCAAGAATCGCCTTGACGCGCTCCTTCCTCAACCCGTCGACGATATAGGCCGATACACCGGCCGCGATCGCCGCCTCGATCGAGGCCTGGTCGGAGCGATCAACGAACATGGCCACGGGCCGACGCACCGCGCGCGAGACCTCCAGCATGTGCTCGAGCTGGTCGCGGTTGGGGTTCTCCAGATCGATGAAGATCACGTCGGGGTCGATTTCGACGATGCGGCGCATCAGTTCAGGGACCTCGCCCAGCACCGTGACGCGATCGTGGCCAGCCTCGCGCAATCCTTCCTCGATCACGGACGCGCGAATCCGATTGGCGTCGACGACGAGAATGTGCAGGGGCTTGTCGGAAGTCTTATCTGGCATCGCGCGCATATTGTTTGCGCTGGCGCTCCGCTGCAAGCGCCAACGTGCCGTCGCGACAATTTCACTACGTTGACGCGACCGCCACCGCCCGTTCGTTAATCAATCCAGCATTGCGGGTGATCAACGATGCGTCAGGCGTGCACTGATGGCATATCCGCCATAGAGCCGGTCGATGGCAGGCCGCATTCCTGCCTGCACCGCCCACTTGCCAAGCCGCGTCTCGAAGTCCGCAATCGGCACCACAGAGAACCGCGCCAGCCAGGCCAGTTGCGCCCGCCGAAGCAACCAGGGATACTTTGCAAAGTCACCGAAATCTATGATGGCCAGAACGCCATGTGGCGCAACCGCGCGCTGCGCATTGTCTAGAACGCTCTCCCATTCGGGAATCATCGACAGTGCATAGGAAATAAATACGCGATCGAACCGCGCCTGGCCAAAAAGAAATTCGGCATCAAATCCCGTAGCATCCGCATGAACGCTGGCTACGCGGTTGGAGAGGCCCGCGCGTTCAATGGAGGAGTGGGCGCTCTCGAGCATGGCGTTCGAAACGTCCAGTCCGTAGAACCGCGCCGTTGGATAGCGTCGAGCGGCACAAATAAGGTTGCGACCGGTGCCACAGCCGACCTCGAGAACCGATCCGCCATCGGGAACGGCGAGATTGGCAATCAACCGGTCGCGTCCGAGCAGATAAGCGCGTCGCGTCACGTCATAGATGTGACGCTGATAGCGGTATATCTCGTCCATCGCACGCGCGGCGGATCGCTCTGGGGACGCGGTCGCGTGCATTCGCGCTATCCCCTCAATACATAAAGGTGGAAGCCGCCATAGATGGCCGAGCGATCCTTGCGGGTGAGCTTTTCTGATTCCTCGGCGCGATAATCCCAGCGCGAAAGAATTCGGTCGGATACTCGACCCGGCAACAACGTTGACTCGGCGGCGGTTCGAAAGATCACACGCGCCCCCGGACGCGCTGTTCGCGTGATCCCGGTCCACAGGTTCTCCAGATCCGCGTCGTTCATCCAGTCCTGTGCATCGAGCAGTATATAGCGATCGACACTCGCATCGGGCGATCCCGCCAGATGATCGGTGAAGCTGACGTGGCGCACGCTCACGCGCGATACATTGCGCTTCACCGTTTCAAAATTTCTCTCGTCCAGATAGGGCGGCACCGCACCTCCATCGCGACCGCCGTAACCAAAGCCGAAGGCTTGGCGCGCAAAGTAGTTCTCCGACAGCGGAAAATCGCAAGCGAGCCGCCGAACACGCTCTTTCAATGCATCGCCGATCGCCTGCGGATTTCCATCACAAAGCGCCTTGTACTGGGCCGGCGGAATCCCCAACCCGAACAGAGAGGCGGGCCGAGATATCATCCAGCGAACGAGCGGACTTGCAAACAACGGCTCGATATCGCGGGCGAAAATCTCGCGTTGCTCATCGAGCGTCCGCGCCGACATGATGGCGCGCGCATCACGGCCGTGGAGCCGCATTAGCAAATGCGCCGACCAGATGAACCGGCCAAGCAAGCCGCCTCGGTAGAAGTTGTCAGAAAATCCCGCGATGCGGCGGCGTCCCGTCCAGTCCCGCGCCGTCCAATAGGCGAGCGTATCGGCATCGAGATGGGGTGCAAGCATCGCGTCGAACACCTCGACGTTGCCGGCAGCGTCAGCATCGCCGAACATCTGGAAAAACGTCTCGTGATCTGGCAGCAATCGCGCCGCGGCAAGCTTCAACCGGTTGAGAGCGACATGAGCGGTATTGAGATCGACCGCTGCGATATGGGCGGGCCCTGCCGTCAGATAGCTCATCACGTTGCAGCCACCCGAAGCAATTGCCACGATGCTGCAATCACTCGTCAACGCCAGCGCTTCCATATCGACGAGAGGATCTTCCCAGATCTGGGGATAGACCAGTCCGGAAAACGCGAGTGTGAAAATCCGCTCGGAAATGCCGTCCGCCGTCAGCACGCTGGAGCGATTGACGGCCGCCCCTACAAGTTGCTTGCTGGTACTCCCCACCTCTTGCGATTGAGCAGTATCAAACACGGCCTTCTCCTTGAATGCATCGGGATGCGCGCTCTTGGCGGCCCCGCAACTGTTGATGATCACGCTGTGGTTGTTCGGATTGAAGCGCGCACCGCGCGATACCGGCGCCATTGGCGCACGCCAACTTGATGTTGGCGACAAACTGATCGGCAACACGCGACCAGCGATGTGTTTCGGCATGTGCGCGCGTGGACTGGCGATCGAGGGACAACGCACGTGTTGCCGCAAGCGCCAGGTTCTCATTCAGAATGCCGGTAACCCCATCGCAAACGATATCGATGGGGCCGGTGACGGGAAACGCTGCAACCGGCAATCCGGAAGCCATTGCCTCGAGCAGCACGAGGCCGAACGTATCGGTGCGGCTTGGAAACACGAAGACGTCCGCGGAGGCATAAATCTCCGCCAGCTCCTCGCCGTACCTTGCTCCCGTGAAAATCACATCCGGGAACCTCGACCGCAGCTGCTTCAACCAGGGACCATCGCCGACGACAACCTTCACGCCTGCGATATCAGCGGTCAGAAACGCTTCGATGTTCTTCTCGCGTGACACACGGCCGACGCAAAGAAAGACTGGCGTTTCCCGCCCAAACAGCCGGACCGGACGCGGCCGGAACACCTCAGTATCAACGCCTCGCGACCAGGGCAGGATGCGTTTGAATCCGCGCCGATCGAGCTCCGCGGCAAGCGAACGGGTGGCCACCATCATGCCCGCGCCCGCTGCATGGAAGTGCCGAGCCAGCCGATAGCCTATGTGTTCGGGCAAGCAGAACAACGCCGACGCATACTCCGGGAATTTCGTGTGATAGCTGGTGGTGAAGGGCCACCCGGAGGATTTGAGAACGTGCCGCGCAACCCAACCGACTGGCCCCTCGGTCGCGATGTGAACATAATCTGGCGCTGCCGCCTCGATCAGCCGCGCCATGCGCGAGGGAGCCGGCAGGGCCATGCGAATCTCACGGTAGAAGGGCTGGGGCAGCGTGACGAAATCATCCGGCCTAATGAACGAGAGCGTCACGCCGCTGCGCTCAAGCTCCTGCGCAAGCCGCAGATAGGTGCGCACCACGCCATTCACTTGCGGCGGCGCGGCGTCTGTTGCGACCAGTATTTTCATGCCGCCGTCTGCATCTCCGCAACCGGCCTGGTAACGCGCACGGGCGAAATGCGCTTCTCGTTCCAGCGCACGACGTTGATGGTCCCGTCATAGGATTCGGTCAGTGCCGTGCAGCTCTCGACCCAATCACCACAATTCAGATAGCGCACGCCCTCGATGACGCGGTCGGCAGCATGATGGATGTGTCCGCAAACGATACCGTCGACGTCGCGCCGCCGCGCCTCGCCGGCCAGCATCTCCTCGAACTCGCCAATGAAATTGACCGCCGACTTGACGCGATACTTCAGATAGCCCGACAGTGACCAGTAGCCGAAACCCAGCATCCGGCGCACGCGATTGAGTGGAGCGTTGAGCCACAGCGCCAGCTCGTAGGAACGATCTCCGAGAAACGCCAGCCATTTGGCATAGCGCATCACGACATCGAACTCGTCGCCATGCATGACCAGCAGACGCCGGCCATCGGCTGTGATGTGAACCGCATCGCGAACGATCTCTATGCCGCCGAAGCGCGTGCCACAGTAGTCGCGCAGTGCCTCGTCATGATTACCGGGAACGAAGATGATGCGCGTACCTTTGCGGACCTTGCGCAGCAGCTTCTGCAGCACGTCATTGTGGGACTGGGGCCAGACCGGCCCACGCTTGACGCGCCAGAAGTCGATGATGTCGCCAACGAGATAAATCTCCTCGGCCTCGTGGTGCCGCAGGAACTCCAGCAACGCATTCGCCTGACAGGACCTTGTGCCCAGGTGGACATCCGAAATGAAAAGCGTTCTGAAGCGTTGGGCCGCGCGCCCGTCGTCCTGTGAAGCCCGCATGGCTCTGTAACTCCCGCAATCATGTCGGGACGACAAAGCCAGAGTCTCATTTCATTCGTGTGACATCGAAAAACCGGGTCGGCTGCGCGGCGTTCCAGAAGGTTGGCAGCGGCCGGAACTCCTTCGAAAATGTGTGCTTTACGCCGCTGCCAGCCGATGGCGATCGCCATACGTGCCAACCGCTTGCGCTTTTGGCTGCTTGCGCTTTCAGCACCCCGCCTTGCCGTAGAGATCGGGACGGCGGTCGCGGAAAAAGCCCCAGTCGGCGCGATAGCTCTCGATCATGGTGAGGTCGAAGGTGTGAACGAGCACGCCGTCCTCGCGCGCGCCGAAGCTTTCGACCAGCGCTCCCGTGTGATCGGCGATGAAGGAGTGACCATAGAAGCGCTGCTTGGCACCGGCATTCTCCTCGATGCCTATACGATTGGCGGCAACGACGGGCACCGCGTTCGAAACGGCATGGCCCTGCATCGCACGCTGCCACATCGCATGTGTATCGAGCGCATTGTCATAGGGCTCCGAGCCGATCGCTGTCGGATAGAACAGAACCTCCGCCCCTGCCAGCATCATGGCGCGCGCGCACTCGGGAAACCACTGGTCCCAGCAGATGCCGACGCCGACGACACCGAAGCGCGTCTTCCAGGCCTTGAAGCCGGTATCACCGGGGCGGAAATAGTATTTCTCCTGATAGCCCGGACCATCAGGAATATGGCTCTTTCGATAGACGCCGAGAATCTCACCGTCCGCATCGACCATGGCCATCGAGTTGTAATAGCGCGGCCCGTCCTTCTCGAAGAACGAGACCGGGATGGCGACCTTCAATTGCTTGGCGAGCTTGCGCATGGCGACGACGCAAGGATGATCCGCCGTCTTATGCGCGGTGTCGAACCACTTCGGATTCTGCTCGGTGCAGAAGTAGATGCCCTGGAACAGCTCGGACGGCAGGATCACCTGCGCGCCGGCGCGCGCCGCCTCGCTGACGAACGCCTCCGTCTTGGAGATGTTCGCCTTGAGGTCGTGGCCATAGGAGGTCTGGACCGCAGCCACCGTGATCGTGCGATTGCTCATCGCTGCCGGCCTTCTCAAAGGGGTTCTTGCTGGGTGATGCAATGGAACGAGCCGCCGCCCGCCTCGCCAGCGCCAAGCAGGCCGCGCGAGGAAACGCCGACAACCTTGCGGCTGGCAAATACGTCCTGCAAGGCGGCAAGTGCCGACTCCTGGCTGGGCGTACCATAAACCGGCACCACGACGACGCCATTGGCGATGATGAAGTTCATGTGCGAGGCGGGCCCGATCTCGCCCAGCGCGTTGCGGTAAAGCCCGGGGCCCGGCACGCGCACCACATCGAGCTTGCGGCCGGCAGCATCGGTTGCCGCCGCCAGCGTCGCTGCGATCTGATCCAGCGTCGCCGCATTGGGATCATCCCCGCCCGCCGCGGATTGGCAGACGACACGACCCGGTCCGACAAAGCGAGCGATGTTGTCGATGTGCCCGTCGGTATGGTCGTTCTTCAGACCTTCGTCGATCCAGATCACCTTGCGCGCGCCGAAGGCTTGTTCAAGTGCCGCTTCCGCCTGCTCTTTGGTCCAGCGGTTGCGATTGGGATTAAGCAAGGTCTGCCGCGTGGTGAGGATCGTTCCTTCGCCATCATGATCGACGGCGCCGCCCTCCAACACGAAATCGAAGCGGCGCACGGGCACCGCAGCCAGACGTGCGATGTCGTCACCCACCTTCGCATCATCGGGTAGGTCGTACTTGCCTCCCCAGCTGTTGGTGGCAAATCGCAACGCGACCGTCGCATCACTATCGCGAGCGAAAATCGGTCCGGTGTCACGCAGCCAGATGTCGCCATAGCGCGCCGGCACGATTTCGGCATCGCCGCCGATGTCCTGGCGCGCCGTTGCCTCGGCCTCCGCGCCATTGACGAGCAGGCGGACACGATTACCCGCCTTGGCCAGCGCAGCGATCAGCGCGGCGATGTCACGGCGCGGAGCAGCGAGGTCGCCATTCCACTCGTCCGCATCGGCCGGCCAAGCCGTCCAGATGGCGCGCTGCACCGCCCATTCCGCCGGTACCACCACCTTCGCCCGTGCGCCCATTAAAACCACCACCGAACATAGCGTTGTATCCGCCCGTCACGACGTTTTTGCGCTCACATGCGACGCGACGAGGCTCATGACTTACGCGCCAGCAGCCGTTTATGCCAGCACCCGCATGCGGCGTCGGTTATGGACGACCCAGACTGTCCGCCAGCGGGCACTGCACAACGATCTGGTCAAATTGAACAAAATGACAGTCGCTCGGGTCATGCCTAGCATTTCCCCCATACTTTCAATGCATATCAGCCATGCCGAGCTGCATATGGCTTGAAATTCAAATCTGGCATACCAGATATTTATTGCAGCGCACAACAATGCGTTCGCGCATCGGCAACGACCGATGATCCTGAGCACGAAAGGACACGACCATGACGACCCGATTGATCGACGCTGAACTCCGCCTTGCCTCGGGCGCTGGCAAGTCGCTCTCGGTCTGGCGCCGGCTGACGGACACGGTTGGAATGATCGCCGCGTCCATGAGCGACGCAATTGCGGCCCAGCGCGTCTATCAGCGCGAACTCGCCTCCAGCTTGTCGCACGAGAAGGCGGCCGCGCGCACGTTCGCAACGATCTATGACACGCGCTCCAAGCGCTGAGCGCTGACCTCGACGATTAGACGATTACTCGCCAAGGCTTTCCCCCCACCTTGGCAGGCCCCGGCCGGGCGATCCCGCCGGGGCCATTTTATTTGGTGCCGGCCCGCCAATCGACGGCTGCTCGACACTACGGCATAGCACTTGCCGGCGTCTTGCGGCGCAGGCGGCGGCCCACCGGATAGCTTCTCACCTTCGGCACCTTGCCTTCCGACAGCGCACGCTGCATGCCGGTCCAGTAGTCGAACGACATCAGCTCGGGATGATAGTCCTGGAACACGCGCCGCAGCTCGCGGTCGTCGATGCGCAGGCCCACCATCATCTCCTCGGGCAGGAATATGGTGCCTTCCTCGAAAAACCAGTCGGGCACATCTTCTTCGCCATCCTCACGGCCGATATTGGTGCGCACCTTGACGTCAGTGAGCGGCTCGACCGCATCGTAGTCGAACAGATAGACCTTGCGAATTGGGCTGACGCCGTAGTTGCGCCCATCCAGATCCTTGTTGAAGACATTGGCGGCCGCATTGTTCTTGATGCAGAAGCCCAGGTTGATGACGGCGAGGCGCGCCTCCTCGGGGCTGGCGGACTGCAAGAACACATGCAGCGGAATCATCTTCGGCTGCACGATGAGGTGCTTGAAGTAAACGCTGTCGCCGCTGACGGCGACCGTGTTGGGCGCCCACTCGAGCAACTCGTCGACAAGCTCGGGAGCGAAGCTCTCGCGGTCGAGCTTGATGTTGTAATAGATGATGTTGTCGAGCATCGAGCCGGCGCGGTCGGCGTAGTGAACGTAGCGATATTTGTCGAGCACGGCCTCGACGCCGGCAAAACTACCCCACTTGTAGCCCGCGGTTGGGGTGTCGCGGATGATCTTCAGCACATACTTCGACGACGGCATCGAGAAGCCGATTGCAACTGTTCCGCGAAAGCCGACCGCCGTACCAAAGCGCTGCCCCATGCGGCGCTGCTCGCGCGCAATCTCGTTGACCACCGCGACTTTGCCGATGTGATTGAAGCCGATCGTCGAATAATGCAGCCCCAGCGGGCGCTTCGGCATCAGCGTGAATAGAAACTGAGCAAGCTCGTGATAGTACGGGTTGGTGACATGCAGGTTGGCGAGGGTGGAGGAAAAGACATACTGGAGATCGTCGCTCTCCGTCAGGACGGCATCGACGAATAGGCCGTTGGGCCCGTTCAGAAGTGCGATCGCAAGCGGGTGAACGCCAAGGCCGGGGACGGCGACGCGCCCGACCAGATAGCAACCGCGATTGCGGTAGAAGCCGGCATTGACCAGGACGAATCGAACCTGCGCATCGGCCGACGGCCCCCAGCTTTGAATGGCGCGGGTCAACGTCTCGGCAACGAGCCGAGCGTCATCCTCACGATCACGCCAAGGCGCCTTTAACGCCGCCACGTCCAGAATCTGCTGCACGGTCGCGGCTGCCACCGGCAAAGCCGATGGGATCGTCACCGTCACCGGACTGGCCGGTGGAGGACGGCGCAACGGACCGCTCTTGGGCGAGTATTCAACCGGCTTCCAGTCGTCCTTGTAAATCTTGCGATGCACCGAATTGATGAACGCGAAGGCGATGTCGGCCTCGTAGCGGTCGCGGATCAATTCCAGATAGTGCGCCTCGACATCCGCCCAGAAGGTCTCGTCCTGGCGCAGCTCGGGACAGCCCGCATCCACCGCGGGAGCGAGTTTCTCGATCGTCACCGAATAGATGGCGAGCCGCACGCGCGACAGGCGAAATGTCTCCGGCCAGTCGCGACGCTCGAACGCCGCCTTGACCTCGGTGGGGATGTGGCGCGAGCGCTGATAATAGTCTGTGAAGACCCAATCGATGATCTTGGCCAGTATCCGGGCCCGCTCGTCACGTTCGCGCGTGGCATCAAGCTCCCCCAGCGCGGCGAAGTTGATGCGCTCGGTGGAGAGCGTGTCATGAGGCATTGCATTGGGAAACGTCATGTCGGCGCGGGTTCCTCCCCCCAGGCTTGTGGCCCCGAGCAGGCCATGACGAACACCTGTATTTGCCCTTTTCACCGGGAACGGCAAGTCGCCTCTTGACGGCGACCGCGGCGCCCGCTTTCTAGCTGGTATACCAGTTTACAAAAACAAACCGAGAGGGAAATAGCCCATGAAGGTGTGCGTCTACGGTGCCGGTGCCATCGGCGCCCATATCGCCGTGCTGATGAAGCTCGCCGGCATCGACGTTTCGGTGGTCGCCCGTGGCGCGAACTTGGCGGCGATCCAGAAGAATGGCCTGAAGCTCATCATCGGCGGCGAAGAAAAGGTGGCTCATCTGCCGGCCGCAAAAGAGCCAGCCGACCTTGGCCCCCAGGATTACGTCATCGTCGCCCTGAAATCTCATCAGGCATGGGACGCTGCCGACCACCTGCGGCCACTGCTCGGACCCGACACAGCCGTCGTCACCGCGCAGAACGGCATCCCCTGGTGGTACTTCCACGGCTTTGAAGGCCAATATGCGAATCTGCAGCTCGAAAGCGTGGACCCGCGCGGCCGGCAATGGAAGGCCATCGGGCCCGAGCGGGCCATCGGCTGCACCGTCTATCCGGCCGCCGAGATCGTCGCACCCGGCGTCATCAAGCACACCTATGGCGACCGTTACGGCCTGGGCGAGCCCAACCGCAAGGAGACCCCGCGCATCAAGCGGCTTGCCGAGGCATTCGAAGCCGCAGGTCTCAAACCCAAAATCTATCCCGAGATCCGCAACGACATCTGGCTGAAGCTGTGGGGCAACTTGTGCTTCAACCCGATCTCGGCCCTGACCCATGCGACGCTCGACGTCGTCGCCACTGATCCCGGCACCCGCTCGGTTGCACGCAAGATGATGGAGGAAGCCGAAATCATCGCCCGCCGCATCGGCGCCCACTTCCGCGTCGACATCGAAAGACGCATCAACGGCGCGGCCTCCGTCGGGGCCCACCGCACCAGCATGCTGCAGGACCTCGAGAAGAAGCGCCAGATCGAGCTCGACGCACTACTGACTGTCGTTCAAGAGATGGGCCGCCTGGTCGACGTGCAAACGCCGACGATCGATGTCGTATTGGCGTTGACACAGCAGATGGGTCGCGTCGCCGGCGTCTATCCAGTGTTCCCCGAGCACGTCTACGAGGACGAGCCGGCCCGTAACGCGATCGATTAGTTCTTGGTTGCGTAGTCGCTTTAAAGCGCATGCCTGAAGCCACGCGACATGCCCGAGAAACGATGGCGTAGCAGACCCTGCTGCGCCATTTCTTTTTCGGGTGTTGCGCGGCCATCACGACTTCGTGTGCGAATGACGCACGGACGCCGCCTGCGTGTACGAAATTGAACGCCTCCACGACATACTCTTCACACCCGAACATTGCGAAAAGCACGATAGAATGCGCATTTTTTGACATGCCTCGTGACCGCTTCGGCGTCACAAAATCACACTTGATGACAAAGATCGCGACTGGCAGCCGACATCGTCAGCAGCATTCTTCACGTCACAACCACCGGCTACTTGCAATCGCGTGCAAGCGCAGGCACCTTCGCCGCCGTTCGCACCCGTGGCGGGGGCATCAACGGGACATTTGCGGCGCCTGAGGGGTCGCGGCTGCCGCTTGCGAACACAACGAGATCCGCTGGCTGCAAGACAGCCGGACTTCGCCATCACATTCGAGATGCGGCGTTCAACCGGACGATGAAGAGGGCAAGACTGCTGGTCGAAAGACCAGCATTTTTTTTGAGCTGCGCTGCCGGGTTCTCGTGTATTCACGCAACAGGAGGCGGCATGACGCCGGGCGCTTCGACCACCGCAGGTTTGCGTACCCGCTGCGACTGCGCCTCGCGCCGCGCGATGTAGACGCCAGCGGCGAAAATCACCGTCGCCCCAGCCCACATCGATGGCGAGATTGTTTCGCCGAACATCAAGTAGCCGAGCGCGACGGCAAACGGCAGCCGCGAAAATTTGAAGGTCATGACGAGGGATGCGTCCGCCGCCACATAGCCGCGCACCAGCGTCATATGTCCCAGCACCGCGAACAGCCCCAGCGCTATCAGAACCAGCCATTGAGCACCCGACGGCCAACTCCAGGCGTAAAGCGCGGGCAGCAGTGAAAGCGGCGTCATCATCAACGATGTGATGAACACGATACGGTCGGCGTCGTCCGACCCCGTCAACTGCTTCACCAAGGGGCCGATGACACCCACGCACAGCGCCGACAGCAGCGCCGCCGCCTCTCCCCAACCCAATGCCCCGCCGCCAGAATTTGCCGCCGTCGCCCACCCTTCCCACGGGCGCAGCATCACCACGGCGCCAGCAAAACCCACTACCAGCGCGACCCAGCGGCGGGCGCCAACCATTTCGCCCAGCAGCAGAATGGCAAACAGCGTTCCAAACAAGGGCGACAGGAAGCTGATCGCCGTCGCCTCGCCGATCGAGAGCACCGACAGGGCATAGAAGAACGACGACATCGAAACAAAGCTCAGCGCGACGCGCATGATGTACAGACGCGGCTGCGCGGTGGTGACGAGCGAACGCCCGCGCACCGCAAGCAATGGCAGCACCCAGACGACGCAGAAGAAGTTGCGCCAGAAGAACGTCACTTGAGAATCGAGCCCGCTCAGCGCCGCATACCGGACCAGCGCTGCAATGGCCGCAAGCAGCGCCATCGACAGCGTGACCCAGATGATCGCGGCAATGGGATTGTCCTCGCCCGTACGCCGGCCACTCAAGCTCAGCGTGCGCGCCGCACGCCGCTGCCAGCTATGGTCAACCACTTTTTCTTGAGACCGATCCGACACGAAGACGACTCAACGCTGGCGCGTCGGCGGCACGCGCCGCGCAAAGCTGTTGGCGACGCGCGGCAGGTCGCCGGCTTCGTCGACATCGTCGAGATGGCGCAGCAGTTCGACCTCGTGGCCGCCAAGATTGACCAGCGTATCGGCGAGCGTCGTGGCACTCGACCACCTGACACCTGGGAAGGCGTCGATAACCTTGGGCGTTCGCCGCGCGCCGATCAGCCAATAGCCACCATCACCCGCCGGCCCCAGCACCATATCTGCGCGGCCCAGTGCGCGAAAAGCGCACGCAATGTCAGCCGTTGTCACATCGGGGCAATCAGAGCCGATGATCACTACCGGGCCTCGTGAGGTCCGGGCAAAGACGCGTTGCAGTCGCTGACCGAGATCGCCACCCCCCTGCGCGCGACGCTTCACACCTTTCGGAAGCATGCGCGTGGCGATCGCTGGATCGGGCGCAACCGCCAGGCTGGTTTGCCAACGCCGGTCTGCCGCCAGTCGTCGAACCAACGCGGCGCCTGCCTGCCGGTAGAACCATGTCGCCCTGACGACACCGGCGCCGCGCGCCAGCCGTGTCTTGACGCGACCGGCCCGGGGCTCCTTCATCATCACCACGAGACGGCGTGCAACATCGGCCCGCTTCAACTGCGGCTTCAACGAGCTTTCCTGCACCCGTTCCAGCGACCGCGCGGCCATCGCCATCGGCAACCGGCAGCGGCCGCGAGGCCCTCCGGTCATACGACCAAGCCTGCACGCCTTAAACGAGGGGGACGAACGCATAGCCGCTGCCATCCTTCTCGATGCGACCGGCACCCGGCATGCCGTAGTGATATCCGGTCATAATCGTCTTATCCGCAATCACTTGATCGAACATGCGCCGCCGGCTCGCTTCGGCCATCACCGGATCGGCATCGAAAACGACATGCCAGCCAGGATTTTTGACGAACAGCGCAGGAATGTTGGTGATGTCGGCCAGCACCATCAGCTGATCCTTGCCGGCCGCAACCCGATAGACGGTGTGACCCGCCGTATGCCCATGCGCCGAGATGGCCGTGACGCCTGGGGCGACCTCGGCACCGTTCTCGACCCGCGTGACGTTCTTCCAACTCGGGAGCGTGGCCTGAATGCGTTTGGCAAGTCCCTGGCGATTTTCCGGCAGCTTGGCAAGCACGCCTGGATCCGCCCAGAACTCGTATTCAGCGTTCGGCACCACGATCTCGGCGGTTGGGAACACTTGCGCGTTGGTGTCCTTCTGCATCAGCCCGAAGATGTGATCGGGATGAAAATGCGTCACTACGATCATGTCGATCTTGGCGGGATCGACGCCGGCCGCCGTCATGTTGGCGGCAAGCTTGCCCGCCGTCGGCGCCAGCTGCGCTCCCGTGCCCGAATCGAACATGATGGTGCGGCCGCCCGAGCGCACCACAGTGACCGTGAAGGGAATAGGCACAATGTCGTTGGGCTGCCCTGCCGCCGTAAGCGCCGCCTTGGTTTGTTCGACCGAGACGTACTTGATGAAGGCGGCATCGTGAGGCTTCAGCCAGATGCCGTCTGAAATCGTCGTCACCTCGATATCGCCGACCTTGAACTTGAAGAACCCATTTGCGGTCAAATCCGCAGCGACGGGGCTTTCTGCAAAGACGACGCGGGCATTGAGGCCGAGTAGTGCAAACGCCGTGCTGGCGCCGACGACGAGGTCACGTCTGTTGATCGATGGCATGTCGCCCTCCTTCCCACGGATGTGATGGCTGCACTGCAATCGCTGCGCGAGATATGCGCTGCCATGTGGGCGTCATGGCGATCGGTCGACGCCCCTTATCATTGTCGAGTTTAGCTGTCGTCGGCGTAGGAATACTACGTCAAATTGGCGTGATGCGGCTGTCACCGCGGCCATGGCCTGCAGCATCGGCGCCACTGGCCCCTGAGCCGTTCTCGCCGGCGTAGACTTTCGCAATGCGCGCGGGCGACACGCCGATGGCGTAGAGCCCCAGGCAAAGCTGATTGCGCAACACGCGGCGCACATAGCCCTGACGACGGTAGCGTTCTGCCGATGTCGTGACGGCGGCCCTAAGCGCAACGATCCGTCGCCGGCCAAGACGGCGCACGATGTCGACATCCTCCATCAGCGGCATGTCGCGATATCCGCCGATCTCGTCATAAAGCCGGCGTGGGATCAACAGGCCCTGATCGCCATAGGGGCGGCCGAGCAGATGCGAGCGCGCACCGACCAGCAGCTCCAGCGTGCGCGGGGCCGCACCGCGATCGTCCAGCGCAAACCGGAACACCGCTGCTGCGAGCGGCGCCGAACCGATATCGACATTGCGCATGAAGGCCGATGCCTCGATATCCCAGTCGGCGGCAAGCACGCTGTCGGCATGCAGGAACAGCAACCATGGACTGCGTGCCCGCTGCGCGCCGGCCCGTAGTTGCCGGCCGCGGCCCGGCTCACTCGTCATGACTTCGATACCGGCCTGATCGGCAATTTTGAGCGTGCGGTCGCTCGAGCCGCCGTCGACGGCGATCACCTCGCGCACCATCCCCTCGACGGCAGCCGGCACCAGCGCAGTCAGGCAGGCCGCCAAGCGGCGTTCCGCATTGAGGGTGGGGATGATGACAGAGATCATGTCCCTGTGTGGCATGCCTGGGGCGAGGCAACAACTGCAACCGCGCGTCGCGACCACAGGTTCCAATGCGCTGCACTGGCCAATTGCTCTTTGTTTGTTCTCGTTGGTGTGCTATGTTGCATCGTGACGGCGGGACGACATGAGCCGGCAACCAAGGAGCGTGATGTGCCGGCAGATGGCGCAGACAACAGACAGCAGCGCATCGACGAGACGCGGCGGCGCGGGCGTGGCGCTGCTTCCAACGCATCGAGCCGTTACGATGCCCAGGTGCGCCAGGAGTTCGACGACGGCTGGGAGACGCTGGGCGATCTCGATGCACTGAAAACCGAGGTGCAGGTCGAGGCGGCGCGCTCCATCATCTCCACCAACGACAGCCCGGACATCTCATTCGATCAATCGATCAATCCCTATCGCGGCTGCGAGCATGGTTGCATCTATTGTTATGCGCGGCCAACGCACTGCTATCTTGGCCATTCGGCCGGGCTCGACTTCGAGACCAAGCTCTACGTCAAGCCAAACGCCGCGCAATTGCTGGAACGCGAGCTTGCCAATCCACGCTACCGGCCGCGCACCATCGCACTCGGCACCAACACCGATCCCTATCAGCCCATCGAGCGCGAGCATCGCATCACCCGGCAAGTGCTGGAGGTGCTGGAGAAATCGCGACATCCCGTGGCCATCGTCACCAAGTCGGCCCTGGTGATGCGCGATGCCGATATTCTGGGGCGCATGGCGCGCGATGGTCTGGCCAAAGTGGCGTTGTCGATCACGACACTCGATCGGCGCCTGGCGCGCGCCATGGAGCCGCGGGCGGCCACTCCGGGGCGGCGGCTCGAAGCGCTGAGCGCGCTCGGCGAAGCTGGCGTGCCGACCGCGGTGTTGATGGCGCCGATCATTCCGGGCCTGACCGATCACGCCATCGAGGCGGTGCTCGAGGCGGCGCGGCAGGCAGGCGTCCAGGAGGCGGGTTATGTGCTGCTGCGCCTGCCGCTGGAAATAAAAACGCTGTTCCGCGAATGGCTGGAGGAAAACGAGCCGGGCCGCGCTGCCCGTGTCATAAAAATTCTCCAGAGCATGCACGGCGGGCACGACTATCAAAGCACGTTTGGCCTGCGCCAGAAGGGATCTGGTCCCTATGCCGTTCAGATTGCCCAGCGATTCCGTCTGGCCAAACGCCGCCTCGGGCTTGGCGACGAGCGCATGGCACTGCGCACCGATCTGTTTCGGCACCCCACGCCACCGGGGGGACAGTTGAGCTTCCTTTGACAGGCGCGCGCGCGGCCGCCAACCTTGCTCCATGAAGATCAGCGATTCGCGCCTGACCCCGACCTTCGAGCTGGAAGCCGTTGAACTGGCGCTCGGTGGCGGCCCTATCGTCGGCATCGACGAGGCGGGGCGCGGGCCCTGGGCCGGCCCGGTGGTGGCGGCCGCCGTCATCCTCGACCCCGACGCGCGGGTGATTGGCGTCGCCGATTCAAAATCGCTCGACGAGGATGCCCGCGAAACCGCCTATCATCACATCAAGGCGACCGCCCTGGCGGTCGGCGTCGGCATTGCCGACCCTGAGCGCATCGACCGCGACAACATCCTCAACGCCACCATGTGGGCCATGGTGCAGGCGGTCGAGGCGCTCGCCATCAAGCCCAAGCTGGCCCTTGTCGACGGCAACAAGCTGCCGCGTCTGGCGTTCAAGGCTCGCGCCATCGTCAAGGGGGATGCAAAGTGCCTGTCGATTGCCGCGGCCTCGATCATTGCCAAAGTCACGCGCGACAGGATGATGATCGCGCTGGCGCGTGAATTCCCCGGATATGGCTTCGAGCGTCACAAGGGCTACGGCACGCCCGAGCACAAGGATGCGATCAGCCGGCTTGGCGTGACCCCGCATCACCGACGCTCGTTCAAACCGGTGCAGCTGGCGCTCGGCATCGCCTGATGCTGGCAACAGCATCGCCCGTTGCAGAAGCACCTGCACAAGCCCGGTCGACGTGACAGCCGTTCACACGACGCGAGCACACTTCTCAAAAAGAGCACCGCGCCGTCTTCGACCGAAGACGGCGCGGCGCAACTGCGACAACATTCAGTCCTTGAACGCGATCACTTCAGCGGCTTGTGCGTGCGAGCAACGCGGGCCGGACGTGCGCGCTCGGCGCGGGCAGCGCGCATATGGCCGAACATTTTGGTCAGGCCGCACGAGGCATGCGCGGGCGCGGCAGCTGCGGGGCGAGCCTCACGCTTCATCTTGGTGCCAGCTTCCGACACAGCCGGCATAGCGACCATGGTGAGTGCTGCGGCGACCGCCGCAAGGGTTGCAATCTTGAACATGAAGTAACCTCCCGGGTTCACAACAAATCGACGTGGAACGAGCAAGCTCCACCTCATTTATGGTCGAAAATGCGTGCGGAAGTCTTCGACGAGCGC
>CAZLHQ010000053.1:0-18543 GCA_964559355.1 uncultured Hyphomicrobiaceae bacterium
CGCCAGCTCGATCATGCGTTTCACAGACGTATCGCCGATGCCGCGCTTTGGCACGTTGATGATGCGCTCGAACTTCAGGTCGTTGGCGGCATTGAGCGTGACATCGAGATAGGCGATGGCATCCTTGATTTCCTGCCGCTCGTAAAAGCGCGGGCCACCGATCACACGATAGGGCAGGCCGAGCGTGACGAAGCGATCTTCCAGGGCGCGCATCTGGTAGGACGCCCGCACAAGGATTGCGATCTCGTCGAGCAGGTGCTTCTGGCGCTGGAGTTGTTCGATATCCTCGCCGATGACGCGCGCTTCTTCCTCGTCGTCCCAGACGCCGGTCACGATCACCTTGTCGCCGCTGGCGCCATCGGTAAACAGGGTCTTGCCGAGCCGACCCTTGTTGTGGGCGATGACGCCGGAGGCCGCCGCCAGGATGTGGCTCGTCGAGCGGTAGTTGCGTTCCAGCCGGACCACGGTGGCGCCGGGAAAGTCGCTCTCGAAACGCAGGATGTTGTCGACCTCGGCGCCGCGCCAGCCATAGATCGAATTGTGCGTCACGATGCCGTTGGCGATGAAATTGTGCGTGCCCTCGACGTCGAGATCGAACACGGCGGTCGGCGCATCGGCGCATGCCACGCGCTCGACGATGTCGTAGCCGTCCGGGCTCATCATCACCATACCCGGGCGAATGGATTGCGCGCGAAGAAATGGCAGGGAATTGCCTGCGCGCCGGCCATCGGCATTCGCATTGTCCGCGCCAAGCCGGGCCTGGCGAACGACCTTAATGTCGAGAACCTCGCGCATGCGCTCGATGTCGGCGGCCAGCTCGCGCCAGCTTGCCCGCGCCGTCTCGACACGCCAACTGGCCGAGCCGGCCTTCGCCGAACGCACCGAAAAGCCCTGTCTGGCGAGCGCTTCGGCCCCGTCGCGGTCATTGCCAACGATGGATAGCCGATGCATAGGCGTGCTTCCGCGACGATCGCCGCAAAGTGTCACGACGACATTGCGGCGCGAGGAGTTGTGTGAGCGCGGGCGGTAATGCGGCTCCTCCAGGCTCAGCGCGATATCATCGAAGAGACGCTGTGCGCCGGCCCGAGTATCGAGGCAGGCATAAAGGCGCGCAATCGCCTGCGGGTCGTGAACGAGACCGTTGCTGCTCGCGCCTTTGCGTGCGGTGAATGGCAATGTGGGGATCGCATAGGCCAGCGAAAGCCGCATTTCTTCGAAGCGTGCTTCCACCTCGCTGGCATGCGTCGACACGATCCAGACGGCGTCAGCGTGCTCTTGTGTCGAGCGTTGCTGGAAACCCATCACGGCCTGCTTCTGGCCGTTGGTGTAGACTTGCGACGTGCCAAGCCGGAAGCCGACGCCGCTCTTTTCCATGAGGTAGACGAAGTGCGTTTGCGGCGTGAGGCCAATTCTGAAGCCCGCGAAATGAACGTGCTCAGGTGTCGAGCGCAGCCTGCGCCCCGAAGCGAGTGTGATCTCAATTGTACGGGCTTCGCACCGGCCCTTATGCAAACGACTGACAACGGCCGGCCGGAACTCGCCGCTGCCAAAGCATGACAGGATCTGATCGCCCGCCTTGATCGTCTCGATGGCGCGCCTGCTTCCATCAGCCATGGTGACTTCGGTTCCGGCGGCAAGGCACTGATCATCGTCGCCGACGCAGCAGATGTTGGGCGAGCCCTGGGCAATGAGGCGCAGCCACAGGTATTGCACCGTGTTGGTGTCCTGATACTCGTCGACCAGGATGTAGCGAAACCGCTTCTGATAGCCGGCGAGCACGTCGGGATGGGTCTGGAACAGGCGCAGCCCCTCGAGCAGCAGATCGCCGAAATCGCAGGCGTTGAGTTCCTTCAGGCGCTTCTGATAGGCGGCGTAGAGTTCCCCGCCTTTGCCGTTGCCGAAGGCCTTGGCTTCGCCGACTGGCACTTTCTCGGGCGTCAGACCGCGGTTCTTCCAGCCGTCGATCAAAGCCGCGAGCTGACGTGCCGGCCAGCGGTCCTTGTCGATGCCGAAGACCTCGATCACCTGTTTCATCAGGCGCAGCTGGTCGTCGGTGTCGAGAATGGTGAAACCCTGCTTCAAGCCGACCAGCTCGGCATGCCGGCGCAGGATTTTCACGCCGATGGAATGGAACGTGCCGAGCCACGGCATGCCCTCGACCGCGCCGCCGACAAGGTGGCCGATGCGCTCTCGCATTTCGCGCGCGGCCTTGTTGGTGAAGGTGACGGCGAGAATCTGGCTCGGCCAGGCGCGGCCGGTTGCGAGGATATGGGCGATGCGTGTGGTCAAGACGCGCGTCTTGCCGGTGCCGGCGCCTGCCAGCACGAGAACCGGCCCGTCGAGGGCCTCCACCGCGGCGCGCTGCTCGGGGTTGAGCCCATCAAGATAGGGTGGGCTCGTGGGCGAATTCGCGGCGCGCATGGCACGCTCGGAGATCGACAGGCGCGGCGGGGCGCCTTCCGGCACCGGGTCGTGCGCCGGGTCGTGACGGACCGGCAGCGGAGCAGGAGCAGGCGGCGCAAGCGGCAGTCGCTGGGAGTGGCCACCGTCGTCGGGTGCCTTGCCCGTATCGGCGTCGGACGAGGAAGGCACCGGGCGCGATTTCGCGACCTTGGCCGGGGCTTGCGGCAAGTCGAAGGGCAGGTCGTCGAACAGCGAGCCGTGCTGTTCCGTGTTCTCTGATTGTTTTCGTTTCGAGGCCATCCTTCCCACTATACCACTGGCGTCCAGGTGGAAAGTGGGCGGCGCGCGAGGGTCCACAGGGCGTGTGGCCTCAGCGGTATGAGCGTAGCCGCCGAGATTATCGCGATTGTCGCGCCAATCAGGCGATCGAACGGGCGTCAGCGCGCCTTGGATTGCGGCAGCAGAAAACCCGCCAGCAGAAAGACGCTGCCGAGCGCCAGGAACGCCAGCGCAAAGGCCCATGTCTCGCCAAACACGTCGACGATTGCGGTTTGCGGATTATCGGGGTGGTATCGCACCGGCACGCGATCTCCGAGCGCAAAAGTTGGCTTCTTTTCGAACCATCCCCCGGTTATGCGCACCGGTTTGCCGCCGGCGGGGGCAAATTCGATCACCGGAGCAACCGGGGGATCGACCTTCGTCGCACCAGAATCACTTTTGGACTTGGAGGACTTTTGCGGCTCTTGAAAAGCGACGACGAGGCCTTCGCTGGAGACCGATCGGAGCATGAACTGTGCGCTCGACAGCAGCGCCACGGCGCCAAACAGCGCCACGAGCGCTCCAAAGCCCAGGAAGATAAGGGCCAGTGGCGAGCGTGTTGCCAGGTTCAGTCGCATGTCGTCCTCACCAAACTCACTTGTGCTCTTCGACGTGGGCATCGATCAGCGCCTTATTGAAGGCATCGAGTGCGGCCATGCGATCAGCCCATCCGATGATGATGGTTTGATCGCTTTCGGCGACGACCGCAATGCGCGAATTGCCCGACTGGTCGAAGGCGCGCAATGCCCGTTCGAGTGAATCGGAGGCCGTCAACCAGGGTTCGTTTGGATCTGTCGGCAGACGCAACGGCGGTGCGCCCGCAGTGTGATCGATCTCGCTCATGAAGTTCAGTACAGTGACGCGCCGCATGATGCTCTTGTGCGGACCCTCTTGCAGGAAGAGGCCGCGCTTGGAAAGCTGCCAATGAAAGAAGCTATGACCGAGCAAGGCTTGCGAGAGCCCGACCGAAATCGACACCGTCACCAGCAGCGCGACAGCGAGTTCATAGCCGCCAGTCAGCTCGAAACAGATGAGCGTCGTGGAGATCGGAGCGCCGAGCACGGCCGCTGCGACCCCGCCCATGCCCAACAACGCATAAAGCCCCTGGCTTGCGCCAACCGCGGGAAAGGCGGTGGTGGCGATGATGCCGAATGCGGCTCCCGTCAGCGCCCCCATATAGAGCGAGGGTGAGAAGATGCCGCCGGCAAAACGCACGGCCAGCGATATCGCTGTCGCCACCGTCTTGGCGACGATCAATGCCAGCAAGAGCCCAAGCGGCAGCTTCTGATAGAGGGCCTCTTCAGTCGTTTCATAGCCGACACCGAGCACCTGCGGAAACGCCAACGCAATCATGCCGACGAGCAGCCCGCCCAAGGCGGTGCGCAGCCACAAGGGCATGTCGAACATCCAGACCCACCGCTCTGCGGCCATGATCGTCAACTGAAACAGGAAGGCGACCACCGCGCAGGTCATGCCGAGCAGCGCGAAGGCGGGAAATTCCCAGTACGTGGTGATCTGGTAGCCGGGAATTGCAAAGGCCGGAAAGTCTCCCAGGTGTACGCGGCTGACCACCGCGCCGGTGACGCTGGCAATGACGATCGGCACGAATGCGCGCAATGCGTAATGGCTGAGGATCACCTCGTGTGCGAACAAGACGCCGGCGATCGGAGCGTTGAACGAGGCGGCGACTGCGGCCCCTACGCCGGAGGCGAGCAGTGTGCGCCGGTTGGTCGACGACAGCCCGATACGCGCGTCGAGGAACGAGGCAATCGTCGCGCCCAGGTGGACGACAGGGCCCTCGCGGCCCGCACTCGCGCCCGAGCCCAGCGATAGAGCCGCCAGCAGCGCGCTCGACAGTCCGATCCGAAGATCGATCGAGCTATCGCGCAAGGCGCGCGATTCGATGACATCGGCGACGGCATGGGGGCGCATGCCCGGCACCAGGCGCTGCAGCGTATAGCCGACCAGCAGGCCACCGATGGCCGGGGCAAGCAGGACGTTCCACCAGGGCAAGGCTGCCGCAGCCGATGCAACCCGTTCGGTTGTCGAATAAAGCCAAGGGAGTTGCACCAGTCCGATGAGAAATCGAAACGCAATCGCCGCATAACCGACTGTGATGCCAATCAGCAATGCGAGCGCCCAGACCAGCGGCTGGCGATCATCTGCGAACGTGCGCAAGTTGTGCGCATGCCGGTCGAGGATCGGCTGGAGGAACTGTTTCCAAATCTGCGCTACCCGCATGACACCCTCAGATCGTCGCGCCGCAGCCATTGTCGCGGTAGTGTTGGACGCTCCCCACACGAAGTTGTAATTATCGTTCACAATATTTTCATCTGGAGTGTCAAGCCGGCTTACGATCAGTCGGTAATGGCGAGGTATTGAATTGCCGCGCTCGCCGCTGGTCATGGAAAATAGGGCGGGCCGGCCATGGAATGGTCCATACGTTCTGTCAGAACCTCACGGCCGGACATGTGCTAAGAACGGACTGCGATTTGGCGACTGGGCCGGTTTCGGCGGCCAGCCCGTCGATGCGGCTTGATTGTTCGACCAACGAAGGCTTTGCAGACCAGCGAGACTTGGCAGATTGATTGTGATTTCAGACCGTCGCAGCCGTTGCAGTCTTGATGCGCGCCACGGGCCAGAGCCAATTAGGCGCCCGCTCTGGTCTGATCGTCAGCGTCGTGTCCTCAATGGCAGGCGGGGCTCGATGCCAGCTGCACGGTCAGGTGAGGGGCCAGGCAAGGGGGATATGACGTGAACACGCTGCTGATGTGGATTGCGGGCTTGTTTGCCGCTGTCCTGGCGGCGCTGTTTGCCGTGCCCTATTTCGTCGACTGGAACAGCTACCGAGGCGTCTTCGAGGAGGAGGCCTCGCGCCTTTTGGGGCGCGACGTCCGCGTCAGCGGCAAGGTCAATCTGCGGCTGTTGCCCACGCCCTATCTACGTTTCGAGAAGATTCGCATCGCCGATACGCGGCCGGGGTCGGGCGAGCCGCTGTTTCGGGCGGAAAATTTCACGCTGTGGCTCTCGGTGCCGCCGCTGCTGCAAGGCAACCTGGAGGTGCGCCACGTCGCGCTCGACAAGCCTGTTGTAAGGCTGGCTGTAGACGAGGCCGGCGCCGGCAACTGGATGTCGCTCGGCATCCGCGCTGGGGCGTTGCCATTTGTGCCGCAAAATGTGGCGTTCCGATCGATAGAAATCGTCGATGGGACGCTGGCGCTGGAACACCCCAAGGCCGGTGAGGTGGTCCGCCTGGATGCAATCAGCGGCGAGCTGTCAGCCGAGGCGCTGAATGGGCCCTACAAGTTCAACGGTGACGTCGGGGTCGGCAGTGTGGTGCACGATGTGCGCTTAGCGACTGCGCAGGCTGACGCCGAAGGCACCGTGCGATTGAAGGCCTCGGTCCGACCCAAGTCGGGCGCAGGTACGGTCTATCAACTCGATGGTAGCCTCGCCAGCTTGTCGGCGCGTCCGCGGTTTGACGGGGCGTTGGCGGCGTCGTTGCCGCTGCCGCAGTTGCCGGGCGCAAGCCAAAGCCAGGAAGGCAGCAAGGTTGAATCGGGCGCCCCATCTTCCGCTGCGCCCGCAACTTCCGGTTCGGCTGGCAAGCCCGCGCCGCCGAATGGCCCGGTCGTCGTCGAGGTGAAAGGCAAGCTCGCCGCCGATACCGATCACTTGGAACTCACCGATGTGATGGCCAGCATGGAGAATGTCGGCCAGCCGCAGCTGTTGACCGGCACCGCCAAGCTCGCATGGGGGAGGACCACCAAACTCGACTTTTCCTTGGCCTCGCGTTGGCTCGATCTCGACCGGCTCGCTGGCGCTCATGGCCGGGCTTTGCCGCTCGATACGTCTGCTGTTCTTGTCGCGGGATTGATGGGCGCTTTGCCGGGCAAGGCTGAAACGCATGGTACGATCGCCATCGATCAGGTGACACTCGGAGGCGAGGCGCTCGCCAATCTCGATGTCGCCGTCACACGCGAGACCGGGGCAGCCAGACTCAAAATCGAACGGCTTTTCGCCTCGCTTCCGGCTGGAGCGCGTCTCGCCTTGGATGGCGCGCTGACAACTGTCGAAGCGAGTCCGTCGTTTGAAGGCACGATCACCGCCGCCGGCCCAAGTCTGCGACGGTTGGCGGCGTGGGCGCTTGCCGATGGCCGCGCGGGTGAGGCCGCGCCCGATGGACAATTCTCACTCGATGCGCGTCTTGCCATGTCGGCCGACGCCGTGTCGCTCAATGACGCGACGGCAATGTTTGCGGATCGCACGGTGAAGGGCGCGATGACCTTGCCGTTGCATGGCTCCGGTGCCGTGCATGTCGCGGTGGAAGCCGATACCTTCGACAGCAACTGGCTTTGGAACGGAGGCATATCGCGTCAAGGTTTGCAGGCCTGGATCATGTCGGTGGCAGGCGCCGGCACCGATGAGCCGGGGGCGAAGGCGAACGAGCGGCGCGACCTCAAGCTGGCATTGCGCGCCGGCACGTTGAAGGGCGCGGATCGCTCGCTTCGCGATGTGGTGGCGGCGCTCGAGATTGCCAAAGGCGCGATCAAGATCGAGCGTCTCGCGTTTCGATCCGCCGATGGCATCGACGTTGATCTGCAAGGGCAGATCTCGGGTCGCGATGGCGCTCGCAAGGGGACGATCGAAGGATCACTCGGCGCCAGCGATGCCAAGGGACTATTGGTGCTGGTCGAGGTTCTGGGGTTGCCGGCCGCGGATCGTGCGCGACAGCTGGCGACGTTGGCGCCGGTGAAGCTTGCCGGCCGCGTTCACTTGGGGGCCCGCGCTCCCGCATCCCTCGACATTGCCGCCGATGGCAGTGCAGCGGGTGGGCGCGTGACGATTGGGGCGCGTCTCGACGGCGGCCAAGCGACGTGGCGATCTATGCCGGCCGAGCTGACGTTGTCGGCCGAGGACATTTCCGCCGAGCATCTTGTCGCGCTCTTGTTCGGACGCATGCAGGGCGAAACCGCGACTGCGGTTGGCGAGTCCATGAAAGCCAATGTCGCCATCAAGGCGTTCGGGGCTCCCGCACAAGGCATGGTGGGTGACATGGCCCTGTCGCGACCGGGCCTGACGATCGCCTATAACGGCAGTGTGGTTCTCGATGAGGCAGCGCTACCCGCACTCGACGGAACGCTGGAGGTCGCGGCCGATCACGCAAGCGATGTGATGGAATTGGCCGGTGTGCGCGGCATGCGCGCGGCAAACACCAACGCCGTCACCGGCACGCTTGGCTTCAACACCGAGCACGGCGGCAAGGCCAAGCTCACGCCTGCGGGGCTGACGATCGCGGGCTCCGAAGTCAGTGGCACGATGTGGGTGATGCGCGGCGATGCCGGCCGCATGCGGCTCGAAGGCGAGATCGACGTCGATCAGGCATCCGTGCAGGGCCTGCTCGCCAGCCTCGTTTCGGGCGCGCCACAGCCGGTGTTGACGACCGCCGCCGATCTCGCCTTCCAGCAATCGGCGGGCCTGTGGACCGATCAGCCGTTCTCGGCAGAAGCCTTCGAGCGCTACGATGGCAAGCTGGCGCTGCGTCTGGCGCGACTTATGGTGGCTCCCGGTCTAGCCTTGAGCGGCGCACGCGTGGCGTTCACGTTCACGCCCGGCCGTATCGATGCAGAGCTGGCGAGCGCGAGTGCGCTCAACGGTAGTGTTACCGGGCACATCGGCGTCGCCAAGGCCGCGGCTGGGGCACAGCTGGAGGCTGAACTGGGGGCGGGCGGTCTGTCGCTCGCCGGGCTCGCCGAGGCGGTGGCAAGCCGCCGCAATGTAGCGGGAACGGCAGCCGCATCGTTGTCGTTCGCTGGTCAGGGACTGAGCCCGCGCTCGCTGATCGGCGCGCTCAAGGGGACAGGATCGTTGAACCTCACGGGCGCCGGCTTCGATGGCTTGTCGCCCAGTGTCGTCAGCGAGACTGTGACGACCGCATACGACAAGAACTTCCAGATCAGTACCGCCGGATTGCAAACTGAAATACGCAATAGGATTCTCAGCGGGCATGTCGAGATAGGGAGCCGCGAGGTGGGGCTGCAGATTGCCGATGGCGCGTTGCGGCTTGCCCGCTTCGATACGGCCGCGGCGCAAGGCAGTGTCGAGACACTGGCAACGGTCGATCTGTCGAGCATGCAGGTGGAAACCGAATGGCGATTGATTGCCGCCGCGGCGGAAACGGGCAAACCGTCGTGGCCGCCGGTCTCGATCTATTACACCGGAGCGCTCGGCGCGCTTGCGAAAGTCGAGCCGCGCGTGGCGCTGGGCAGTTTCGAACGCGAGCTGACCGTGCGGCGCATGGAGCGCGAGGTGGACGAGCTGGAGCGCTTGCGCAAGCTCGACGAGGAGCGCGCACAGCAGGAGCGCGAACGGCAGAAGGCCATGGCGGAAGCGGCGCGATTGGAACGCGAGCGACAGAAGGCGCTCGAGGCCGAGCGGCAGCGCCAGCGTTTGGAACAGCGAAATCAGCAACTGCTGCCGCCACCCGCACTTGCACCACAAGGGCAGCTGCCGCCACCCGCGGGCGCGACATCGAATGCTGGAACGGCGGCCCCGGCACCAGTCGATGCGGCGATGCCGGCTGCCGGTACGACTGCCGATCCTCCACCCGTCGATGCGACAGCCTCATCGGGTGCCGCCCAAACGTCGCCCGATGCCACTGCCTCGGCAAACGGACAGCAAGCGGAGAACGCTGCGCCGGCCACCGCAGCGCCCGCGGGATCAGCAGCAACACCCCGCAAGTCTCGCGCCGAGCCCAAGAAGCGCGCCCCCACCACATCCGACACCATATTGAAGTCGTTCAACCCGTCGCTCTATTGAGAACGGGCCTGCGCGCGCAGGACGTCCAGCACATACAAGCGCACCGAAGTCGAAAGTCCGGCAGTGGCGCCGCGGCGATCGTCGATCTCGCTGACCAGGGCGGCGAGGCTGACACCGTGGCTGTCGGCGATTTCCTTCAACGCATCCCAGAACGGCTGCTCGAGCGAAATCGAGGTGCGATGGCCCTTGATGGCGAATGATCGTTTGCGAGGTCGCATGCTCAGGCGCTGGGGTCGTCGAGGAGCGGGCGGTTGGCGTCGTCATCAGGTGTCGCCGTGGCGTCTGGCGTCGCCGGTATCTCGGGCATGCCCGCCGCGTGCCCTTCGCGCAAGGTCTGGTCGAGGTGGCGTTGCGCGCGTTGCCGGGCATCGCGTTGCGCGCGTCGCTGCGCCTTGGGCTGTCCATAGAGGGCGCGGTTGGCGGCGGCCTCGCGCGTCGCGTCCTGGCGTGCCTTCGCCTTGCGCGCGCGGCGCAGATTGATGATTTCAGCCGTCATGCCTGAACTCTCTCATGCCTCAGCTCCGGGTCGCACGCCGCGCGAGTGCGCCTGATCGTCACCGGAGCGGCTACCAAATAATTAGGCTGTGTTCTCTTATGATGTCGACGCGCCGGCCATCCACTGAAATGACGCGTTGTTATCGAGACTGCCGGCGGTGCAAACCCGGCGCTTCAACATTGGTGCCGAACAGAGCGAATAATTATTGCGTTAGGGCATCACGCGAGGCAAGCGAATCACCGACGCCCATGCTAGCATAGTAACCGGCTGACATTGCTGAGCAATATCGCGCCGCCTGTTGTGCGGTTGCGAAATGGCGGCGGGGCAAGGCGTCGTTTCGACGCCGATGGGGCTTCTCATCGAGTTCCCCATGGAACAGCGCAGTCCCCCCAGCATGCGTAAAGCTTCCAATCCTCGCACCAAACGCACCATCCGCATTGGAGACCGCCATGACCTGCAACCGCACGAATGACCTGACCAAGCATCCCGGAAGATCGATGCCTGCCGTGATCGGGATCGGTGTCGCCCTCGCCGCTATCGTTCTGCAATCTGGCAGCGCCTTCGCCGTATCGGCGGCGGTCAAGCGCGCCTGCATGAGCGACTATTTCGCCTATTGTAGCTCGCACGCTGTCGGCAGCCCGGGATTACGCAGCTGCATGAACAAAGCTGGTCCCAATCTGTCGAAAGGCTGCGTCGCAGCCCTGGTCAGCGCCGGCGAAATCTCCAAGACGGAAGTCGATCGCCGCCAAGCCAGCCGCTGATCGTGCACGCTGAGAAATCCTCTTCGCGGTAAGGTGCCGTCTCCACGTCGACCAAACGTCTGCGCACTCAGGTGCGCAGACGTTTTCATTTCACGCAGCGTGCGGTTGGTGCTTCAGGCCGCGGCACAGGACTCCAGCTGTTGGCCGCGCGCATCGACCTTTGGCGGCGCAAGCGGCAGCAACGCATCGATCGGCTGGGGGCGGCTGAACAGATAGCCTTGCACCTCCTGGCAACCCAAGCCCGCCAGTATCTGATACTGCTCTTCCGTTTCCACCCCTTCCGCCACCGTGGTCATGCCCATGCATTTGCCGAGTTCGCAGATGGCGCGGATGATTGCCTGAGAGTGTTTGATGGTGCCGATCCCGCGGACGAACGACTGGTCGATTTTGATGCAATCGATGGGGTAGAACTGCAGGTAGCTGAGCGATGAGTAGCCGGTACCGAAATCGTCCATCGAAATGCGCACGCCAAGCCGGCGCAAGGCGTCGAGTTGTCCGAGCGTCGCCGCATCCTTGCGCATCAGCAGCGATTCCGTGATTTCGATCTTGAGGCGACCGGGCGAAAGGCCAGAGGATTTGAGGGCGCGCATGACCGTGTCGGCGATATTTGAATCGCGAAACTCGATGGCCGAGACGTTGACGGCAACGCTGAGCGTATCGGATCGCGCGGCGATGTCGGCGCAGGCCCGGGTGACGACGAAGGCGCCGATGGGTACGATGAGGCCGGTCTTCTCGGCAACCGGGATGAAGTCGCCGGGCGAGACCAACCCCTTTTGCGGGTGGCGCCAACGTACCAGGGCTTCGACCCCGGTCATCTCGCGTGAGTTCAACGTGACGATCGGTTGATAGTGCAATTCCAGATGGCCTTCACGCAATGCCTCCTGCAGCCCGATCTCGATCTCGCGCCGCTTGCTCGCCTCTTCGTTCATGTGTTCGTCGAAGTGCCGATAGGTGCCGCCGCCAGCGCTCTTTGCGGCATAAAGAGCAAGGTCGGCCGAGCGCATCAGATGATCGTCGTCTTGAAACGCGTCGCTGTTGGTGGCGATGCCGATACTGGCGTTGCATTCGATGCGCACACCCTCGATGTCATAAGGCTCGGCCATGATCTTGCACAGCCGCGGTGCCAGTGTGTCGGCAGCATTCCCGGTGGCTTGGTGGGGCTGGATTATTGCAAATTCGTCGCCGCCAAGCCGCGCCACGATATCGCTCGACCGGACGTTGCGGCGCAGCCGCTTGCCAGCAGCCAGCAGCAGGGCATCTCCGATCGGGTGACCGTAGGTATCGTTGATCGCCTTGAACTCATCCAGATCGATCATGAAGATCGAAAAGTTCGCTGGGTGTCGGTGATCTGCAGTTAACGCCGACAGCCGTGCGCTGAACTCCAGCCTGTTCGGCAGGTCCGTCATCGGGTCAAAGCGCGCCAGGTAGTTGAGGCGTCGTTCGTAACCGCGGCGGCGTATGATGCTGGTGCCAAGAACGGCGAGCACCAGCAGTGTGAAGACGCCGGCGCCGACCATGTAGGTCCTGCGCTTCTTGAGCCAAGACGCGTATTGCGGCGCATCGCTGCGCGTGACGATGGCGTCGAGCGGAAAATCTTTGCCAAACCGCGTGGCGCTTGCCAACGGGCGGCCGCCGACGTCGCGAACGTGGACGCGGGCCTGTGAGGAGGCCGCGACGTCGATGCCCGGTTGCGACACCGACGGCATGGGCTTTCCGAGCAAATCTTTATAGATGCCGGCGCCCGCGCGGACGATGCCGTCTTCGCCGACCAGCGCGAGGCCCCCGTCGGAGCCCAGCGACAGCCCTGAGAAGTAGCTGGTCAGGAACTCGGGATCGAGCGACACGACGATGACGCCGGCAAAATTGCCATCGCGGTTGAAGAAGGGTCGCGTGAATTGAACCGACCACTGGTTGGAGGCGCGCCCCAGCAACGGCTTGCTGATGAACAATCGGTCGGTTTTGGCTTTGGCATGCACCTTGAAGTGCTCGCGGTCGCTGAGATCGACGGGAGTGGGCGGATAAAGCATCTTGGATGAGGTGATCATCATGCCGCGCTCGTCGATGATGGCGATCTGCACGGTGCGCTTGTTGTCGGTGAATTCCTCCTGCACCACAGCCGGCCAGTCGACGTTGTGGCCGTTGCGTTCGTAGGTCGTTCGCAGATAGCGCAACATGCGGTCTATTTCGCTGGCCGTGCGATCGGCGCTCTGCTCGAAGACGAGGACGAGATTGGCGCTCTCCTGCGCCAGCGATTCGACCATGGCACGCCGTTCCGCCGCGATCTGCAGCCACACGGCCGTCCACACGGTTGCCACCAGCGCCAGCCCGAAGCCGATCACCGGCAGCTTCCACGACATTGTCATTGAGGACAGCAAATGCGACGACTTGGGTGAAATTCGCAAAACACACTCCCGCTCGAAGCGACGCCAAAAAGATTGGGTCATACGGCTTGCAGAGGGCCATGGGAGTGGTGCCGGATGGCTCGTCCATCTCGCCGCACAGGGCGAGTTGTGAGACGTTCCACATTGTGTGGAAGTCCCTTGCAGCGAGCAATCGCGGATGCAGGCAATCATGCCCGCCTCACCGGCGCGGTGCCGGCGATCCTTTCCTCGAATGCGGGAAGTATTGCACGCAAAGATTGCTGTGCCGTTATTGTAAATGCGAAGATTGCAGCACAAGTCTCCATCGCGAGAAGATTGGCAGACCGCCCCGCGTCGCTGCCTCAACGGGCCAGCAGGCCGACGCCTGCTATCAGCAACACGAACAGTACCAGCGAGCGGAACGTCTGTTCCGATACGCCCGTGCCGATGCGTCGGCCGATCTCGACACCAAGGAGTGCAGGCGCAATCGCCAAGCTCGAGAGAGCGAGCATCGTCGGGGTGATAACGCCAGCGGTGGCAAGGCCTGCAAGCAGGACAGTTGAAGCCAACATCACACCGAGGTTGATCGCTTGCACGGCGTGTGGTGGATCAAGGCTGGCCGCCATCACATACGGCACCAGCGGCATCACTTGCGAGCCGGTGAGGCCGGTGAGAACGCCATTGGAAAATCCGACGGGAACCTGCAGCACGCCGATGAGACGTGGCGGCAGCAGGAGACTTGGCCGTAGCAGTGCGAACCCCGCATAGGCAACGATGCTGGCGCCGAGCAGCTTCATCGGGATGTCGGCATCGACCCACATCAGCATGAGGGCGCCGCTGGCAATGCCCGGCAGCATGGCCAGATAGAGTGGTGCAAAGCGACGCAAAGTCTCGCGCAGATAGCCGTTGTTGATGGCAACCGCAGCATTGGTCGCCATCGCCGGCATCAGCACGAGGGCGATGGCGTCCTTGAGACCCACGGCATAGACCAGAAACGGCAGGGCGCACGTCGCATAGCCAAGGCCGGTTGCGCCTTTGATGATACCGGCGAGCAGCAATCCCGCCGCAACGAAAGCCAGCACGTCTGGCGCAAAGGGAATCGGGACGGGCATTGTGCGTTCCAATCCGCTCGCACATGTTCAACTCGCACATCGTCAACGGTCTAACCGCCAAATTCCCCCGCGCCCGCGAAGGCCTTGCCTTGAGCATCCAGGAACCATGGCTTCACGCTGGTGCCCTTGCGCAACGAGTACATGTAGAAGACGGGAAGTGATGGCGGGAACAGGCAGCGAAAGCGGCTACCGTTGAAAGTGATGAATATGCTGTCGGGCAAAAACTTCTCGACGGCGCGCCGCTCGACCATGTTCATCTCCAGGTATCGAGCGGCGCCCGCGCGCGCATCGCCTGCGCCACGGAACCATTTGGCCGCGCATCGCTCCAGTTCGCACAAGACGTCGGCCTCGATCCGCTGTTGCGTGGATGTTGGGCCAGCGGCGCGTGCGACGAGGCTGGAGAGCATCACCGATGACATCGCTCGCGTGCGCGCCGTTGCCGCCACCGCATCGAAATAGCTCTTGATGGATGCTTCGGAGTGACCGTTGAGGCGTGCGTGCGTGTCGGTCAGGATCAATGTGAACTGCGCGCCTAGCGGATAAACGGCGGCAACGCGCTCGCCGAGTTTGGTCAGGTAGTCGAGGCATGCGATGTCGGGTTGCGCCAGTGAATGACGCGGTCCCTTACCCCAATACAGCGTGAAGGAGATCGCCATGCGGCTGGCGACGCGGTGCTCGATGAAGCGCGCCAACAGGTCGGGCTCCGTGGGTTGTTCGCGCTTGAAGGCCCATGTGTTGAAGCTGGCCAGGATTGCTGCCGCGCTCTCGCGGATTGCGGCTTGTGTTCGGTGGTAGGGAGATGGCGTGGCAATGGTTTGGGGGGTGTAATTGATATGCATGAGCTCCAACTCGCGCTTGCTGGGGGGATCGGGAGGGGGACGTCGGGCTGGATGCCGCGCATGGAGAAAAGTCTCGCGGGGCAGGCATGTCGATCTGCAGCAGAACTACAATTTAAGATAGAATAATTGTTACTAATTGCAATTTTAAATAGCAATCGTAGATTTGCGCTATCGAGGATTGTCAGGCGAAGGACCGGGTTCGCGAGGCAACTTTCCAACGCATGTACTCGCTGCGGTCTTGGGTAGCAGGCACACCACATGCAAGCTTCACCGATCGGGCTGCACGAAGCCGAAGTCGCGCAGTCACGACCTATCCGTCAGGTTGGGGATAGAGCCATCCTGGTTGAGTTTGGTGCGCGGATCGGCAGCGATGTGCTCGACCGTGTCAGCGCGCTCGACCGGGCAATCATCGCGGCGCGGCTGCCCGGGGTGGTGGAAACGATCCCGTCCTATGCCTCCGTGCTGGTGGTATTCGATCCCGTGCTGGCCGATCCCGAACGTCTTCTCGCTCAGTTGACGCGCTTGAGGACCGAACCGTTGGCGTCACCCCGTCGCAAAACGCGGCGCTGGCATGTTCCGGTGCTCTATGGCCCGCCTTATGGCATCGATCTCGACGAGGTGGCTGAACGGTCCGGCATGAGCCCGCGCGATGTCGTCAACGCACACGTCGGCGCCAGCTATCGCGTCTATATGCTGGGGTTCCTGCCGGGCTTCGCCTATCTGGGGGGACTTCCCGCAGTGCTGGCAACGCCACGTCGATCGAGCCCGCGCCCCGTTGCGCCGGCCGGCGTCATCGCCATCGGCGGCGCGCAGACAGCGGTTGGATCGATTGCTGGCCCGTGTGGCTGGAACATCATCGGGCGCACACCAATGCGTGCCTTCATGCCACAACGCGATCCGGTGACGCTGCTTGCGGCTGGCGACGAGGTGCGTTTCGAAGCGATCGATATCGAGCGCTTTGCACGGCTGGATGCCGAGGCCGGGCGCGGTGCGTGGGTCGCGGAGCGCGCCGCATGACCCATCTGTTGGTGGTGGGTTGCGGGCCGCAATGCTCGATTCAAGATGGCGGCCGCCCGGGCGTGGGGCGCATGGGACTTGCATTCGCAGGCGCCATGGACCAGCGCGCGCTCAGCTGTGCCAATGCGCTGGTCGGCAATCGCCTCGACGCACCCGCTGTCGAGATGTTGTTTACGGGCGGCCGCTTCAGGGCGGTGGGCGGCATGGTGCGGGTCGCCATTGCCGGAGCGCCGGCATCGGTGACGGTCGATGGGCGTTCGCGCCGCCACCATTGCTCAATTCTCCTGACGGCGGGCGAGCAGCTCGATATCGGGCGGACCGAGCGGGGCGTCTATACCATGCTGGCGGTTGCCGGCGGCTTTGACGTGCCGCTGGTGCTGGGGTCGAGCGCGCTCGATGCACGCGCCGAGCTCGGTGGCTTGGGGGGACGCACGTTGGCGGCTGGCGATCACCTGCATATTGCTGGTGCACCGGCTTGGCGTGGGCCGGAGCGGCGCACGCCACCGGTGTCGCTCGATCCCGACGCAGCCATTCGTGTGGTGATGGGTCCGCAGGACGATGCATTCACGCCCGCCAGCATCGAGGCGTTTCTTCATTCGTCGTTTCGCGTCTCCCATCAGATCAGCCGCATGGCCTATCGCCTCGAAGGGCGGACGCTGCTGCGACGGCAAGCCAACGACATGATTTCTGATGCGACGCTGCCCGGCTCGATCCAAGTGCCGCCCGATGGTGCGCCGCTTGTGCTGATGGCGGACCGGCAGACGATCGGCGGCTATCCCAAGATCGCAACCGTCATCGGCGCCGATCTGTCGCGCCTGGCACAGCGCCAGCCGCAGGAGGTCGTGCGCTTTCGCGCCGTCTCGCCGCGCGAGGCTGTCGAAATCGCGCGTCAGTCGCGGCTCGCGGAAATCGTAGTAGAGCCCGCGCCGCCGTCGGAAAGCGCGAGCCTGACACGGTTGGATGCCCAAAAAATCGAGGCATTATGTGATGCTGTGGTTGATGCGCATGATGCGCGCAGCTGGGATCTTGGCGCCGAACTGCGCCGCTGAGTTCGTGATCGTCCGGGTTGGAAATCTATCTCTTCCCATCGTGGACGACCGGTCTCTGAGGGATCGGTTGTCTGCAACTGCACCCCTCTCTTTCACGGCAAATTTACCCCGTTCGACTAGTGTCTCAGAGGTTCTGAGAGCCGTCGATGACAGACGGCCGGATTGTCGCGTCGTTAGGAGTTTGTTCATGAGTAGTTCGGGACTGGAAATGGGCTCGGGCAAAAGCACCTCGCTGTTTGCAGGCTGGCACGGCCTGCCGCGCAATGTGATTGCCATCGATCTGTTCGAGCGGCTGTTCGTCCTCGGGCTGTTCTTGCACTTCCTCAACAACATGCTCGGCAAGGCTGCTGGTACGGTCAACGTCGTAACCGGCCTCATCGTTCTTTCGGAGCTGTTGCCGCTGGTGCTGATCTGGAGCCGCGGCCCGTCTTCGACAATGTCGATGAAACCGAGCGACTGGGCGCTTGGTTTTGCAGGCGCGAGTGCGCCGTTGCTGGCGATCTCTGCGCAGACGGCGCCTCTGGCACCAATTGGTGTGTGCGCCATCATCATGCTGATCGGTCTTACCATCCAGGTCACGGCCAAGTTCTTCCTCGGTCGCAGCTTTGGCGTCGTGGCGGCCAATCGCGGCGTGAAGGTGGGTGGTCCTTATCGAATTGTTCGCCACCCGATCTATGCCGGCTACACGCTGACGCACATCGGCTTCTTCCTGGCGCATCCGTGCTGGCAGAATTTCCTGGTCTATTCGATTGGCCTTGGCCTGCAGATCATGCGCATCATCCGTGAAGAGCGCGTGCTGGGTGAAGACCCGAGCTATCGCGAGTTCGCTGCCGGCGTGCGCTATCGCCTGCTGCCGGGCGTGTTCTGATCGCTCAATTTACCGCTTGAAAAAGGTAACGCCCGCGAGCAGGACTCGCGGGCGTTTCTCATCCTACACGTGGCGACGTCACGCCGGATCGGGGCCGATCATCTGCTCGGGCCGCACGATCGCATCGAAGTCCTCGCCCGATATGCCGAGCTTCAAGGCTTCCTCGCGCAATGTCGTGCCGTTCTTGTGTGCTGTCTTGGCAACCTTGGCTGCGAGATCGTAGCCGTACTTTTCCTTGAGCGGCGTCACCAGCATCAGCGAGTTGGCAAGGCCCTTGGCGATGTTGTCGAGGCGCGGCTCGATGCCGACCACCGCGTTATCGGTGAATGAAACAGCGGCATCGGCGAGCAGGCGCACCGACTGCAGGAAGTTGTAGGCCATCATCGGATTGTAGACATTCAATTCGAAGTGCCCCTGGCTGCCTGCGAATGCAATCGCCGCGTTGTGAACTCTTCCTGGACGAGGAAAGCCAGCACCTGGCGGGCCTGAGCGACTTCATCG
>CAZLHQ010000054.1:0-18473 GCA_964559355.1 uncultured Hyphomicrobiaceae bacterium
AGGCCTCATCGCCGCCGACCATGGGCGTACGTTGGAACTATCGGGGAAGAGTTCCTTCGCTGCGCTCGTGGTTGACGCCCCCATGCGCCTCGGCTACCCCCGCACTCCCTTGGAACCCTGACCGTGCCCGATTCCGCCATTTCACCCGAGTTCGACGCCCATCTCGCCGGCCATCCGGCCGGGTTGCGCCGGACGTTCGCCATCATCTCGCATCCCGACGCTGGCAAGACGACGCTGACCGAAAAGCTGCTGCTGTTCGGCGGCGCCATCCATGTCGCGGGCGCGGTCAAGGCGCGCGGCGAGGCGCGGCGGGCGCGCTCGGACTGGATGAAGATCGAGCAGCAGCGCGGCATCTCGGTCACCACCTCGGTGATGCATTTCGAGTATGGCGGCGCGGTCTTCAACCTGCTCGACACGCCGGGCCACGAGGATTTCAGCGAGGACACCTATCGCACCCTGACCGCCGTCGATTCGGCGGTGATGGTGATCGACGCGGCCAAGGGTATCGAGGCGCGCACGCGCAAGCTGTTCGAGATCTGCCGCCTGCGCGACATCCCCATCATCACGTTCATCAACAAGATGGACCGCGAGGCGCGCGTACCGCTGGAGGCGCTCGACGAGATCGAGAAGACACTCGCCCTCGACACCTGCCCGATGGTCTGGCCGATCGGCTCGGGCCGCGATTTCAAAGGTGTCTACGATCTCGTCTCGGGCAAGCTGCGCCGTCTCGATCAGGAGGGCGACGGCACCGATGTCGCCGGCCCTTCCGATCCGGTGTTCGACACGCTGATGGAGCCGACCGCCGCCGCGACTTGGCGCGAGGAGGTCGAACTCGTCGGCGAGACGGCCCGCAGCTTCGATGTCGAAGCCTTCCGTCACGGCACGCTGACGCCCGTCTTCTACGGCTCGGCGTTGAAGAACTTCGGCGTCAAGAGCCTGCTCGAAGCGCTCATCAAATATGCGCCGCCGCCGCGCGACCAGAAGGCGGCAACCCGCACCATCCATGCCAGCGAGCCGGCGATGACCGGTGTGATCTTCAAGATCCAGGCGAACATGGACAAGAACCATCGCGACCGCATCGCCTTCATGCGTGTGTGCTCGGGCAAGCTGACGCGCGGTATGAAAGCGAAGCTGGTACGCACGGGGCGCGTGCTGGCGCTGCAATCGCCGCAGTTCTTCTTCGCGCAGGATCGCTCGCTCGCCGAGGAAGCCTACGCGGGCGATGTCGTCGGCATTCCAGGCAAGGGGCTATTGCGTATCGGCGATGCGCTGACCGAGGGCGAGGACGTGACATTCCTCGGCATTCCGAATTTCGCTCCCGAAATCCTGCGACGGGTGCGCGCCAACGACGCCATCAAGTCCAAGAAACTGAAAGACGCGCTGGAAGAAATGGCAGAGGAAGGCATTGTGCAGCTCTTTTCCCCCATCGACGGCACGCAGCCCGTGGTCGGCGTCATCGGCGCTCTGCAGCTGGACGTGCTCGCCGATCGCCTGACGAATGAATACGGCCTCGACACCGCGTTCGATGCCGCGCCCTGCGATACCGTGCGCTGGATTTCGTCCGAGAAGGCAGGCGCCATCGACGAGTTCGTGAAGAAGCACCGCTCGTTGATCGCCAAGGACCGCGAGGGCGAGTACGTCTATCTCGCTCCATCGATCTACAATCTCCACACCGTCATGGAGCGTGCGCCCGACATCGCCTTCAAGGACATCAAGACGATCACGGTGTGAGGGCGCGATGCAACGGCGAGGGAAGCCGAGCGGCCGGTCACCTCAGTCGAGACGTCTCAATTCGGGGGGATTCGGGGGGAAGCTCGACGTTTGCCGCTGCATCTCCTCAGGCGGTGGCGATCGGGCAAATGAAATCCTTCGACTCAGCCCTTCTTCTTCTCGCATTCGGCGAGCATCTGATCGCGCTTTTGTGCCGATGCCTTCCACACATCGGGGGGCACGCTGCCGCACCATGACAGATGCCGCGCCAGATCGGAGTTCCACTCCGGCCCAGTGAACCCGCACTTCAACTTCTCGTTCTGCTGCTGCTGCTTCAACGACGTCGAGCCATACCACTGGCAGTTCGACTGGGCATTGGCCGGACCCGTCGCCATCGCGGCAAAACCAATCGCCGCAAGCAGGATCGGCAGGGTGGCAGAGCGGAGCATTTTCTCTATCCTCGTGTCGCGCCCTTCCCTCAATCGTTCTCGCCGGACGCGTCAGCGATCATGACGGGAAATCTAGCGCTCGCAACATGAACCCGCTCTGAATGGTTCCGAAGGCTCGCATTCACGTCACAAGCGGCCGAAATGGCACGCCTTTCGAGGCAATCCCCGTCCGTGACCACCGGCCCGTTGCGGTGCCGCGCGACGAGGCCCCGAATCGGCTTAAGTTGCCGATCCTCTTTGCCCAACCTGTGACAGACCGGTCCATGCCGAGCCCTCGACTTGCATCATCGCCGAACACGCTGTCGCCTGGTCTGGCCGATGCCCAGCGCGTGCTGGAGGAAACTTTCGGCTACAAGAGCTTTCGCTCGCACCAAAGCCGCATCGTCGAAACCCTGCTCGAAGGCGGCGATGCACTGGTTCTGATGCCGACGGGCGGCGGCAAATCGCTGTGCTATCAGGTGCCGGCTTTGGTTCGCGATGGAGTGGGGGTCGTCGTCTCACCGTTGATTGCCCTGATGCAGGATCAGGTCGCCGCACTGGAAGCAGCAGGCGTTTCAGCCGCGTTCCTCAATTCCTCGCAGACGTTCGCCGAACAGCAGGATGTTGAGCGCAGGCTCGCATGCGGCCAGCTGCAATTGCTTTACGTTGCGCCCGAGCGGCTTGTGCAGGAACGCACGCTGGATCGGCTGTCGCGCTCGACCATCGCGCTGTTCGCCATCGACGAAGCGCACTGCGTGTCGCAATGGGGCCACGACTTCCGCCCCGAGTACCGCCAGCTCAAATGCCTTGCCGAACGCTTCCCCGGCGTGCCGCGCATCGCGCTCACCGCCACCGCCGACGAGCGCACGCGCGAGGAGATTGTCGCCGAGCTGCGGCTGGAGAATGCTCAACGCTTCGTTGCCAGCTTCGACCGCCCGAACATCCGCTATACCATCGCCGAGATGGGCTCGATGAGCGCGCGTGAGAGGTTGTGGCATTTCATTTCGAATGAGCATCCCAAGGACGCCGGCATCGTCTATTGCCTGTCGCGCCGCGCCGTTGAGGATACCGCTCAGTGGCTGACGTCCAAAGGCCGCCGCGCGCTCGCCTATCACGCCGGGCTCGATGCGGAGACGCGCCGCACGGCGCAAAAGGCATTCCTCGAGGAAGACGGTCTCATCGTCGTCGCGACAATCGCCTTCGGCATGGGCATCGATAAACCCGACGTGCGCTTCGTCGCCCATCTCAACCTGCCCAAGTCGATCGAATCCTACTACCAGGAGACAGGGCGCGCCGGCCGCGATGGCGAACCTGCCAATGCGTGGATGGCCTACGGCCTGCAAGACATCATCCAGCAGCGCCAGTGGGTCGCGCAGTCGGAGGGCTCGGACGCCTTCAAGCATGTGCAGCGCCAGAAACTCGACGCCCTGATCGGTCTTGCCGAGATGGCCGGTTGCCGCCGGCAGGCCCTGCTCGCCTACTTCGGTGAGCGTAGCACCGAGCCTTGCGGCAATTGCGACAATTGCCTCACGCCACCCGCCACCGTCGATGGCACCGATCTCGCCCGCAAGGCGCTATCGGCCGTCTACCGCACGGGCCAGACCTTCGGCGTCGGCTATCTCGTCGACGTGTTGACTGGCAAGACGAACGAGCGCATCGCACGCAATGGTCACGACCGCTTGTCGGTGTTCGGCATCGGCGCCGGCATCGACGCCAGCCAATGGCGCGGCCTCATCCGCCAATTGACGGCTTCTGGTCATTTGACGGGCGACGAGGAAGGGCATGGCACGCTGCTGTTGACGGAGCAGTCGCGCCCACTTCTGCGCGGCGAGGTGACATTCGCCATGCGCATGCCGGACAAGACCAAGGCAAAGGAACGCACGCGACGCAGCGGCAAGGCCGCCGCCGCGACCGGCAGCATGCCGCCTGCCGACTTGACGCTGTTTGAAGCGTTGCGAGTGTTGCGGCTGGAGCTTGCGACCCGCGCCAAGGTGCCGCCGTATGTCATCTGCCATGATCGCACGCTGGCCGAACTCGCCAGCGTTCGTCCGACGACCGAAGCTGCCTTGCACGACATCACCGGGCTTGGCACCGCCAAGATCGCTCGTTTCGGCGCCGACTTCCTCGCCGTCATCGCCAAGGCGGGCACGCGTGATCCGCGTCTCGTCAATCGCCTTTCGGCAACCGTCAACGAAACGCTGGCCCTGCACTTCGACGGCCGCAGCGTCGAGGAAATCGCTTCCACGCGCGGCCTCGAACGCGCCACGATACTGGGCCATTTTGCCGATGCCATCGAGGCCGGACTGATTGCCGCGGAAGATGTCGTCGGGCTCGACGCGACCGAGATCGACGAGATCCACGCCGCATTCGAGCGCTGTGGCACGCTGGAAAGCGGCAAGCTCGGCCCGGCACACGCCGCACTCGAGGGCCGCTATGATTTCGGCACACTGAAGTGTCTGTTGGCGGAACTGGCCTGACAGAGCGAAGGTCGGCACTGGCAGCATTCGCGGCGCGATGTTGGCGGGGCGAGCGCAATCATCATGGTTTACCAGACGCGGTATGCTCAACCGTGCGCAAACGCTTGCAACCCACGCTATTTGGCCCAACATTAAGAAAGATTCGATCATCAAGGGAGGCCGAGCGCCCGTTGTCCAGGGACCAGAAGCAATACGCCGCGCTGCCATATGTCATCCTGCCGGATGGCGAAATCGAGGTGTGTCTGGTGACCAGCCGCGAGACGAAACGCTGGGTCATTCCCAAGGGCTGGCCAAAATCCAAGCTCGAGCCACATAAGCTCGCCCGCCGCGAAGCGCGCGAGGAGGCCGGGCTGCTGGGCGAGATCTCCTCAACGCCCATCGGCACCTACAGCTACCGCAAAAAGCTGCACATTTTTGCCTACGTGACCTGTATCGTCAGCGTCTTCCCATTGCGGGTCGAAAAGCATCGGTTGAACTGGCCCGAGCGCGACGAGCGCGACCTGTCGTGGTTCCGCCTCGATGATGCCGCCCGCCTCGTTGCAGAGCCCGAGCTTGCAGGCCTGATCAGTGCCCTCCCCGCCTGGCTTTCCGCCCGCGCCGCAGCCTGACCGAGCACGACCGCCGAATGCGCCCCGCCGCCGTGCCGTGCCGCCACTCCCTAGGTGCCCAGACATCCCCTTGAAATAGACGCGCAGGCAGATATTTGGATTGTCACAAAACTGCAATTCTTGTATCCGCCACCAGCAGATCAGCCGCCTTGCTGCGGTCGTCATTCGGGCCCAGCGCCCGTAGCCAGGGGCCCCAGCATGTCCGAGCACCAATCTCGGTCCGTCGAGCACATCAAGAAGTCGTCGCTCGACAAGGACCTGAGCAAGATCGCGCGCATGGAGGACGCCGCGCGCGCGGTCTCGATGGGTCTGCTCTCGCACGGCGCGGGCCTGCTGTTTCTGGTTGCCGCCGGGTTGATCGCCGCCTCCCAGATCGCCGGCGAGCCACGCAGCGCCATGATCGTCGTCGCCGCCATTCTCGGCGGCTACATGGCGCTCAACATCGGCGCCAACGACGTCGCCAACAACGTTGCCCCTGCGGTCGGCTCGCGCGCCATGACGCTGCTCGGCGCTCTGGTCCTGGCCGCCATCTTCGAGGCCGCCGGCGCCTTGATCGCGGGTGGCGATGTCGTCAAGACCATCTCCAAGGGCATTGTTGCGCCCGAGGCTGTCGCGGGAACCGACACATTCATCTGGGCCATGATGGCGGCGCTGTTCTCGTCGGCCATTTGGATCAACATCGCGACCTGGCTCGGCGCGCCCGTGTCGACGACACATGCGGTCGTCGGCGGCGTCGTCGGCGCCGGCATCGCCGCGGCGGGGTTCGGCGCGGTGCAGTGGGACATGATGGCGACGATTGCCCTGAGCTGGGTGGTCTCGCCCCTGCTCGGCGGCATCATCGCCGCAGGCTTCTTATTCTTCATCAAAACTTTCATCATCTATCAGGACGACAAGATCGCCGCCGCTCGACGGTGGGTGCCGCTGTTGCTGGCGATCATGGCGGCGAGTTTCACCGCCTATCTCGCGACCAAGGGGTTGAAGAAGGTCTGGACGCCGACGACCTCGCAGGTGGCGCTGCTGTCGGTCGGCCTGCTGGCGCTGTCCTGGGCCATTCTGCATCCGATCGTTCGCCGCCAGTCCGAAGGTCTCGAAAACCGCAACCAGTCCCTGCGCAAGCTATTCAACATTCCGCTGATCTTCGCCGCGGCCCTGCTCTCCTTCGCGCACGGCGCCAACGACGTCGCCAATGCGGTCGGTCCGCTGGCGGCAATCATTCACGCCGGCACCAGGGGCGACGTCGGCGGCTCGGTGGCGCTGCCTTTGTGGGTGATGATGATCGGCGCCTTCGGCATCAGCCTGGGACTGTTCTTCTATGGCCCGCGCCTCGTCATGATGGTCGGCGAGCAGATCACCAAGATGAACCCGATGCGCGCCTATTGCGTGGCGCTGTCGGCCGCAGTCACCGTCATCGTCGCCTCGGCGTTGGGCCTGCCGGTCAGCTCGACGCACATCGCGGTCGGCGCGGTGTTCGGCGTCGGCTTCTTTCGCGAGTACTACACCACCCACTCGCGCCGCCGCCGCGCCTACATCCGCACCAAGGACGGCGAGAAGATCGACATCAAGGTGCACAAGACGCCCGATCCCGACGAGCTGCTGCGCCGCAAGCTGGTGCGCCGTTCGCACTTCATGGTTATCATCGCCGCCTGGATCATCACGGTGCCCGCGTCCGCAGGTCTCGCCGCGGTCATCTTCTACGCGCTGTCGCACTTCTGGTGAGGTGGCGGGTGTCTCGGCGCGCGCGCGGCAAACCGCACTTCAACCCAATGGTCTGCTGGATGGGCAGCCAGCTGCAGAAGCTGGACCCTGCCCTTCGAGGAGACGACAATCGCGATGCCGCCCGGCAGGCGGCGTGGAATGCGCTAATGAACTAGGGGCGTCTATTCGCCCTTCTTCACAACATTTTCAGGCCGCCGGAAGAAATAGGCCATTCGAAAGACCGCTTTGACGACCCCATGTTTTTGGAAAACGTCGCAGCCTTCGCCGAAGAAGTCCGCGTGCGGATTTAGAAGTTGCTCGCCAAGCAACAGAAGCGGTGACCCACGACACCCGCCCAAGGTGTTCATCACACCTTGGGCATCACGCCGCGCGGTTTGCCGCCTGCCGTTGACTAATAGCGTGATCGATCCAGGCTTCGAGATTGTTCGCGATGGTGTTGTAGACCTGCTGACTGTTCCAGCCCGCCGGATTGTAGACCGGCACATAATCCGACAGTCTCCGGCCGTTATTGAGCCCGATCCCGATGAATGGACTAGCACCCATCGTGGACGTCGTACCGGAACGAGCGCAAGTCAGGCCGTGGATGTTGATGCCAAGCACACCCTTGCCGTCATCCCAGCCTTTGCGAATTTCATAGTTGACCCACGAGCGAGAAGCCGTGTTCGCGCCGATCAGCACCACGACACAAGACTTGCCTTGCATTTGGCCGTCGATCCAACGCTGAATGGCTGCATCGCCGCCGCGCTTGATCGTTTCCCATTCGTTGGCATGACAGACCCGCTGACCTTCAATCGCGCCCATGTGGCGGACTTGGTTCGTGCGGAAGCAATCGTCGTCGTAGCAAAAGCTGAAAAATACGTGGCGCGGCATGAGCGAATCCCTCAGGCTCGCAAGAGTCCGATCAAGGCTAGGACGGCGAGCAGCGTTCCATAAAGCCAACTGACCGACCACGCTGCGGCGATTCGTGCCGTCGAGTCTACCTGTGCGTCGTACCTGTCCACACGCATGTCGAACGGCTCCATCTCGACGCCTTTGCGAACGTCGTCGTAGAGCTTGCGGTACAGCCGCTCCAATCGCAGGTAGCTGGCATCCAGCCATCCGAACACGAGCACCGGCCCAGCTGCCGAGATGAAGTATTTCCAACTCGGATTGGGCACCGCGCCGATGAGGGCGATGACACCAGCGCACAACGTTACGGCCAGCGACTTGAGCGCGAAGCTGTTCGACGCCATGCGTGCAATGATAGCTTGGATCATTGCCAAGTGGGCTATCTGGCGTTCAGTGCGGTCTTCCAAATTGTGCCGCTCCAATGAGTGCCGCCCTGAGTGCCGCTGGCATAAGAGCCCCATAGGGCAGAGCCCTAAGAGGCTCATATTACTGCATAATTTGGTCGGAGCGGGGAGATTTGAACTCCCGACCCCCAGTCCCCCAGACTGGTGCGCTAACCAGGCTGCGCTACGCTCCGATGCGACGCTTGTTTGGCATACGCCGGGCTTCAGGGTCAATCACCAATCCCGTGCCGGTGCGCCGCATGACTGCATGCCTCAGGCCTTGGCCGCCACCAGCGCGGCGAGGCCCGCCTGCGTCTGTGGAAACACGCCGACCGGCGCCATCCCCCCCAACACCGCGGCCGGTGAGGCCACGGCCGCAAACCACGAACCAGGATCGCCGTCCACGCCAGCCAACGCCAATCGCCGTACCGACATGCCCGCCGGCTGCGGGCGTGCGGCAGCCGCCGGCGATGCCGCCCGTCGCGCCGCAACCGAAGGGGCCAGCACGCCAAGCTCAGTCAGCAGATGTCCGATGCCGCAGCCTAGCGCCTTGGCGTAGGCCTCCAGGCAGACCCACGCGCGCAGCACGTTAACGTCCCCAATCGCATCTCCCAATGTGGCGTCACCCACCACCATGGCATCGTCGGCAATGCCAGCCGCAGCGTTAACCAGGGCCTGCCGGCGCGCTGGCGACATGTGCAATTGGCGTGCGCCTTCGATGTCGACACCGATGGGTCCTTCGCGCGCCACCGCGATCAAGCCGCGATCCTGCGCATGGGACAGGCTGAAGACGATCTCGCCCTGGCTCATCAGCGCAGGCGGTAGCACGGGCTTGCCGAATGGCTCATGCGTGAACGCCACACGATCGAAGCGGCCATCGCCAACTGCGCGCGCGAGCAACAGTCGCAGCGAAATGGCGAGCGCGCGCCGTTGCTGCCTGCTGGCCCTATCGCCAATCGCGTTCAACCGGTGAACATCCTGGTCGGACAGGCGCGGCCGTGTCGCCTCGCACGCTTCGAGGGCGGCGCCAGAGCGGCCGAGATCAACCAGCCAGATCTCCATCGCGCCTCGCTTCAACGTGCTGCCACACTCCGCTCTTCGCAGCGCGACCACGGCAACCCGCCGCGCCCAAAACCTAAAACCCAGAACCTAAAACCTAGAACCCATCGTCCGAGATGAAAACGCCAACCGCTTCCATCCCTATTACCCGGCCCCGCGCCTCGCCCGACCATAGCGCGCAAGACCATGCGTCACCGCATTGACGTCGGCATCACACTTCGCCTGCGGGCTGCGTTGCCGCAATGGCAGTTGCGCCCCGATCAGCCTGCCGCGCGGGCGCCACGAGCCTGCGTTTCCACTGGAGCGACTTCGTCGCCACGTCCCATGAGGATAGCGCGGCACGCCTCCAACTCGATGATGACCGCTTGCAACCCTTTGCGCGTGTCGAGCTTGTTGCCGCCACTCTTGGCCTTTGCCGCAGCAGGCTGCTCGACGGATTTGCGCGTGGTGGCAGTGCGCACGGGCATGCGGCTGGCGACATCTGCGACTTCCTCGGCATCGTCGCGCTCGGGAGCAGGCAACGAGCGCACCGAGGCCGCAGTGCCCGTCTCCGCCACTTCGCCGCCGATCTTCTTGACGGTATCGATGCCGCGCTCGCGCAAGATGCGTTGCACGCCCTTGATGGTGTAGCCCTCTGCGTGCAGCAGATGGCGAATGCCACGCAACAACTCCAGATCCTGCGGCCGGTAATAGCGTCGGCCGCCGCCGCGCTTCATCGGCTTGATCTGCGGGAATTTCACTTCCCAGAATCGCAGAACATGCTTGTGCAAATCCAGTTCGTCGGCCACCTCGCTGATGGTCCGGAATGCTTCCGCCGCTTTCGCCATCGCTGCCCTCTCGCGCTATGACTAGGGGATTCTTCCCGCTGTAGGCTCCCTGCACCTGCCGGCCCCGCTAGCCAGCATGTTGACACGATTAATCGGTCCGATTTCAGACCAAAACTCTAATGCGACAACAATGAATTATGCTCAATTCATTGCTGACACGACACGCAATGCCCCTGGCCCCCATCGTTACGCCAGCGCGCCCGCCACGCGCAGCTGCCCTCATCGGGATCGGCTCGACGCACTCACCTGTAGACAGTCGACATGCTTCAACGACGTTTGGAAAGCCCGTCGTTGATCTTGTCCTTCATGATGTTGCTGGCGCGAAACACCAGCACACGCCGTGGCGTGATCGGGACTTCCTCACCGGTCTTGGGATTGCGGCCGACCCGCTTGCCCTTCTGCCGAATGCCAAATGAACCAAACGAGGATAACTTGACTTGCTCGCCGCGCGACAGCGTGGTCGAGATCTCGCCCAAAATGACTTCGACCAAGTCCTGCGACTCGTTTCGAGGCAGGCCTACCTTGCGCACCAGGGCTTCCGCCAAATCGGCACGCGTCAACGTCTTGCCGCTCATCGTGTCCGCTCGCTCCCCAAAACTTCTTTGCAATATTTTGCCGCATCGTACCGGTGGGCTTGGACAAGGTCAATCGCCCAAACGGTCAACCTGCTGAAATCTATGGATTAATCTAGGGGCCTGCGCGACACCCCTTGAACCCCCTTCAAATTGTGGGGTGAAAATCGCAAAAATTGCCGATCCCGGACTACCAGCGCGCCAGCACCGCGCCCCAGGTGAAGCCACCTCCCATCGCCTCCATGAGGACCAGACTGCCCTCCTTGATGCGGTGCTCCTCGAATGCCTGATTGAGCGCCAGCGGGATCGATGCGGCCGACGTGTTGCCGTGCTTGCCCAGCGTGACGACGATCTTGTCGGGTGAAACGTTGAGCTTCTTGGCGATGCCGTCGAGAATGCGCTTGTTGGCCTGATGCGGGACGTAGAGGTCGATCTCGTCGGCGGCATATCCCGTCGCCACCAGCGTCTCCTCGATGACGCCCGAAATCTTCTGCACCGCATGTCTGAAAACCTCGCGGCCATTCATGCGCAAATGGCCCGTGGTCTTGGTCGAGCCCGGGCCGCCATCGACATAGAGCAGATCCTCGTAGCGGCCGTCGGAGCGGATGCGTGAAAACAGAATGCCGCGATCCTCGCGCGTGCCGTGGGTTGGCTGCGCCTCGAGCACAACCGCGCCGGCCCCGTCACCAAACAGCACGCAGGTGCCGCGGTCGGACCAATCGAGAATCCGCGAAAACGTTTCCGCCCCGACCACCAGCGCACGGCGGAACTGGCCGGTGCGCAACAGACTGTCTGCAATGGTGAGCGCGTAAACGAAGCCCGAGCACACGGCCTGCACGTCGAAGGCGGCGCCGCGCGTAATGCCAAGGCCGGCTTGAATGCGAACTGCGGTTGCGGGAAAGGTGCGGTCGGGCGTCGCCGTGGCGCATATGACGAGATCGACATCGAGCGGATCGACACCGGCGCGCACCAGGGCCTGCTTGCAGGCAGCGATGCCCAGATCGGACGTCAGCTCACCGTCGGCGGCAATATGGCGCGAGTGAATTCCGGTGCGCTCGACGATCCATTCGTCTGTCGTATCGACGATCTTTGCCATATCGGCATTCGTCACCACACGCTTGGGCACACAAGCGCCGACGCCGCGGATCACCGATCGATTGACTGCAACCACTGTGTCTCACTTTCCGGCCCGCCTCGGACGCGGCTTACGCTATGCCGCTTTCAAGGCTCGCCCCATAGATCATTCGTCTCAAACGTGTCGCATCACCCACATCGGCGCGCTCAATCAATTGGTTCCCTGCTCACCCGCCTCACGCGCCGCGGCGTCCGCATTCATCGCCGCGTGGAACGTCTCGAGATCGGTGGCCAAGCGCGCGACTAGGCCGCTGTCGGCCATCTCGTAGGCCAAGTCCACCGCGCTTGCAAAACCAAGCGCATCGGTGCCGCCATGGCTCTTGATGGCGATCCCGTTGAGACCGAGGAACGTGCCGCCGTTGACGCGGCGGGGGTCCATCTTATGTTTCAGAACGCGAAAGCCCCCGCGGGCCAGAAACGCGCCGAGCTTCGACATCGCCGTGCGCGTCATCGCATCCTTCAGGTACTGGCCGACTTGGCGCGCAGTGCCTTCCGCCGTCTTCAAGGCGATGTTGCCGGCAAAACCTTCGACGACAACGACATCGGCGACACCCTGGCCGATCTCATTGCCTTCCACGAAACCCTTGTAGGTCAGCGGCAACGCGGCGCCCTTCAGCCAGGCGTGGGCCTGCTTGACCTCCTCGGCGCCCTTGATCTCCTCGACGCCGACGTTGAGCAGCCCGACCGTCGGCCGCTCGATGTGGAACAGTGCGCGCGCCATCGCCGCACCCATCATGGCGAAATCGCCAAGCTGGCGCGCGGTGGCGCCGATGTTGGCTCCCACGTCCAGCACTATGCATTCCGCCGACACCGTCGGCCACAAGGCCGCAATCGCCGGCCGCTCGATGCCGGGCATCGGCCGCAGGATCAGCTTTGCCATCGCCATCAGCGCGCCAGTGTTACCGGCGGAAACCGCTGCGTGCGCCTCGCCCTTCTGCACCGCCTCGAGGGCCAGCCACATGCTGGAGCCTTTGCCGCGACGCAGCGCCTGACTAGGCTTGTCCTGCATGGCGATGACGATATCGGTGGCAACGATGCGCGTGCGCTTGGCAAGCTGCGGGTGCCGCGCAAGCCCGGCCTCGAGCTCGGCCTGCTTGCCGGTGACGATGAAGCTCAAATTCGGATGGCGCTCGAGCGAGATTGCAGCACCACCCAGCACTACGGCTGGGCCATGGTCCCCGCCCATGCCGTCGAGGGCTATGGTTCTCGGCTGCTGCATTGAAGTTTCAACGCCTCGCGATCACGAAAATCGGCGCCGAGACACCGCTCGCACGCGTTTCCCCGTCCCCCGGCGAAACGGCCCGGAAGATAGCGCTTTGCACATGGCACACAACCGCTTTCTTGGATTTTTGAGGCAGGCTTCAACGATCTTGTGGGGCCGCTGCGGCCGGCACCGTCTCCGGCTGAGCCTATTTCGGGTCCTTTAAGCGCGCGAGAACGGCAAATGGGCTGTCTGAAGCCGCAGCATCCGCATCCTGCTCCTGCCATTGGAAGGCTGCGTCGGATCGGCGCGGATAGGGATCGAGCGCGGTGGCGATCTGCTCATAGACCAGACGGCCGACGGCAATCGATCCTTGTTCGATCACCTCGCGCGAATGTTGCGACAGGATTTCCTGCTCCGCTTCGCCGTTCTTGCCCTCGGCATCCTGATGCAGCAGCTCGGGCGGCCAGTATTCCTCCTCAAACGTCTCGCGGATGTCGCTGTCGATGGGTTCCAGCGTGACAATGCACGATTGGGTCACATCAGCCGCCAATGTTCCCGTCAGCCGGTAGCGCCCGCCGCCGAGCGGCTTCAAGCGGTAGGTGACGTCAAGCCTGTGGCAGGCGGGGATGTCGAGCGCCCGTGCCACGGCAGCAAGCTCGGCCTCGTTTGCCGAACGCTCCATCGCCAGCCCGCGTTCGGGAATATCCTCGACGCGGTGCACCCACGCCGACAGGGCCTCGGTCGCTTCCATCGGCGGTCCGCTCATGTCGCCCTCCCGAGCGGCGCCGGAAAGGCCGTTCTCGTCAACACGGCATCGCGCGTGCACGCTGCCAGAACATCGCGTTGGCGGAACATGTGGTCGGCAAGAGCCGCAAAATCGGGCTGGCCAGGGTCTGAAGAGCCCAGCGTTCCAGTCGGCGCGTTGGAACCCGATGCGTCCAAATCACCCGCCTGTTGTATGAAGCGTTGCAGAGCCGCAGCCAGACCGGCACGATCCTGCGCGGCCAGCGCGGCGCGGTAAGCGGTGGCGCGCTCATAGAATCCGGCCGCTGCCCGCTTCACCTTCTTCGGCACCGAAAGATCGCCGACGCCAGCTTCGCGCATACAGTCGTCCATGTCGGTGAAGAATGCCTCCAATGTCTCCCGTGACAGCTCCTCGATATCGCCGCCCGCGCCTGCCCCTTCTACGCGCAACCGTTCGAGCAATTGGAACAGAACGAGTACAATCATCTCATAGCGGCCGTTAAACGTGTCGGGAACGCCATAGCCGGCAAACAATTCACGCTGCCGAGCCGCCGTCACGACCGCGCCATAAAGCTCCTTTGCTTTACGCGAGTTAGCGTTGCGCGTTCTGAACCAGTCCAGCATCAATGATCCTATGGTGTCGCGTCACCAGTGTTTCGGCCGCTGCGGCAGGCTCGAACCGCTCGTGAATGGCGGGGACGAACCGGTCTAGCGCGTTGCATCGCCCCCTGTCTCGCGCTAATCGGCGGCATTGGGGGCAGTCGTCTACTGATTCTCGTTTGCGCCAAGGTTGTCGTCGCTGAATTCGCAGAATTCGGGGTGCGAAATCCGGACGCAACATCGGCCGTAGAGGTCATTGGGTCGTTGATAGAGGGATGGCGGCGCCGTAGTCCGCAGCGGTGCGCCGCGCGTTTGCACTGATTTGATCTGGGGTTCGATCTGGATTCGGGTCTGAACTGGCCGGAACGGGACTGGCCGCGAAATACGGGGGCGGCGCGTCCGCCTTGAGGGAGGGAGCCCGCGTGATGATCGCACGACGCATGCTTGGCAATGCCATGCTGGCCACCATCTGCGCGCTCGCTCTTGCCGCTTGCAGCGAACAGATCATCAAGCACGGCCACCAATTCCGCGAAAACGACGCCCAGCAGATTCAACCCGGCATGTCGCAAGAGCAGGTCAAGCTGCAGCTCGGCACACCGGCGACAACGGCCACCATCAACAACGGCCAAGCCTACTACTACATCGCCAGCACCATGACCCAGACGGCATTCATGAAGCCCAAGGAGGTCGATCGCAAGGTGCTCGCGGTCTATTTCAACCCGACCGGATCGGTCGATCAGGTTGCCAATTATGGCATCAAGGACGGCAAGGTGTTCGACTACATCAGCCGCAAGACGCCAGCACCGGGCGGCCGCGACGACGGCATCCTGAAGCAGCTGTTCCGCAACCTCGGCACGCGCCAGCTCTACGGCGAGTAGTCATCAGGAGCGGCGCGCGCAACATGCGTCAAGGTTGGCTCCAGCTCGCAGGTCTCGTGTTCGACATTTCGGGTTTCATGCTGATCGTCACCGAATGGTGGAACGCAGTGATACGTGAGCGTGCGACCGAGCTCGTCCACACCGCACAACGCTACGAAGAGGTCGCCTCACAGATCGCAAAGTTGTCGCCGAAAGGCGCCATTGGCCGACGCACGCTGGACTACCTGCTGCTAGCGCTGTTGCAGGAGAAGGACCGCAAACTCAATCACGCACAATACCTGGCGGACCACGATCCCGTGCTCGTCTTCCGCAAACGCCTGCGCAATTTCCTGGCAGGGGCGGCACTCGTCATCCTCGGCTTCGTGCTGCAGGCCCTGAGCGCGATACCGGGCGGCATACCGAAAATCGGTATCGTTCCCTGACATGGTGCGCGCAGGCCATCCGCACACCACCGGTAGCGGACGGCTCGCAGCTTCACGGCGAAAAAGCGCGTTGCGGGCGGCTTGCCCCCGCCTGATTGCGCGCACGGCTTAACGCTAAATGTGACAACCGGCCCAGTTATTCGGTTAACGGCGCGGAAGTCGCTCCGTTGGCATCACTCCTGCACTCCTCGTTGCGCAAAAGCACACGGAGAGTCCGATGCCCGCCGCCGCACTCATCACCTTGATGTTCCTCCTCGCCACGGTGTTGCTGCTGGTGTTGGCGCAGTTGACCAAACGCGAGAGCCGCGCCCGCTCGGCCGCCATCGCCTCGATCGTCACCATTCTCATCGCCGACTACTACCTGATGAATGCGGTGCGCGAAGGTGGCGGTTTCGCCTTCGAGCGCACCGCGCCAACGCGCAAGGCGGCGCACGAACAGAAGGTGGGTCAACGACGATCAGGCGACAACAATGGCGGCTCTGGCGCATCCGGTTCGAGCGCGGACGCAGGCGACCCAGGGTCTGTCGAGCCGCAGCGCGGCGCCGGCGAACCCGTGAGTGGCAAACGCTCGAACGAACAGGACGATAGCACCGACAGCATGGACCCGAGCGCGATCGGCACCCGTGCCAATGCCTTGGCGCGCTCCTTGGCGGGCTGGCTCGGCTCCAAGATCGAAAGCGAGCCCGCACCGCCAGGCTTGACCCGCATTGACGTCTTTTCCGATTGCCCGGAATGTCCGGAGTTGGTGCGCATCGCTCCCGGCGAATTGCGCATCGGCGCTGCAGCCGACGACACCTTGCCCTTGCCGGGAGAGGAGCCCGCTCGCGTGATGCGCGTGTGGCCGGGCTTTGCCATCGGCCGCTTCGAGATCTCCGCCGAACAGTTGGCGCGTTCGGGCATCGGCGGCTCATGCCGGCCCGCGCCCGCACAGGGCGAAAAGCCGGCGGCTACCATCTCGGACATCGCCAACATGCCGGCTGCATGCGTCACGGCCAACGACATCTTCAACTATCTGGCATGGCTGAAGCATAAAACCGGACGCCGTTATCGCCTGCCGACCGCCGCCGAATGGGAGTTCGCAGCGCGCAGCACGTCGGCCGCGGGATTCGGCCCGGAGCGCATGACCGGTGGCGTTGCCGAGATCGTCGCCGATTGCTGGTCCGCGACGCGGCCTGTGACGTTGGTGGCAGCAGGCGGGAGCGTGCAGCGCGGCTCGTGTGCCTATCGGATCGTCAAGGACGCCGCCGACAGCGAACCGGCGCTATGGCGTCATGTCTCCGCGCGCCGCGCCATTGCCACAGATGCGGCCTCGCCTTTGGTCGGCTTCCGTATCATCCGTGATTTCGATCTCACCGCGGCCAAAGGCTTTTGAGAACCCTCAACGGCGTGCAAACATTGCCTCGGCTCTGCCAAGTCGCAACAGCAGCGTGGCGCGCTCGTTGTCGTTGTCGGTGATGGCATAGACTTGGCCGTCGGCGGCAATCGCTAGACCTTCGATCTCCTTTTCCACCTTGCGGCCGGCGGCAAGAAACATCGGCACCAAGTCGAACACGCGCGTCTTTTTCAGGACGGGCGGCGTCTCGCCTGGCGATGCGCCCTTGATCGAAGATAGATCGACAAGCGTAATCCATTTGAGTGCATGCGCCTTGCCACGACCGTCGCGCTCGATCAACGCAAATCGCTCGCCATCCAGATGCAGGATGTCGCTCAGGCCCGAATAATCATCCTGTTTGACTTCCTCCAACGGGTAGCGCCAGAAGCGCCACTCGCCGCTTGCGGGATCGACCAAAGCAAGGCGCGTCGTGTCGTCCCCGTCGCCCTCGAGACCCGATTGGAAGGCAATCGCCAGCCGCCCGGCCGCAGCACCTTCGCGCACGAGTGCGACGCCTTCAAAGCCCTGCCGCCGCACCGTGTCTGCGATCTGGTCGGGCAGATGAATCGTGCGCAGCGCGCGGCCGGTGTGGTCCACCTCGATCAGCATGTTGGGCGGATCGTTGCCCTCGCCGCCTTCGGACGCAAGCCAGAAGCCGCCATCCGCCTTCGCCGCCAATCCCTCGACGTCGAGCCAGGACAGATCTTGGAGTTCATCGAGTCCGCCTGATTGGATCTCGATCTGACCGACGGCGCGCGCCGCTTGCCGTATGACCTCGATCTCGATGATCCTCAGCGGCGGGGAATCCTGGTCTGTCACCGCATAGAGCCGTGAGGGATCGCGGTCATGAGCCACGAGCGAGGAGAGCGTTCCCCATGCCGGCCCGTTGCCCGCCGCAACCTCCATGATCGCAGCAGATCGCCCTTCATCCTGTTCGGCCGGCCAGGGCGCCTCAGTGCGTTTGGCGTCGTCTTGCGCATGTTTTCCGCTCATTTCATCGAGCAAATTGCGGATCACATCGATCAACGCCCGCCAAATTTGTTCCAGCATCAAGCAATCCTCTAAAGAATTCTGCGCCGAAGCGTCACCGGTTCAAAAAACAAAAAATATCAAAATCAGAAGCTGGGGGCAGTCTCGCAGGCTCGCGCCGGAAAGGCAAAGGTGCAACGAGAAAGGCCCCGAATCGTCGATCCGGGGCCTTCGCAGTCGTTCGCGTCTCGCAGTGCGAGCGGCCGATCAGTGCGCCAGCACCGCCAGCAGCAACAGCGCGACGATGTTGGTGATCTTGATCGCCGGATTGACGGCAGGACCAGCGGTGTCCTTGTAGGGATCACCAACGGTATCGCCGGTCACGGACGCCTTATGCGCTTCCGAGCCCTTGACATGCTTGACGCCATCCTTGTCGACGAAGCCATCTTCGAAGCTCTTCTTGGCGTTGTCCCAGGCGCCGC
>CAZLHQ010000055.1:0-18397 GCA_964559355.1 uncultured Hyphomicrobiaceae bacterium
GCCGCGGCGGGGGGGGCTGGCGCGCGCGTCGTGCTCGAGGTGCGCAGCCACAAGGTGCCGTTCGTGCTCGAAGATGGGCAGATCATCGGCCGCCTCATCTACGAGCGCATGGCCGAGCTGCCCGACCAGCTCTACGGCGCCGACCTCAAATCCAACTATCAGGGCCAGGGCCTGAAGCTGTCGAAGCACTTCCGCTGAATCACACTGCGTCACGCTTGTTCCGGCGTGGTCCGTGCTGAAGTTGCACGGGTGCAAGGAACCCTCTAAAACGCTATCACTTTTCGCACGATCGTGCGTGTGTGCCAGGCTTTTGATCTACAGCGAGTTTTTGACGCCGCATAGCTGACGCGTCGGCTCAACGTGCTTCAGACATTGCCGCAATGGGGCGATTGCCGGGCAAGGAAAGTGGCTGGGTATGGTCCGCGAGGCGAATGCCATCGATTTCTGGCGCGGCTTTGCGCTTGTGACCATTTTCATCAATCACATCCCGGGAATCTATTTCGAGCGCTTCACGCACCGCAACATTTCCATTTCGGACTCGGCCGAGTTGTTCGTTTTTCTCGCCGGTTGGGCGTTGCGCCTTCTGTACAATCACTTGGCTGTGACGCAGGGCGTAAGGTACGTGCTTCTTCGCATCGCATCCCGCGCATTGACGATCTACGCAGCGCACCTGATGCTGATCTGCCTAGCCATCGCGATGCTGGCGACGGCCGCATACGTATATGACAATCCGCTGTTTCTCGAATGGTACAACGCGGCCGGCGTGTTCTATGATCCGATGCGGGCGCATATGGGCCTGGTCGCACTGACGTATCAGCTGGGCTACTTCGATATCCTGCCACTCTACGTGGTACTGATGGCGGTTGTTGCGCCGCTGACCGTCATTTTGCACGGCTACGTGCCGCGTCTGCTGCTGCCCATCGCGATCTGCCTCTACGTCATCATCATGGTCTGGCAGATTTCACTGCCGACGTGGCCGACCGACGGGCACTGGTTCTTCAATCCACTGGCGTGGCAGCTTGTCTTCGTGCTGGGGTTTGTGCTGGCCGGCGATGGCGGCCTGGGTGGGGCCATCCGGCGTCATATGACTGCTGTCAGGCTGGTGGCTTGGCCGATCGTTATCGCCAGCGCCATCGTTGTGGTGTTCGAGCTGTGGCCAGATCCGGTCAATATGCCTGAGCCCAAACTGTTCTTCATGAGCTGGAAGTCGTTCGCGACGCCGCCGCGTTTGCTGCAGTTCCTGGCGCTGGTGGCGGCAATGTCGGCTTTATTCCCTTACATAAGGCGCATGGCGCCCGCTCTGGTTACCTTCTTGTCCAGGCTCGGCCGCAACTCCCTTCCGGTGTTCTGTGTCGGCTCGATATTGAGCCTCGCCGGTCAGATCGTTCGCTTTCTTTACAAGGGCGGCTTGGCAGCGGATGCGGCCATTGTCATTGTCGGTATTGCGCTGATGGGTTTGACGGCTTTGCTGGCGGAATGGCCAAAAGCGCGCGTCGTATCGGGCAGAGGACGTTCCACCTCATGATCGGCCGCCTAGTGATGGGTTTGATGGCTTCGCTCGCCTGCATGATGGCGACGATTGCTTTCGCGCAGACCACGTCTGATTCAGGCACCCGAGCCGAAACGACAGCGCCGCAGGCTCCACCGCAATCGAACGCCACCGGCAACGCGTGCCAGATGCCGGGCGCGGTGATGTCGGGGGCCGCCCCGTTGCCTCGCGTCGCCGAGGCCATCAAGCGGAAAAAATCCATCCGCATTCTGGTGATCGGCGCATCGTCGAGTGCGTTGATGCGTGAAAGCGGAACGGGATATTTCACGCTTATCGAAACGCTTCTGGAGAAGACGATTCCTGGCGTTGATGTGCAGATTGTCGACCGCAGCGTTTCGGGAGAAATCGCGCGAGATGCTGTCGAGCACATGCGTTCGGAGGTGGCGTTGGAGCGACCTGATCTGGTCCTCTGGCAGCTTGGCGGCAGTGACACGATGGCCCGCATCGATGCTGGTGAATTCGAGCAGACTGTCGACGAGGCGATCGACTGGCTGCACGGCCATGGCATCGATGTTGCGATCATCGGCACGAGTTTTGTGCGCAATCTGCGCGCCGATTCGCACTACCAAGCGATCCGCAGTGCGCTGGCCCGTGTCAGCCAGCGCCATAAGGTCCTGCGTATTGGACGCTATGAGGCGATGCAGATGCTCGACCACGCCCGTTCCCGCAAGGACAATAACCCTGTCAACGAGTTCGCGCTGACGGAAGAAGGGTATGATTGCCTTTCGGAATATGTGGTACGCGCGCTGACGGCAGGCCTGTTCGTCAAGGGCGGGAAGTGAGACGTCACTGCCGCCTGCGGAGAAACGATGATACGCGACGACGGGGCCGCGGGCTCGTCGGAATGCTCTCGAGAGCCGTTCCGGTTTTGATGGAATCGCGGAACGGCTCTAGACCTTAGTTTTGTCGTGCTTCTTATCGGAAAACCGGTTCCCACTTTTCCGGAAGCACTCTAACTGGTTTGACGGAAATAGTCTTCGATGAAGCGCTCGTAGATGCGCGTCAGCTGTTCGAGATCGGCCACCGACACATGCTCGTCGACCTGATGGATGGTGCGGTTGACGAGGCCGAACTCGATCACCGGGCAAAAGTCCTTGATGAAGCGGGCGTCCGACGTTCCCCCGCCGGTGGTAAGCCGTGGACTGCGGCCGGTCTCATGCTTGATGGCCGACACCATGGTGTCGACGAGCGGGCCGGGCGTCGTCAGGAATACGTCACCGGTGCCTGAGAACGTCAGCTCGAAGCGGGCGCTGGTTTCAGCCGCGGCGCGCTCGCAGATGTCGCGCAAGTGCGCTTCCATGCGCGGCCGGGTCCAGCCATCGTTGTAGCGCACGTTGAACAGCGCCTCGGCCTTGCCCGGAATGACGTTGGTGGCCGTGTTGGGTACCGAGACGACGGTGACGGCAAGGCGTGACGGCTCGAAGTCGGCGCTGCCTTCGTCGAGCACCGCCGTCGAAAGCCGATCGATGATGCGCGCGAGCTTGGGAACCGGGTTGTCGGCCTTTTGCGGATATGCGGCATGCCCCTGTAGGCCATGCACGACAAGTGCGCCATTGAGCGAGCCGCGGCGGCCAATCTTGATCTCTTCGCCAAGCACGCTCGGGTTCGACGGCTCGCCGACAAGGCAGGCGTCGAGTGTTTCGCCCTTGGCGCGCGTCCAATCGAGCAGCTTGATCGTGCCATTGATCGATGGGCCTTCCTCGTCGCCCGTGATGAGCAGCGAAAGCGAGCCCGGAGATTGCCCGCCTGCCTTCTCGATGTGGCGCATGGCGGCTGCGACAAAGCAGGCGATGGCGCCCTTCATGTCGACTGCGCCGCGGCCATAGAGCACGCCGTTTCGAATTTCGGCGGCGAATGGCGGCATGGTCCAGGCGCCAAGGTTGCCCGGCGGCACCACGTCGGTGTGTCCCGCAAAAGCGAGGTTGGGTCCGCTTGCGCCGCGCCGCGCGTAAAGGTTCTCCACGTCGGGTGTACCGGATTCATGAAACGTCATGCGGTGGCACATGAAGCCGGCAGGTGAAAGCACGCTTTCAAGCAAGCTCAGCGCGCCGCCTTCAGCAGGTGTCACGCTCTCGCAGCGGATGAGCGCTTGTGCCAGCGCCACCGGGTCTTTGGGATCAAGATGCATGACGTCTCTTCTGGTTGGCACGGGGGAAGCGCTGGCGCGGGTCTTGACCATAAGCGTTGGGGCCGCGCGTGCCGCCATAAAACCCTAGCTTGACCAGGAACCACAATCCGGTCACGCCGAGCCAGGCGGCGGCGAAATGACCCCAGAAGGCAAATTTCTGGACCATGGGTGAATGGCCGGAGAAGAACGTGACGATCTCGACCATGGCCGGCAGATAGAACAGCGCTGCGTAGAAACCGGACTTGCCGAGATCATGCAGCCTCTTGGTCATCAGTGACGCAAGCACCAGCATGAGGAGGAGGCTCCAGCCGAGCCCGACGGGACCAGTCTGGCGAATCTGACGGGGAACGTCGTGGAGCGGATTTGATGAGAGAATGGTGCCGAGCGAAAGCGGGCTCAACGCCAGAAGCAGCGCCAGGCCGGTCAGGAAGGTTGCGCGTCCGATGCGGCCGCTGAAGCCCAGCACTCGCATTCATGGCCTCATTGCAGATGACCCGGCGATCGCCACGGCGCGGTCGGTGCCTGCGACTTGCGGGCGAGTGGGTCAGGGCCGTAGCGATTGGGACCGGCGGTTCCGCGCAGCAGGCCGTTGTCGATGATGACGATGAAAACCATCGCCGCGAACAGGCCGACCAGGACCATATCCAGGATCGTGGGCCTGCCCGATGCGAACAGAAATCCGTGATGATCGAGCAGGATGAAGCCAAGGTAGGCCATGGCATACGTGTAAGGCAGCCACTGGGGCCAATCACGGTCGTTGAAGCGCTTGACGGTGATGGCCGTCTCCGGGATCAGGAAGGCGATGCTGAACAGCGTCTCGGCGATGTTGGGGCCGCTGCGAGATTGGTCTTCCGAGTACCACGACATCGGGCTGGCGAGGAACGACAAGGCGAGCGATGCGAATAAGATGGCGATCATCGAGAGCCACCACTGCTGGCGGCCGATACGGCCATCAAAGTCGAAAAAGATGGATTTCCAGGTCATGCCGTCCAGCGGGTCTGTTTCGCGCCCGAATGAACAATAGTTGGCAGGGCCGATCAAGCCGATTGCGGCGCGGCCGATTATGCCGCCCACCCCTGGCCGGATTTCAGGGCCGCAGGGGGTAGGCCAGATTGGCCGATCTGTCTTGTTCCTGGGTGCGGAGCGGGAACAGCACTGGCTGGGGCATCCGCCGCCATCTGCTGCTGGATTATCATGATCTTTTGCCAGATCTTGCCGGCGATGTTGGACGTGATCCGGCCCAGAACACTCTCCGTTCCGATGACGATCGGATCCATGGCGCTCTGGGCGTAGCGTGCCGCAACCCTGGCTGACATTCACGCAAACGTAAAAATGCGAAGGGCCGCTCTGGTTAGGCGACCCTTCAATGCGTCATGTGGACATCGCGTCGTCGCGTTAGCGCGCGTCACGCGATGATCGAGCCGTTGATCCAGTCTTCCAGGCGCTTCTTCTGCACCAGAGCGCCTGTGTGAGATGCGGCCACCTTGCCACCCTTGAAGATCATCAGCGTCGGCATGGCGCGAATGCCATAGCGGGTCGTGACCTGCGGGTTCTGGTCGACGTCGAGCTTAACGACCTTGACCTTGCCCTTCATCTCGGTGGCGACCTGATCGAGCGCGGGCGCCATCGCCTTGCACGGGCCGCACCACTCCGCGAAAAAGTCGACAACGACCGGTTCGGCCGACTTCAGAACTTCTTCTTCGAACGTCTTGTCCGAAACCGCATGGGTCATCGCCACTCTCTCCGTTTGGGCCGCATGGCGCGGCAGATCAGTATTGTGTCGCCGGGAACGTAAGAAGCACGCTACCCGACGTCAAGATTGGAAGGGTCCAGATCCCAAAGCCGTTGTTCGAACGCGGCAATCTGCGCATCGGGAACCGGCATCAGCCTGGGCCCGTCAGTCCACAAGATTGCCGCCTGCAGCGATTTGTCGGGAAATAGTTGGGCAAGCGCAAGGCGGTATGCGGCCAGCTGGAAAAGGTAGGCATCTGCAACGAGTTCTACTTTCGCAGGCGGCGGCCGATTGGTCTTGTAGTCGATAATATGGACGGTATCGCCGATTACGGCGAGACGGTCGATCTGTCCGTTAAGCTTGAGTGCGGGGCCACGGCCCGACGGACGCGGTATCTCGGCGGCAATGGCGACCTCGGCGCGGCTGCCGGGTCCATACAACTGCTGCAGCTCGGGAGTGGCGAGCACCGCGAGTGTTTCGGCAACGATACTGTGGCGCACGCGCAGGGGTAGATCATGGCCGCGTTTGGCGACGAATGCCGTCGCCGCCCGCTCCCAGCGTTCGGCAGGTAAGCATGGCAGATGCTCCAAAAGCGCATGCGTGAGGGTGCCACGCAGAAAACGATTGTCGTGCGCCAGAACGCGCGGCGGGGTTGCCGCCGGTTCTTGCGGCGAGCGCTGTGGCGTAGCGGAGGGAGCCGCAGTCTTCTGCGGTGCCGTTGCCGCCAACGGCTCGCCGGCCTCGTCGGTTTCGTAGGGGGCGAGGCGCGAGGGCGTCAACGGCATGGTCAATTGCGGTTCGCGCGGGGCTGGACGGTGGGCCCAAGGTTCACGCGGTTCGGCGGCGAGCAATTCCGCCGATTGTGGCTTGGGCTGTGCAGGCTCCGCCGTCTGTGGCGATGTGGAACGCAAAACCTTGCGGCCGACTTCGTCCAGGGTCTCCGACAACACGTCGGCAAGACCAGTGGTGACGAGGTCATACCAACATTCGGCAGGTCTCGCCTTTCTGCCCTCGTAGCCGGCGACATAGAGCCGGTCGCGCGCGCGCGTCATGGCAACGTAGAGCAATCGGTTATGCTCTTCGGCTTCGTGGTCGGCAACCTCGGCGCGGCCTGCGGCTAGCACGGGGAGATTGCCCGAACCCTTGATTTGCCACGCATAGGCGGCAGGAGCATCGGGCGGCAAGGTGGCGATCGCAATCGGGCGCAGGCTGACGCGGTTGCCGCCGGTTCGCGTCGTGCAGGTGTCGGGCAGGAAGACGATGGGCGCCTCCAGGCCCTTGGCGCCGTGCACGGTCATGATGCGCACTTCGTTGCGGCCGTGCTCCATGTCGCGTTTGACCTCGCGATCGCTTTCGCGCAGCCATGTGAGGAACCCGGTCAACGATGGCGGCGCGGCATCGTCAAACGAGATCGCAAGGTTCAAGAATTCGTCGATGCTGTCGGCGGCTTCCGCACCAAGCCTCGCCAGCAACCGCGCGCGCATGCCATCGCGATCGAGCAGGCCGGCGAAGAACTCGTAGGGTGGCAGGAAGTCGGCGCGGCGGCGCCAGTCACGCAGCAGCGCTGCGGCGTCCTCGTAGGCCTGATGCTCGCTGCGCTGGTCGAGCAGCGCCTTCCACAGCGTGCCGCGCCGCCCGTGCGCCAGCCGCAGCAAGTCGTCGTCGTTAAAGCCGAACAACGGACTCTTGAGCACTGTAGCAAGCGCCAGATCGTCCTCGGGAAGCGTGAGGAAATCGCCGAGAGATACAAGGTCTTGAACGGCAATCTGGTCGGCGAGCTTGAGGCGGTCGGCGCCGGCCACGGGGATGTTGCGCGCTTTCAGGGCGGCCACCATCGGCTGCGCGAAGGGCTGGCGTTTGCGCACCAGGATCAGGATGTCGCCGGGCGTGATCGCGCGGGCCTCGGACGCCAAGACATCGCCGCCTTCGATCAGACGCTTGATCTTGTCGGCGACGAGTTCGGCTAGCCGCATGGCGGCGGGCGCTTCTCCCTCGTCGTCGCTTGACGCCCAGGCCTCGGCCGTCACGGTTGCCGCCGTTTTTTCCGTCGGCCAGATTTCTACCAGGCCCGAATGTCCGATGCGGTTGGCGACATGGCGGATCGCGGTGGTGGTGTAGGCGTTGAGGCCGGGTGTGCGCCCGTCGTCTGCGAAAACGCGGTCGACCGCATCGAGGATGGGAGCGACGGTGCGGAACGACAGGTTCAGCGGGATGTCGCGCCATGCCGCACCGGCGGCCGCTGCACCGGCTCGAAACAGCGCGCCCATGCGTGCGAATTCCTCCGGTCGCGCGCCCTGGAACGAGTAGATCGATTGTTTCTCGTCGCCGACGGCAAACAGCGTCCGCGGCTCCTCGCGCGAGCCGGTGCCGGCAAAGAATTCCGACGCCAGCGATTGCACGATGCGCCATTGCTCGGGGCTGGTGTCCTGGCTCTCGTCCACCAGAACGTGATCGAGACCGCCGTCGAGCTTGTAGAGCACCCATTGCGCGGCGTCGGATGTGGCGAGCAGGCTCGCGGTGCGCTTGATCAAGTCCTCGAAATCGAGTGCTGCGCGCCGCGCCTTGAGCTTGGAATAGCGCGTCAATACGGCGTCGGCGATGCGCAGCAGGGCAGTTGTCGCCTCGATCACGTCGAGGGAGCGCCGCTGCTCGGTGAGGTGGGCGAATTCATCGCGTGCCCGCGTCAGTGCAGCGGTCAGCCCCGGCTCGGCCTGTCGCACGGCTTTGGCAATGAAGCGGGTGTCCGCGCGCGGCGCCCGCTTCTCGGTCAGCAGCGCCTCCTGCAAGGCGCCGATACGGGCTGTGGTGTCGCGCCCCGCACGTTTGGCGCGTGTGAGGGTATCGGCGAGCGCCTGATCCAACTTGCCGCTCGATGCCAGCACTTGGCCCGCATGCTCGAGCACGGCATCGGTGAGGACGGCCGAACGCTCAGCGTCCATTGAATCGGCTGTGGCATGGCGCGGCACGCCGAAAACACGTCGATACTCCGCCGCAACGGCGTCAAACGGGTCTTGTGGTTCGCCGCCATCATCATGATCGTATGTGCGCACGACGTATTCGAGCCAGTCCTTGCGGTCGAGGGCAGCACGCAACACGTCGTCGAAACCGTCGTCGGCGGCGTAAGCAATGGCCATGCGCAGGGCGCGACCGAGCGGCGCTTCGGGAGCGCCGGTTGCGTCGCTCAACGTGTCGTCGATCGCCTCGCGCAAGAGCTGGCGCGCGATCACGTCGTCGAGAATTTTGAAGCCGGGGGTAACGCCGGCCTCGAGTGGGAAGCGCTGCAGCAGCCGTTCGCAGAAGGCATGGATCGTCTGCACCTTGAGACCGCCCGGCGTCTCGATGGCGCTGGCGAACAGCGTGCGGGCGCGTGCCGTCTCGATCGCATCGGGCGTGCGTCCGAGCAGTGCGGTCAATGCCGCCGTGAGGTCGCTGCTGCTCTTCGTCACCCAGAAGCCCAGTTCGCGGAACACGCGCGTCGACATTTCGGCGGCGGCGGCTTTCGTGTAGGTGAGGCACAAGATGCGTTCGGGCGGGGTGCCGGCCAGCAGCAACCGCAGCACGCGCCGCGTCAAGACATGCGTCTTGCCGGTGCCTGCGTTGGCGCTGACCCAGGCTGATACGGTAGGGTCGGCGGCTTCCGACTGAGCTCGGTTCGTCGCCTGCCTGATTCGTTGGATATCGTGCTGTTCGTCCGGCGTGCTCATGCTTGCTCCGGGCCGCCGAGACGGGCGTTTGGCACCACGTTCAAGGGTGCTGGACACGCCCCCGCCAACTCACTATAAGGGCCGAGCTTCGCCGAAGGCCAGTGGCTGCGGCCGGCTTTTGCCCAGGTAGCTCAGTTGGTAGAGCATGCGACTGAAAATCGCAGTGTCGGTGGTTCAATTCCGCCCCTGGGCACCACCCCTTTCAATTGTGCCGGTCCTTGCTGCGCCCCCAGATTGAGCGGGTCTAGTGCAGCTTCGATCTTGATGGCACCTGAAGTGGTTTCATCTCAGTCGATCAGGTTCTAGCGCTTGGCGGGTTTGCGCGGTGGATGGACAACCTCTCGCGCCAGTAATACGCGCTTGCGCTCCACACCCCAACGGTAGCCGGTGATCGCTCCATCCGCGCCGACCACGCGATGGCACGGCACGGCCACGGCAAGCGGATTTTGCGCGCACGCCCGTGCCACTGCTCGCGCCGCGCGTGGCGCCCCGAGCTCGGCGGCAAGCGCTCCATAGCTGCGCGTCTCGCCCGGTGGAATGCGGGTCAAGGCCTGCCAGACGCGGTGTTGGAATGCGGTGCCGCGTATATCGAGCGGCAAGTCCAATCCAGATGTCGGAGTCTCAACGTAGGCCACCACGGCGGCAACGGTTGTTGCGAACGTGCGGTCTGCCGGCACCACCGTTGCCTTGGGAAAGCGACGGGTAAGATCCTGTTCCAGCGCGTTGGCGGCATCGCCGAGCAGGATGGCGCACACTCCATTTCGGGTTGCTGCCACCAGTACGACGCCGAGCGAGCATGCCGCCGTGGCATGGCGGATAGTCTCACCCTCGCCGCCATCGCGATAGGACCGGACCGACATGCCGAGAATACCTCCCTGCGCCGCGTAGAAGCGGCTGCTGCTGGAAAAGCCGGCATCGTGGGCGGCTTCCGTGACACTGCATGCGTTGCCAAGCGATTGGCGCATGCGCGCGGCGCGGACTTCGGCAGCGTAGGCCTTAGGCGTCAAGCCTGTGGCCGATTTGAATGTGCGCTGGAAATGGAAGGGGCTCAGACCTGCTGTACGCGCCAGCTCGGCGAGCTTGGGCTGTTCGCAGTCCTCCTCGATCATCCGGCAGGCGTGCGCGATGCGGTCAATCAGGCGTTGTTGTGGTGCGCCATCGTCTGGCGTGCACCGCTTGCAGGGGCGAAAGCCGTGCGCCCTGGCATCGGCGGGTGAGGCATGGAATGACACGTTCTCCCGCCGCGGCCGGCGTGCGGCACAAGTCGGTCGGCAGTAGATGCCAGTTGTCGCCACCGCGAAGACGAACTGTCCATCGCAACGTGCGTCCCGCGCCAGCACGGCCTGCCAGCGCGCATCGTCTGCGACGGCCGCCGCGGATGTCGTGGGCAGTTCGCGTGTTGGGTTTCGTTTTGTCATGCTGCAAGGCTACGCCAGTGGCAACGCCCGCGCATCCCGATCCTTGCGGTCAAATCCAAATGCGCATGCACGGCCAGCCGCGAGCTGCGCGACACGGGAAAATCTTGTGCTGCCGTCAGCCCTTGACGTTGAAGATTGCCTTTTGCGTTTCACCGGACGTCTTGGGGATTTTCAGCTCGAAGGTGCCGGGCCTGATCGGAATGAAGCTGATCGTCGCCTTGCCGGCCCCGTCGAACTCGAGCGAATCGACGCCCAACGGCCGCACCTCGATGTCGTTGATGACGATCTCGTTGACCCAGACATTGCGAAAGAACTCCGGCCCGGCGATGCCCAGTTCCTGCGAACCATCCGCGACGATATCGATCGAATAAAATTTGCCGGCTTCAATCTCATAGGGCGCGGCGGCCAGTGGTTTGCCGGCCGATAGCGTGATCGGTTCGAGCTTGGTCTTTTTCTTGAGCAGTCCCGATTGTGCGGCAGCCGGTTGCGAGAAGCCGATAGCCGCCGCCAGCACAACCGCAACCAGTCGAGGCAGCATTCCGATGGTCATGGAAATTTTCCCTTGTTCGTTGCTATTCGTCGGCGCGGCATGGCGGCGCGGCACGGCAAAAGTCGCGGCCGGAAAGGGTGGTCATGTTCGCCAATCTCGCCATCATTCTCATTGTAATGTTATAACTTGGCAGGCGTGGTGTGCAAGCTTGTCTGTCGTGGCCGCAGACACAACGGCGTGTCTTGCGCTCGCAGCGCCCGCGCCGCGCTCGGTTGATCGCATTCGATGTATGGCCCGGACGCTGGAAAGCGAAAAGGACCGCCACATGCAGCGGGCCTTTTATTTTCCGAGTACCGTCTCTGCGTCGGCCAGAAGGCACGCCACGCGCTAATTGAAGCGCTGCCACGTTACCGTGACCCTCGTTCCGACCGGCACACGAGGATAAAGGTCGAGCACATCCTCATTGTACATGCGGATGCAACCCTTGGAGACGGCGGTGCCGATGGTCCATGGCGCATCGGTGCCATGAATGCGGTACATGCTGCCGCCGAGATAGAGGGCGCGCACGCCCAGTGGGTTGAGCGGGTGGCCGCCGGGAACGAATGCCGGCAGCTTGGGATTCTCGCGCCGCATCGTCGGCGTCGGCGTCCACGACGGGTTGACGCGCTTGGAAGATACGCTCGTCGTGCCCGACCAGCGGCTTTGCTCACGCGGAACCGCAATGGGATAGCTGATCGCTTCGCCGGTACGGTGCACCCAATAGAGCTTGCGATCGCCAAACGAGACGATGACCTGGCCCGGCTTGTATCTCGACGGGAAGGAGACCACGTCGCGCGAGCCGCCGCTCCAGAGGAACGAGAAGAAGTCCTGGGCAGAGGCTGGCTTTGCGCCAGGCAGCATCAGCACGGCTGCAAGGCCGGCAAGGGTCAAGCGGCGCATCAGGCGAAAAGAGGTACGCATCGATAAAAGTCCTCTTCAAGATCGGGCACAAATCGCACGGTCGCGCACCATCCGCGGTCCCGATGAGAAGGGACCATGTCTGACGCGGGTTATACTCGCCAAGCATCGAACCCGACGACGACCGACTCCACAAGGTGGGTCAGCAGCGCCGAGCCGTGGAATATGGAGGCTTTTGTCGCCCCACCGCGAACATGCGGCAACAATTGCACGCGCATATGCATGACGCGACCAAGCCTGCGATCACGTTTCATGTCAAATTGTTTCGCGCGGCCTTCGAATTATGCTCAATCGGTTGCAGTAGTTCCCGAGTGCCTGCGGTCGTCCGCAATGGCAGCCGTGCGCGATGCTGATCGGCCGTAGATGCGTTTGAACAGCCTGCCGACGTCGCCGCCGATGCCGACCAGGCTCGGTACCAGCACCAGTACAAGAATGGTCGAGGTGGCGAGACCGAACACGAGCGTGATCGCCATGGGAATGAGGAACTGCGCTTGCCGACTGGTCTCGAACATCAGCGGCGCCAAGCCGCCGATGGTCGTCAGCGACGTCAGCAGCACGGCACGCAGGCGATCCTTGGCGCTGCCTATGGCGGCCAATTCCAGCGAGTCGCCATCAGCGAGCCGTTCGCGAATACGGCTGACGAGTACGATCGAATCGTTGACCAGAATGCCCGACAGTCCGAGCAGGCCGATCATGCTGATGATGGTGAGATTGTAGCCCATCACGTAATGACCGAAGACGGCGCCGCCGAGCCCGAAAGGAATGATCGCCATCACGGTCAGCGGCTTCCAGTAGCTGGAGAAGACCCACGCCAGAATGATGTAGATGAGCGACAGCGCCAGCAGCGAGCCAGCCGTCAGATCCTTGAAGGAGCGCTGCGTTTCGTCGGCGCGCCCCTTGTAGACGTAGCCGATGCCGTATTTTGCAACGAGGCCGGGCATCACCTCGCGCGTCAATCGGTCGAGCACGTCTTGCGACTTGGTTTGCTCGGCGTCGACATCGGCCGTGACGCCGACGGTGCGGATGCCGCCCTTGCGCTGGATGATGGAGAAGCTGCGCCGCTCCGAAATGCTCACGATCTCGGTCAACGGCACACGCTCACCGCGCGGCGTGGTGAGATAGAGTCGCTGCAAGTCGGCAATTCCTTGCAGGTCCTGCTCGCGCTTGACGCGAACGGTGATCTCTTCGTCGCCACGCGCGAACTTGATCGCGATGTTGCCTTCGAACGCGCTGCGGATCTGCTGGCCGAGCGACTGACCGGTGAAGCCGAGCGATAGCCCGCGCGGAGTTGGCGTGAATACCAGCTCCTGCTTGCCATAAGGCAGATCGTCATCGATGCCGGAGACGCCGGGGAAGCCGGTCAGGGCCTGCTTCACGTCCTCCGCAGCGGCCTTCAAAACCTCAATGGGGGCATTCTGCAGTCGCACGTCGATGTCGCGTCCGGGCGGACCGCCGCGGCGGCCGGTGATGGCGATGCGCTCGATGCCGGGAATGACGGGTAGCGCCTTGTTCCAGGCGGTGATGATGCGCTTGGTCGAAATGGTGCGCGTCTCACTCGGCGTCAGCTGCACGTCGATCTCGGCGACGCTGTCGCCTTGTGAGCGGCCGGCCTGGCCCAGCGTCGTGAACACGGTCTCCACCAGGTGCTCGTCGCTGGCGCTGCCGGGCGCGGTGGCCTTTTCGTCGCGGTCATGGCCGAGCAGCTGCTTCTCGGCGTTAGCGAGCGCCTGCTCAAGCGTCGCGATGGTGCGCAACTGCGTATCGCGCGGCGTTCCCGGCGCAAACGAGATCGCTGCTGAAATGTTCTCCGGCTCAGGCGAGGGGAAGAATTCAAAGCCGACACGGCCGCCCGCGAGCAAGCCGACACTGACCATCAGAACTGCGATTAGCACCGCCACCGTCGTGTAACGCCAGCGGTACGTCAATGCCGAGATCCGGCCGACGATGCGGTCGCGAAACCAGTTGAACTTGCGATCGAACGCAGCTCGCCAGCGATGTGGCTGTGCTGTCGCGAGCCTGGCCTGGCCGCTGTGGCTCAAGTGACCCGGCAAGATCAGGAAGCATTCGATGGTGGAAGCGGCGAGCACCGACAGCACGACCAATGGAATAGCGCGGAAGATGTCGCCGATGCGGTCGCCGATGAAGAAGATGGGCAGGAAGGCGCATGCCGTGGTCAATGAGGCGGCAAGCACCGGCGCCATCATCTTCATCGCGCCCTCTTCAGCCGCGCGCAGGCTCGGCAGCCCGAACTCTTCATTGGTTGCCGCTTCCTCGCCAACGACGATGGCGTCATCGACGATAATGCCGAGCATCATGATGAGCGCGAACATCGACACCATGTTGATCGATTGGCCGGTGACGTACATGACTCCAAGTGCCGCCAGCAAGGATGTGGGTATGCCCATCGCCACCCAGAATGCAATGCGCGCGTTGAGGAAGATGACGAGCGTCAACAGCACCAGTGTGAGGCCCTGAATGCCGTTCTCGACCAGGATGCCGATGCGCTGCACCACCAGCTTGCCGGCGATATCGTAGACCTCGAACTTCATCGTTGGCGGCAAAGTCGGCCGGATGGCATCGAGATACTCGTTCATCAACCGCATGGTGACGAGGGTGTCGGCGGAAAGCGAGCGCTGCACTTGCAGCTCGATGGCCCGTTCGCCCTTGAAGACCCCAATCTTGCCGTCGCGGTCGAATCGCGTGTCGACGCTGGCGATATCCTTCAGCAGCACGCGCTCGCCGGTGGTTGCGGACTTGATTTCGATTTCGCCGATTGCCTCGGGGGTCTTGCGCTCGGCCTTGGAGCGCAGTTGCACTTCAGCCGCACCGTCGAGCCGGCCGGCGGGAACGTCGAGCGTGTTCTCGCGCACCAGCCGGGAGACGCCCTCCAGCGTGAGGCCGAGGCGCCGCAACTCGGCATCGCGAATGGAGATCCACACTTCCTCGTCGCGAGCGCCAGAAAGCACGACGCGGTCGATGCCTTTGTCCAGAAGACCGTCGCGGAATTGTTTGGCGTAAGTCTTCAACACCTGTTCGCTGAACGGCCCGGAGATGGCGATCTTGGCGACGCTGTCGAATAGGGTGATGCGGCTGATGATCGGCCGTTCGGATGTGTCGGGCAGCGTCGTGATGCGGCCGACGGCTTGCTCGATGTCGCTTTGTGCTTTCTGCAGATCGGCGCCCGAATTGAACTCGATCGAGATGACGGCACCGCCTTCGCGCGCGACGCTCGTCACCTCGTAGACGTCATCGAGAAAGCGAAGCTCGGGCTCGAGCACGTCGAGGATGTTGGTCTCGGTGTCGTCGGCGCTGGCGCCAGGCCACGCCACGCTGACGGTGATGGTGGGCACGTCGATGTTGGGGAAGAACTGCCGGTTGAGCTTGGCGATTGCGAATACGCCAACCAGAACCAGCACGGCCATCAGCAGGTTGGGCGCGGTCGTATGGCGCGCGAACGTCGTGATGATGTTGTTGTGAGCGGAGGAATCGCCACCGTCGCGGCTGCTGTCGTCGCTCATGCCGCGCTACTCATGGCACTGCCCCTGCGGGTGCTTTTGCGGTGGGTGTGGTCGCGCTGGGCATTGTCACATCTTTGACGGCAAGTCCTTTGCCCGGCGTCGACAGGCGCGAGGTGACGATGCGCTCGCCATTCTGCAGCGGTCCGCGAATGAGGATGTCGCCCGCCGCCGTGCCGATCAACGAAACCTTGCGCGGGTCGAGACGCCCGTCGACGACGACGAACACCGTATCGCGATCATAGAGAGCCGTGCTCGGCACGCGCACCACGTCGTCGAACGAGACGTCGGGTACCTCCAGCTCGACGAATGCGCCCGGCCTGATCTGCACGGGTTGCTCGGGGGTTGCGATCCTTGCAAACACATCGACGCCGCCCGTTGTCGACGTGATGCGCGCGCCAACACGCGTGACGATGGCGTCGAAAGCGAATGTCGCTTCACCCAGCTTCCAGCGCGCCACCACCTTGCGGCCCTCAAGTGTGCCATCCTCGGCGGTGATGCGGCCAAACTGACTGTCGGAGAGCGAGAATTGTGCCTCGATCCAGCTGCGATCGATCAGTGTCGCCACCTTGTCGTTGACCGAGACCATGCGCCCGACCTGGGCAGCGACCTCCGTTACGAACGCATCGAATGGCGCTTCGAGCCGAGTTTCGGCAAGCCGCCTTTGCGCCCGCTCGATGGCGACGTCGAGCCGCTCGGCCGTCAGTTTCGTTTGTGCGATACGGGCTTCCCAGACGGGAATGGAGCTTTGCAGCTGATCGGCCGCCTGGCGGCGCTGCAGAACCACCTGGCGGCGGTCGTCGAGGCTGCGGTCAGACAGGTTGCCGCGCGCGGTCAATTGCTCGGCCCGGGCGACATCGGCTTCGGCTATCACCAGTTGCGCGCGTGCATGCGTCAGCGTGGTTTTCTCCGCGCCGAGCGATGCCTCCTGTTCCTTGAGCCGCGCCGCGGTTTCGTAGCGTTGCGCCCTGGCCTCATCGAGCGCCGACTTGTAGTCGAAGGGATCGATGGTCAAAAGTCGCGTGTGAGCGGCGATGCGCCCGCCCTCACGCAGCTCGTCGTTGGTTTCGATGACACGGCCTGCGACCAGCGCGCGAATATCGACCTGCCGGCCAGCAACGGTGCTGCCGTAGAGACGCAGCGTTGGCTGAGCGCTGGTGCGGTGGGCGGCAACCGTCTCGACGGCGAACGTTCGCTCGGCCTGCGGCTGTTTCGGCGTCTCTGGCCGTGTCGCTTTGAGATACTTGAAGCCGGCAAAGCCGGCGGCAATGGCGAGCACCGGCAGCAGCGTCTTGGCGAAGCCGGTCGCGATCCGCCGCCCGCGCGATGGCGGTCGTGGAGATAAGGTTGAGGCGTGTCCGTCGGCGCGGCGCGTTTCGTCCGGGGCGGCAGTGGCCCCCGGTTCGGTCGATACGCTGGTTAACCGCTTTTGCAACATGCCAGGTTCCAAAGTTCAGATTGGCAAGGTCCGTGTCCGACGCTTCGGGTCCATTCGATAGCATAGAACGCTTAGAGCAGGTCCGATCTTGATGGAATCGCTTGTGCCCTGGTGGCCTGCTCTAAGTCCTTGATTGAGAGTCTGATTCACGCCATCGATGGAACCGGAAGCAGTTCTATCTCAGACGATCAGGCTCTGGTAGGCCGGGCCCGATGGCGGATTGCAGCACATTGAGGGCGGATAGCGGCGGCAAAGCGGTGTGGCCGTTAACGGCTGGGGCCGGGCGGGTTGGAGGGCGGCGGGCGAATCGGCGTGCGAAATCCAGGTTTCTTCGCCGCCTTAAAGTGGGATTGCTGCAGGCGGCACGTTCAGCGCGGACCGCCAACCACGGCATTATGGTCGCCGAGTGCGCGCGCAGCGTTGATGCAGCCAGCGCCAAACTTTGGGTCGGGGCCGGGCGCGCCCAGATCCACGGCAGTCGCCTTGAGACGCTCCAGCAGTGCATCGCGTTTCAAGGTGGGCTCGGCCGCCAGCATCAGTGCCGCCAGGCCGGATACATGGGCGGCGGCAAACGAGGTGCCGGTGGCCAGGTCGTACCCCTTGTTGACGGCAGGCGCCATGACCTCGACGCCGGGCGCGGCCAGATCGATGTAGGCGCCGACATTGGCGTGCGGGTAGAGTTGGCGGCCATCGTCGATGGCAGTGACGGAGATGACAGCTTCGTGCGAGGCCGGGAACGGTGGCTTGGCGTCGGGCCCACCGTTTCCGGCCGCGGCGATGAGGATGACGCCCGATTGTGCACCCTTGTCGATGAGGCGAGAAACCAGCGTGTCGGGCAGCCTGCCGGCAAAACTCATATTGATGATGCGCGCGCCTTTGAGTAACGCCCAGTTGAGCCCGCTTGCCACGCGATAGCTGTTGCCGCTGCCCGCGCCATCGGCGGTTTCGGCGCCGAACGCTTGCACGGCCAGAATGCGTGCCTCGGGGGCGATGCCCTGTAGCTCACGGTGCGCAGTGATGATGCCCGCAATCGCCGTGCCGTGGGTGCGGGGCGTATGCGGCTGTCCGGCGAAGGCATTGTAGTGGGCGCTGATGGCGCCGTCGATCTCGGGGTGCTTGTCGTCGATACCCGTGTCGATGATCGCCACCAGCACATTGCTGCCGCGACTTATGGCATGCGCCTTTCTGACCTCGATGAGATCGAGAGCGTATTGCGGCAGCCCGGTTGACGTGCCGGTGCCCGTTGCGCCGGAGGCTGCTGGCACGTCGGTGTTGAGACGATAGAGGATGTTGGGCTGGGCGGAGGCAACGCCTTGCTGTTGCGCCAGCGTGGCGACCGTCTCCTCAACCGTGCTACTCGTCGGAATACGAAATCGGTAGAGGCTGACGCCGAGCATGGTGAGCTGCGTCTGCGAAAGCGGGACGAGACGGAACTGCTGGATGAGGCGGTTGGCGATCGTCTGCGG